>CAZPEZ010000025.1:15864-48240 GCA_964585715.1 uncultured Occallatibacter sp.
CTCCGCAAGCAGAAGCCACCTTCCCTTGTTCCGTCGATCTCTATTCCCTATTCCCGATTCCCTATTCCCTGTCTCTCACCAGTCTCCCCCGGCGCCGCCACCGCCAAAGCTTCCACCGCCAAACCCGCCGAATCCTCCGCCACCGCTGCCCCCACCACCTCCTCCGCCAAATCCTCCACCGCCGCCGCCCCAGCCGCTGCCCATCCACGGCCCGCCGCGAAATCCTCCGCCGAATAGCCCCAGCACCGCCAAAATCCGGAAGATCGTGAATCCGCCGAAGAACAGAAAGATGAGGATGAACAACAGGAAAGGCAGCACACCGCCGCCATGCCGCACCTGCGGCTGCGCCTGCTCCTGCGGCTCATTCGTGAGCGTTACGCCTGCATCCGCCGCGATCGCCTGCGCCACCTGGCCCACGGCCATCGTCACCGCGCTGTCATAGTCGCGTGAACGCAGATAGGGCACCATCGACCGGCCGATATCGCCTACCTTGGCGTCGTTCAGGATCCCCTCGAGCCCATATGCTACATCGATCCGGTATTTGTGGACGTCGACCGCCAGCAGAACCAGCACGCCCTTGTCCGAGCCCTTTTTGCCGATCTTCCAGGCGTCCTCCAGTTGATTCGCCCAATCTGCCGCGTCGTCGCCGTCAAGGTCGTGAACCGTGACAATCGCGATCTGAGAATTGGCCTTGGAATGATCGAGCTGGCTGCAGAGACTGTCGAGCTCCTCGACCGCCTGCGGCGAAAGAACATGAGCAAAATCGCTGACGTAGTCGGTAGGCTTGGGCAGGTCCTTGACTTGCTCGGCGTGGAGCAACGAAAGGCAAGAAAGAAAAAGCCCGCAAACAAGCAGGCCAAAAAGCTTCGTGCGCTGAAAAGCTTTCATCGCACTCCATTGTACGTGGGGAACGGGTCATTGGTTCCCCAAGAGGCTCTCTATCGCCCCTGGTCCGCCGTCCGAAGTGGCCGCATGATTATTGTCCGAATTTCCGCAACCCGCACGTCACCGGCTGCCATCTACATCGCTCCACTCCGCTAGAATCGAGTCAGCATGGGCAGCGCTTCGACGCCTTCGATCAGCCAGCTCTGGGAGGGGCGTACGATCGACGGAAAGTTCGCTCTCCTCGAATGGCTGGGCGGCAGCCCTGAGTGCAGTGTCTTTGTCACACTGCGCCAGGGAGCACACCGGTCCGCCATCAAGCTCATCCTCGCCGAAGATTCAGACGCCGAAGCATGGCTCTCGCTCTGGGAGATCGCGCGCCGCCTGGCACATCCCAATCTCATGCCGGTCTTCGAGACGGGCCGATACTCAGTCGACGGTGCGGGCCTGGTCTACCTCGTCACCGAATGCGCCGATCGCGTGCTCTCGCAGTTCATTCAGGATCGCCCACTCAAACCGCATGAGGCGAGCAATATCGTCTACCCCGTCGTCGATGCGCTCTCCTATCTCCACGCCAAAGGCTTCGTGCACGGCCACGTCAAGCCGTCCAACATTCTCGTCTCCGGCGATCAACTGAAGCTCTCCACCGATAGCTTTCTCGTCGCCGCCGCGGTTCCCACGCGTCTTGGCAAACCCGTTTCCTTTGACGCCCCCGAGCTTGCATCCGGCAATCTGTCTCCGGCCGCGGATGTCTGGTCGCTCGGCGGCACTCTCATTGAAGCTCTCACGCAGCATCCTCTGCTCTGGGACCCGGCCGCCAATCGCCCGCCCGAGATTCCGCAGTCGCTTCCCTTGCCTTTCTGCGAGATCGTGCCGGAATGCCTCCGCCTCGACCCCGCATCGCGTTGCACGTTGGCGGACATCAAAGCGCGCATCGTTCAGCCGCCGGCGCCGGCACCCCTTCCGTCTGCCGATGAGCTGGTGGCCCGCCTCACGCTGCAGCACCCTCCTGCGCTGCTCCCGCCATCGGCAGGGCCACAGCCCATCGATGCCGAGCCCACCGCCCAATCGCCATCCGCGCGGTGGAAGCCGGAAGAGCCTCGCTCTGCCCCTGCGCTGCGCTTGCACGAAGAGGCCGAGCGGCCGCGCCGATCCAAACTTCCACTCGTGTTCGGCATCCTCGTTCTTCTTGCTCTGGGCGGTGTCGTGCTGGCTCTGACAGGCAACCTCAGCTTACCGCCGGAGCTCGCCAAATATCTGCCGCCGTCGAGCCCCGGAGACTCGCACCCGCAACAGAGCGCACCCCAGAGCACCGCGGCTCCATCGCCGGCCTCTGTACAGCCCTCAGCCGAGCCGTCCGCCCAGCCCGGCACCCTGCCGGCTCAAGCGACGCCGCAAACAGATCCCTCGACTCCGGACTCGGCTCAGGCATCGACTCCGCCTTCGTCCATTGCTGAATCCGTTCCGAGCAGCGACGAACCCACTCCGCAACCTGTATCTCCCACCACTCCTTCAAGCGATGCATCCACTTCCCCCTCCACCGCACACCCCGAGCCTCAGCCCACCCAGCCTCAACCCGAGCAGAAGCTCCCCTCGCGCCCCCGCAACGCGCCCGGCGCCGTCGCCAATCGCGTCTTGCCCGCCGTCTCACCTGAAGCCGCGGACAGCATGCGCGCGTCTGTTCTGGTCATCCTCCGCGTCACCGTAAATCGCAATGGTTCGGTTGCCGACATATCCTACGTTTCCCCCGGACCCGGTAACTACTTCGCCCGGGTCGCACAACGCGCCGCGCTCACGTGGAAGTTCGACCCTCCGCTGCGCGAGGGCCACGCCGAACCCAGCGTGTGGAGATTGCGTTTCTTCTTCTCGCGCCGCGACGTCGACGTCACTGCCAGCGAAGAAGAGCCCTTCGCCCCATAGCTGAAGCGTCCGTGTCGTCCACCAGACCACCGACCGGATGGGCTTCCTCGAACGCATGATCGGCCGCGTCCACAATGCAGTCACCCAGTATTAGGCCTAGGACGTATCGACCTAAGCCGGTAGCCAGCGTTGTGCAAGAAAATCCGGCAAACCGGGGTCCCCGCGGACAGGTCCTCGCCCGCGGGGTGGCTGACCTTCGTCATCGCCCTGGCAATCCGCGTTTGCGAAGTATTTCCCTCGTCCGCGCTACTCTGAATCCAAGCATCGAACAAACCTGCGGGAGCCCGAATCGGCTCCCGTTTTCTTTTGCTCGCTGCACCTAAGTCTTCCGGACAAATCTCAGACCCGCCAGCCAATCCCTCCATCCACGCCGTCGCCTCATACACTGGAGAGGAGATGAACGAGACCCCGATCCCTCCCGCACCCATTCCGGCCCCGCCGATTGCCCGCATCGAGCCGCGAGAGACCGTCCTGCACGGCATCACCCTCCGCGACGACTACGCCTGGCTCCGCGAAAAAGAGAGCCCCGAGGTCCACGCCTATCTCGAGGCCGAGAACGCCTACGCCGACGCCGTCACCGCGCCCCTCGCCGGCCTGCGCGACGACCTCTACAACGAGATGCTCAGCCACATCAAGCAGACCGACGTCTCCGTTCCCTACCGTGACGGCGCCTGGTGGTACTACTCCCGGACGGAAGAGAGCCTGCAGTACGCCATCTACTGCCGCAAGCGCGCCGCAGCCAAACCGGACGCGACCGGCCCGCACGCCGACGCCCTCGAAGAAGTCATCCTCGACGGCAACCAGCTGGCCGAGGGACATGCGTTTTTCTCCATCGGGGCGACCGACATCTCCGACGACGGCCGCTGGCTCGCCTACACCACCGACACCACCGGCTTCCGCCAGTACACGCTGCACATCAAAGACCTCGAAACCGGTGACACCCTCCCCGAAACCGTCGAGCGCGTCGGCTCCGTCACCTGGGCCGCCGACAACAAGACCCTTTTCTATTCGGTAGAAGATGAAGAGCAGAAGCGCCAATATCAATTGTGGCGACATGTGCTTGGGTCCGATCACAAGACCGACGTGCTCGTCTATCAGGACGATGACGAGCGTTTCAATCTCGGCGCAGGCCGAACCCGCGACGGCAAGTACATCATTCTCGAATCCGCCAGCCACATCACCAGCGAGTGCCATGTCCTCGCCGCCGACAATCCCACCGGCAACTTCACCCTCATCGCCGCACGCGAAGACGAGCACGAATACTCCATCGATCATCGCGACGGTTTCTTCTTCATCCGCACCAACGACAAGGGCCGCTACTTCCGCCTTGTGACCGCACCCGTCGCCTCGCCCGATCGTGACCACTGGACCGAACTCATCCCCCATCGCGACGGCATCATGCTCGAAGATGTCGATCTCTTTGCCAACTTCTTCGTCGCCAGCGAGCGCGAGGACGGGCTGCCGCGGCTGCGTCTCTGGTCCTTCGGCGGCGAAGGGACCACTGCAAAGCAGACCAGCGAGATCGCGTTCCCGGAGCCTGCCTACAGCGCAGGTCCACACATCAACCGCATCTTCGACACGACGAAATATCGCTACGCCTACCAGTCGCTGGTCACGCCCAGCTCGGTCTTCGAGTACGACATTGCGGGCGGCAGCTCGACGCTGCTCAAGCAGGTGGAGATTCCGGCAGGTTTCGACCGCACCCTCTACACCAGCGAGCGTGTCCACGCCACTGCACTCGATGGCGTGCAGGTCCCCGTCTCCATCGTGTATCGCAAAGACAAACGGGCTGCCGGCAAGAATCCCCTATACGCCTACGGCTACGGGTCCTATGGCTATGCCCTGCCGCTGGGCTTCAATTCCAATCGTCTCAGCCTGCTCGATCGCGGCCTTGTCCTCGCCTACGCGCACATTCGCGGTGGCGGCGATCTCGGCAAGCCCTGGCACGACGCGGGCAAGATGCTCTTGAAGCGCAATACCTTCACCGACTTCATCGCGTGTGTGGAGCACTTGACCAAGGCCGGCTACGGCGATCCGGCGCGCGTCGCCATCGAGGGCGGGTCTGCGGGAGGATTGTTAATGGGCGCGGTCACCAACCTGCGCCCCGATTTGTTTCGAGCAGTTTTATCCCACGTGCCCTTCGTCGATGTGATGAATACCATGCTCGACGACTCCCTGCCTCTCACCGTCCCCGAATATGAGGAGTGGGGCAATCCCAACGAAGAGAAGTACTTCAAGACCATGCTGAGTTACTCGCCCTACGATAACTTGAAGCGCGCGAGTTACCCAGCCATGTTAGTCAAGACCTCGCTCTTCGACAGCCAGGTCATGTACTGGGAGCCAGCGAAGTATGTCGCGAAACTGCGCACCCTGAAGACCGACCAGAACCCGCTGCTGCTCGTCACCAACATGCAGGCCGGCCACGGCGGAGCCAGCGGCCGCTACGACTACCTGAAAGAGATCGCCTTCGACTATGCGTTCCTGCTCAAGGAGCTTAGCGTCGTCTAAGCATCTTCAACCTGTAAAGAGCTGGGAGCGGGATGGCCTTGCTGGCTGCTCGACGGAGCTAGGCCACGCCGACAGATGGCCGTTCCTCGCCAGAGTCAGGAGCTTTTGATGCCTTGATGTAACCCACAGCGAAGACAAGGTGCGGAACATGGAACATAGTGAATTTGCAAAGACCAGCAAGATCAGGAGTAGAGGCGAATGAAATGCTGATTACGGCAGAAACTGTCACACTAATCGCCGCACAGGTAATCAGTGCGATCGCCGCAACCCTTGGAAGCCACACTGCAATAAACGCTATTGGTAGGGGCAGTAAAAAGAGCGCGAGATAAACGGCTGCCCCGCTCCAAAAATCGTTGCTGCCGAGTGTGAAGCTGAATATGGCCCCTATCACAAAACAGATGAGTCCCCATGTAACTCCGGCAACCTTGATATTTCAGGGCTCTGAAACTCCTGCGCCGCTAACCAGCCGCCTTTACCAACTCCGGCTTTGTCTCCAGCCTTGACGCATGAGCCCACAACCCCAGCCCCGGATTGGCGATGAAGAAGATCTCCTCGCCATCGACCGTGTTATAGCCGTGCCGCAACTTCGCCAGATCGTAGCGCCGCATCATCGTCGCCAGATCCCCGCACTCGAACCCGACGCCCTCGATCTCTTCGCGCGTTAGATGCCCAGGGCACCACGTGATCGTGAACCGCCCCTCCGACGAAGCATGAATCAGGTGCGCCGCTGCACCCAGCTCCGCCGCCAGATCGGCATCCTTCTCCACAGCGGCGAGAGTCGCCGGTGTGCCGCGATACCCGTACTTGCGAATCAGCCCATCGATCTTCTTGTCCTCGCCGAATTCTCTGACCGCCGGAGCAAGAATGATCAAGTGTCCGCCGTCTGCCAGCGCCATTCGTGTGCGATACACGGCCTTGTTGCCGATCCACGTCGAATGAAACTCCTCCGGGTCGAGATACACCACCGCCTTACGAATCGGCTTGTCCACAATTTCAAAATTCACCTTGAGACTCAACTCCGCCGCACGATAGAAGCACTCGCTGTCATCGCCGATGAACAGCCCGCGCACCGCCAGCGATCCATCGCTCTTCCGGCCCACCACCGTCTGCACATAGACAATCGGCAACCCGCGCAAAAAGCGATCCGTCGCATAGTTCAGCACCGCGCGCACCGGATTGTCCGCCCGGCCCATGATGCGCTCCATGCCGTAGACCGCGCCCAGATAGTGGCTACGGTTGATCCCTTCGCGCCCGCCTGTACCGATGAGAATGTTTTTCGAGTAGTTCGCCATGCCGATCACTTCGTGCGGCACCACTTGGCCGATCGACAGAATCAGGTCAAATCCGCCTTCCGCAATGAGCCTATTCACCTGCGCCTGCCAGGCAAAGTTCAGCTTGCCTTCCGACTGCTCGCGAATGAACGCCGCCGGCACTTCGCCCAGCGTCACGATATCCGTCCGCCAGTTGTGAACCTTGAACAAGTCCAGCGGCATCGCGCCGAACATAGGTACGATCTGCGCCGGCTGCATCGGCACATGCGTTCCAATCGCCGGCAGAACCGCCTTCAAGCTGTCGCCGTAATGTTCCCAGGCAAAGCGCGTCAGCATCCCCGCCTGCGAGTGAAGCCGCGTGATGTCCGGCGGAACAGCCAGCACACGCTTGCGCGCTCCCAGCTGGAACAGCGCCGCGGTCAGATGCTGCTTCAATTGATCCGGGGAAAGATCGGCATCCACGCCGCCGACGGCACAGAGGAGACTCATGCGGTTATCTTCTCTCTGAAGGAGGCGGGTGGCAAATGAGCCCCGAAATTACACAACGAGAGGCGCTCCGAGTAGACTTCCTGCGATGCGACTTTTCGTTGGAATTGCGTTGAGCGCCGGGACCCTTGCCGAACTCGCCCCACTCGTCGCGCAGATGAAGCCCAAGATCACCGGCTGGCGCTGGTCCGAGCCTGAGTCCTGGCACATCACGCTGCAGTTCCTCGGCACGACCGGCGTAGATCAGTACTCGCGGCTCATCCCGCAGCTTCGCGCGATCCGCTCGCCCAAGGTGCCGGTCCAGCTGGGCGGTCTCGGCGTCTTCGATCGCACCGGCATCTTCTTCGTCGATGTGCAGGTCTCTCCGCAACTCGCCGACCTCCAGAAGCTGGTGACGAGTGCTACCGCACCCTGCGGCTTTGTCGCGGAATCGCGCCCTTACCATCCTCACATCACGCTCGCCCGCTTCGAAGGCAAGAACCGCGCCCAAAACCTTCCCGACACCTCCGCGCCGGCCCCGCCATTCTCCGGGTTTATCGCCAGCGAGTTTCTGCTCTACGAAAGTGTCCTTGCTCCGGCCGGCGACCGCTATGCAGTCCGCGGACGCTTCCCTCTGATTTGACGCCGCTTGTGCGCTCCCCCTCTTGCTGTGACGGGCCTCACATCGACGGTCCTTGCCACAACCCTAGAATCATTGCAAGACCTTCGTCTGCTGCGACCCGATAGTCGAAGGGCAAAACTGCGAGTTTTTTCCCGAGTCTGCGAGCCAGGACGGTCGAGTATATGAGCTTGAAGCATTGGCTCCGCGACATCGCCGTCGGAAACCGCCGTGTAGCCGAACGCCGCCAGCTTCGCGGGTTCGCGGCCACCTACGATACAGGCTCGGAAATCCGCCAAAGTATCATCCACGACATCAGCGCCACGGGCATCTTTCTGGAGACAAGCGATCGCTGGGAGCCGCAAGCGTCCGTCCCGTTGACGCTGCATCGGATCGCGTCGCCCAGCGCAGAAACCGCTGCGCCGTTGGTCAATCTCAAGGCGCGCGTGGTGCGATGCACCGAAGACGGCGTCGCCTTTGCATTCGAGATGCCCTCGGACGTGGACCGTCTGCTCTGGATCAACCTTGTCGACTCGGCAACGTATGAGTCCGAGTCAGACGACATCGTTGCCCCATTCAAAATGGCGAAGGCTCTGGCCTTTCTCACGCACATTTGCGCGCCTCACGGCACTCACGTCCGCCAACGAGTGCGTGCCAATCTGACGGGGCAGCGTCTTTGGAACACCGTTGAGATTGCGCTGCAAGCGGAGAACCACTTAGCCGCATGGCCGGATGGCGGAGATGAGCTTTGCGATCCCTCGCTGGCTCTGCGCATCCTCGAAGAAGGATCGTGGACCGAAGACGAATCGATGATGCATGACTGGGCAGGCCTGTTGGCAACCGCCTGTTCGAGCGGAAAGAACGACGCCGCGAGCTGGACCTTTGTCGAGATCTTCGGTCAGCTGACCCCGACCCATGTGCGCATCTTGTTTGAGGCCTGCCGGCGTGGCACAAAATACTTGGCCCCGGACGGGCAACTTACCTCGCGACCTCTCACGGCAAACTCCGATGACGTCATGCACTTCAGCGACACCCGAGATCTGCTCCGCGTGGCCCGTTCGTTGCAGCACCTCTACGAACTGGGACTGATTGAGGAGCGGGTGAAGAGTTCCATGCTCCTCCCCGTCGAAGGGGTCGGTATGACGCCGACCAACCTGGGGCTGCAACTGTTTGCTCTCTGCAATGGCCACTGCGGCCCGCTGGAATCCTTTTATGGCGTGAAGCGCGCTGCAGAGCTCACGTCGGCGAGGTGACCCGTGCACCGATTCTTTGGCGGAATCCCCGCCTGAAATCTGCGGCGGCGGGCCCCCGGTCGACCGTCAGCCTTTCATTCCCCGGCACTTCGGAGTGGAGGGGTATGAAATTCTGCCTTGACCTTGGTTCATTGGCAATGCAAAACTGCGCGCAGTGGGTCTGCACAGGCGGAACTTGAGTTCTTCGGCATCTTTTTGATTTTGATGGTGTTACGATGGCTGGAGAGAGGTCCCAGCGAATCGGCTCGGCCGGGCGGGGCATCCCCGGTCAGTGAGGAATCGTGGATACAAAGGTCATCAACGTCTATAACGAGAAAAACCAGAAGCTGGTTGGCTCTGGTCTGATCATCGTTGATGCCGCCACCGAGCCTCTCAAAGTCCTCAAAGTTCTGGTGGAAGGGCTACCCGATGGCCGTTCCGGCTTGTGGCTGACAAACTTCAAGGGTATTCCGGTTGCACGAACCCTCTCGCCCTTCGACTTGGTGTATCTCGACCCTGGCTACATTGTTGTCCATTGCGTAGAAATCTCAGTCGAAGGCGAATACGAGCCTTTCAGCGGCGATCCGGCCAGTGCATTGGTTCTGCCTCCGCGATCGATTGCTTCATCGAGGATGCAACCGGGAGACCGCCTTCTGTTTCGTACCGTCGACCCGGGAGTCCAGTCCTCGTCGGGCCCGAGGCCGTCGCGCGCACCACAGAAGCCATCCATCCCGCAGCCAACAGCCAGCCAACCGGGAGGCGCTCACTTCTTCAACTCCGCCTTCCCTATTCCACCCACAGACAACTCAGGAACTTCGCTGCCCGGCTTCTATGGAGGACTGCCTCAGGGCCATGGAGGCACGCCATCGGCGATTCCCGGGGCAACTGCATCCGCAGAGCAAAGCCCCACTGCGCAGGCTCACAATACTGCCATCTCGGGGAGGCTCACCAAAAGCGCAAATTCCATGCTGGGGACCACCCCGGCACTTCGTCCTTCTCTTGGCGACGAGCCTCAGCCCGGATCGCGCGAGATCGGTTTGGGTTCCGCGACCACAGTGCAAACCAGTCCGCCCCCGGTCGAGATGGCCTTCTCACTGAGAATGCCGACACGGCTCATGGCCACTCCTCTGGAGTTGAGCGGTGCGACCGAGCATATCCAGGACAGCCAACCCACAAGTTCCATGCAATCGGGCAGGCTCCTCCGGACGGTCAACCTGGCTCCTGCAATTCTCCCCGAAGAAGAACTTGAGCCGGCGCCACCTGTGTCCGATCCCACGCCAACGGAGGCTGCCGCCGCAGCGGCTCCGCTTCCAGCCGAGTCTCAAGCAACCATTGAGATTTCTTCCGAGACTTCTCCTGGGGCAACCGAGGCCGTTGCAGAGAAGGAGAAACCGCGCGAGCCGACCCTTGGGATCGTCATCCCGATCACGGCGGCACACTCGGCATCGGTTCCGCATCACATCCCCACTGCCGCACCGGAAACACCTGCGACGGTGATCCCGATCGTGCCTGATGTAGTTGCTGAGCCGGCTGCGAGCACGGCACTCGTACCGCTTGAGACGCAACGGACCCCTCGGGCCGTTCAGCCAGTTCCTGCTCCGGTACCTCAGGAGTTCTCCGTGCCGGAATCGCTTGCTGTGGCAGCGACCGCGGCCGTTGCGCCGGCACAGCCAAGTATGCCGTCTGCCCAGCCGGCAGCGAATAACGCTGTGGCTCCCGTGGCGCCTGCAAGCTATCCAAGGACGCAGATTAAGCCAGCTGAAAAACAAATTGATCTCGCGATCTCTCACAAGAAGAAGAAGCCATCGTGGGATGTTCGTCTGCTCTACAAACTCTTCCCGGAATTCGATCCTGCGCGGCCGCCCGAGATCCGTTATCCCCGGTTGGAGGAGAGAAAGCAGATCGTCGACGACGAAGAAGAATTGTCGCTCAAACTGCAAGTCCTTTGCTGGCTCTATCCGGATCTGCAACTCGACAAGGTCAAGCAGAAACGCAGCGAGGAACGCCGGGCAGTCCGCCTGCCCTCGCCTGGGTTGGTGGCCTACTTTTTCACCGGCGGCGCGCCGCGCCCTCACCCCATCAAAGACATCAGTGTCACCGGTTTCTACATGTGCACGAACGAGCGTTGGTTGCCCGGCACGATCGTTCGCGTGACGCTGCAAATGGTCGATGCAAGACCCGACGGCGGCAGAGATTCCATCACTGTCCATTCGCGCGTGGTCCGCTGGGGACCCGATGGCGGTGGCTTTGAATTTGTGCTGCCGGGCTTCCTCGAACAATAGGCAAGTTTGCGTATTTTTCCCGCGCTCGCCTTATATTCATTCTTAGGATCTCGGATACTCTCCGCGTTTCAATCTTCCCTTACGGGCGCGGGATAGCCTCCAAGAGCCTCGCATAACCACCGAGGAGCAATGCATGAAGGGTTTGCGCACCTGCGCAAGAGCGCTAACTTTTGCCGCCGCGCTTTCGCTGGCAGATTCATGTCTTCCGGCTCAGCCGAAGTCAGTTACCAGGACCGCGCACGAGACCCCAGTCCACGCGCTCTTCATCAGTGACATACACTTCGAGCCCTTTTGGGACCCAGGGAAGGCTCCCCAGTTGGCCACCGCCCCTGCCGAGCAGTGGAAGTCGATCCTTGGGTCAGCGGATTCTTCCGATCGCGATGCGCAATTTGCCGCGCTGGAACAAAAGTGCCACACGCGCGGCGAAGACACGTCATACGGCTTGTACGCGTCGAGCCTGACGGCCATGCAATCGAAGGAGCGCGATGTAGCGTTCATCACGGTCAGCGGCGATCTGATCGCGCATGCGTTCTCGTGCAAATACGACGCACTCTTTCCAAAATCGAGCCCCGACGCTTACCAGAGCTTCGTGGAGAAAACCATCCAGTTTGTGCTCGGCGAACTGCGCACAACAGTTCCCGAAGCTCGTGTCTACGCGGCATTGGGGAACAACGATTCCGACTGCGGAGACTACCAGCTCGACAAACACAGCAGCTTTCTCTCGCATCTGAGTGAGGTCATCGCAGAAGGTCTTCCGCCCGCCTCGCGCCAGAGTGCTGTCATGACCTTCGCAGATTCCGGCTACTACAGTGCGGCCCTGCCTGCTCCGCTGGAGCACATACGACTACTGGTCCTCGACGACACGTTCATGTCGCGCAAGTACGCGTCGTGTTCAGGAAAGCCTGACTCTGGCGGAGCAGACGCGCAGATGGCCTGGCTTCGCGCTCAGCTTGCAGAAGCTCGCCAGAAGAGGCAGCACGTGTGGGTGATGGGACACATTCCTCCTGGCATTGACCCGTATTCAACCGCGGTGAAGATGCGCGATGTGTGCGGAGGCAGTGCGCCAGAGATGTTCCTTTCCTCCGGCGATCTGCCCGAGCTGCTGTCGGACTACGGAGATGTGATTCAGCTGGCCCTGTTCGCTCATACGCACATGGACGAGATGCGTCTGCTGAAACCCGAGAATGCTGCTGCCTCTTCAGCAGCACTAGGTGTGGCAGTCAAGCTGGTCCCTTCAATTTCTCCCATCAACGGCAACGCGCCGTCGTTCACGATCGCCACAGTCGAACCGACCACTGCAACTCTCAGGGACTACCGCGTTTTCGTTGCCTCGGATGGGACGGGCAGTAATGGGGCCTGGCAAGAGGAGTACGACTACACTAAGACCTATCATCAGGCAACGTTTTCAGCGGTGGCATTGAACTCGCTCATCAAGGGCTTTCAAACGGACTCCGACGCCACCACAGATCCCAGCGAGGCTTACCTGCGCAACTACTTCGTTCGTGATCATTCGCTCGAATTGAAGCTCTTCTGGCCCCAGTATGTCTGTGCGTTGGCCGGTTACGATGTCGCCACCTACAAAGGCTGCGTTTGTCAGCATTCCAATCCATAGTCTGAGGCCATCGGCCTATCGCGCGGGTATAGTCTGTTTTCAAGAAGTGTGAATTCTCAGAGAGGTTGAAGTGGGAACCCACGCATACGTCGAACGCATCGTCGATCTCATCGATCCGGCAACCAATCTGATCTTCGGCCAAAGCCTGGAAGAGGCAAGGCAGTGCCTCCTGGACGGTTCCGCGGACGCGGTCGGCTGCATTGCGGGATCGTTCGCGCTGATCGCCAACCGAGGCAAAACCGTCCGCATGGCGCGATCGCTGGACCGGCCGATGCGGTACTTCCTTGCCAAGCAGCAGGCCGGGCCAATGCTGATTGTGGCGTCGCGTATCGACGATATCCATGCATGGCTGAACAAGGAAGGACTCGGCGCGCAGTTTCATCCGAGCTACACACGCATGGTCCCGGCGCATCACCTGGTGGAGATTCAGCTCATCGGATGCCCCGATCCTGATCCGGTCTACACACGATTCTTCACGCCGGAGATGGGGACGCTGCCGGCGGATCTTGATGTCATCGGACGGCGGTACATCGGCGCGCTGGCCGAAGAGATCGGGCAATGGCTTGATGCAGTTCCGCAGCATGAGCCCATCGGGGTGTGTTTCTCCGGCGGCATCGACAGTGGAAGTGTCTTTCTGACGACCTATCGCGTGATGCTCCAACGGGACATGAATCCGGGCAGACTCAAGGCGTTTGTCCTCGACTTCGGCGATGGGCCCGATGTGCAGCAGGCACGCGCATTTCTCGATTCGCTGGGCCTTGGGTTGTTTCTCGAGCCGATCGAAGCTGACCGCGCTGCGCTCGATGTGCAGGAAACGATTCGAATCGTCGAGGACTACAAGCCGCTCGACATCGAATCGGCGTCGATGGCCGTGGCCCTGTGCCGCGGCATTCGCACGCGCTATCCGGAGTGGAAGTATCTGCTGGATGGGGACGGTGGCGACGAGAATCTCAAGGACTATCCGATCGAGCAGAATCCCGAGTTGACGATTCGCAGCGTCATCAACAACCCGATGCTGTATCAGGAAGGCTGGGGTGTGGGGAGGATCAAGCATTCGCTGACCTATTCGGGCGGCCTGAGCCGTTCGTATACGCGGACCTACGCGCCGGCACATCACTTCGGCTTTGAAGGATTCAGCCCGTATGCGCGGCCGCAGGTGATTGCAGTTGCCGAGGCGATTCCCTTCATCGAGCTGACCGGCTACAACGTCGACAGGCTCTATGAACTGAAGGGTGAGATTGTAAGCCGCGGAGTGGAAGCAGTCACGGGCATGAAAATGCCGGCGTATCCGAAGCGGCGCTTTCAACACGGCGCGCTACCTGAGGAGGCTCTGCGGCGAACACTTCCCTTCCAGGAAGCCGAGTACCGGAAGCAATTCCTTGCCCTCTATCAATGAGCCTGGACCTGCAATATCCTGCTGATCCAATCGAGCGAACGCGGTGGATTGTAGCGCGTCGCCCGCAACGCAATCCCGTTGCCCCGAACCAGCCGTACACCTTCTTCGCCGAAGAAGAGTTCTCGGCAAAGGGCGAGATCGTACCGGTCGCGACGATCTTCCTGACCAACCGTGAGTGCCCCTGGCGCTGCGTGATGTGCGACCTATGGAAGAACACGCTCACTGAGCCGGTCGAAACCGGCGCGATTCCGCGACAGATTCAATTTGCTCTGGACCGCTTGCCGCCGGCGCGCCAGATCAAGCTCTATAACAGCGGAAGCTTTTTTGATGCGCAGGCGATTCCGCCCGCGGATTATAGGGCCATTGTGGAGTTGATCCGGCCTTTTGAACGCATCATCGTCGAGTGCCATCCGTCGCTGGTGGGCGAACGGTGTTGGGAGTTTGGCGAGATGCTGGGGCGGCCCCTCGAGGTGGCCATGGGTCTGGAGACAGCACACCCGGGCGTTCTGGAGCAGCTGAACAAGAAAATGACGCTGGAGCAGTTCGCCAAGGCTGCGGAGATGCTGCGAGCGCACGATGTGGGTCTCCGCGTCTTTATTCTGGTGCAGCCGCCGTTCATGAAGCGGGACGATGCGCTTGAGTGGGCGAAGCGGTCAGTGGATTCTGCGTTTGACTGCGGAGCGACGGCGGTAAGCCTGATCCCGACGCGTGGCGGCAATGGCGCGATGGAAACGCTGGAGCGCATTGAGGAGTTTGAGAAGCCGTCCCTTGCGACGCTCGAAGCAGCAGTCGAATATGGGCAGGATCTCAAACGGGGGCGCGTCTTCGCCGATCTGTGGGATTTGCAGCAGAGTGTCCCGCAATGCGCAGAGTGCTGGCCGGCCCGACTTGACCGGTTGCGGACGATGAACCTGACCCAGCACGCGTCGGAGAGCGCCCGATGCGAGCAATGCGGAGGAGCGAGTTGACGGGCACTTACGACATTGCGATTGCCGGGTCGGGCTTTGCTGGATCGCTACTGGCCATGATCGCGAAGCGGCTCGGGTACTCGGTAGCTCTGATCGAGCGGGGCACACATCCACGCGTCGTAATCGGGGAGTCGTCGACGCCGCTGGCAAATCTGCTCTTTGAAGAACTCTGCCAGCGCTATGACCTGAAGGCTCTGGCACCGCTGGCCAAGTGGGGAAGCTGGCAACGCACTTATCCGCAGCTTGCATGCGGTCTGAAGCGGGGATTTACTTTCTATCACCACGATCTACGCGAACCCAGCGACCCGGCAGCATCGTTTGAGACGCAACTTCTGGTGGCCGCAAGTCCTCATGATGAGATCGCAGACACGCAGTGGTATCGAGCCGACGTCGATGCGTTTCTCGCGGAGCACGCGCGGCAGCTCGAAGTTGATTACTTCGACGAGACGCAGATCGAAAACGTTGAGTGCAGTGCGAATGGCATTCGGCTCGCAGGATCGAGGCATGGCTCGGCCTTTTCGCTGAACGCGAGCTTCGTGATCGACGCGACGGGGCCGCGCGGGCTCCTTCACCGGGCGCTGAGGCTGAGCGAGACAGAATCGCCCGGCTATCCGCAGACGCAAGCGCTCTGGAGCCATTTCGAGGGAGTAACGCGACCCGCAGATACGCCGCTGGGGATGCCACCGTATCCGTCGGAAGATGCGGCTGTTCATCACGTGTTTGACGGCGGATGGATCTGGACGCTGCGCTTCAACAATGGAATCACGAGCGCGGGTGTCGCGGCGACGAATGCGGTCGCGGCGCAGCTTGGATTTAGTGAAGGCGAGTCCGCGTGGAATCGGCTGGTCAAAGCGATGCCGGCTCTACAGGCGCAGTTCTCCCATGCGCAGGCGGTCCTGCCGTTTCGATTGATCCGGCGGCTCTCATTCCTGAGCGGGCAGGTTGCCGGCGATCGCTGGG
Source organism: uncultured Occallatibacter sp. (assembly GCA_964585715.1). Lineage (GTDB taxonomy): Bacteria > Acidobacteriota > Terriglobia > Terriglobales > Acidobacteriaceae > Telmatobacter. The sequence continues at coordinate 31,980 of CAZPEZ010000025.1, forward strand.
CGCTATTGCCCTCCGCAGCGGGGTTCGTGGACCCACTTCTGTCGACAGGGTTTCCGCTGACGCTGCTGGGCGTGGAACGGATGGCTCGGATTCTCGAGGTAGGGCTCGAGTCGCGTCGACTCGGCGTGGAGCTTTTGGATTACGAACGAAGAACTCGAGACGAGATCATGGCGACGGCGCGCTTGATTGGTGCGCTCTACGCGAACATGAGCAACTTTGCGGTTTTTCGCGCCCTCACCCTGCTCTACTTCGCTGCGGCGAGCTACTCCGAGGCGGCTCGACGGCTGCACAAGCCGCAACTGGCGCAGTCGTTCCTGCTCCACGATCGGCCGACATTTGGTCCAGCGATGCGGGCGATTCTCGAGCGTGCGGCGCGCCGACCACATGGAGCCGATGCAACGCAACTCATCGAAGAAATTCGGCGCACTATCGAGCCGATTGACGTGGCGGGCCTGAGCAGGCCGAACACGCGCAATTGGTATCCGGTCGACGCGGACGATCTGCTGAATGGTTGCGTCAAAGTCGAGTCAACACGCGTGGAGATTGAATCGCTGCTGCAGCGATGCGGGTTCTGTCCCGCGGGCCAATTGCGCTAACGTACGCCGATCAGTGCGCCCGTTGGGTCGTCGCATTCAGGCCAGAAAACGAGATCGGCTGCGATGCGACGATGCCCTTCCCTTCCTCGATCGTGATCGACTGATTGGCCTTGATTCCGCCGAACGATTCTCTCTTGCCGATCGGCCAGACAATCTGCAGGTTTACGCTTGCATTGCTGCCTGGCCGGCCAAGGCCGAAGGTCAACGGAAGCTCGCTTTGCGAAAGATAGCTCGACCCACCTTTGATCATCTGTAGGAGGTGCTGGCCACCGCTTGTCGTCACGGTCACCTTGGCGCCGATGGCGTCGCGGTTGGACCGCGTGCCCACGGCCTTCACACGCAGAACATCATTCTGATTGCCGTTGTCGTTGCGAAGCAGCTTGGCGAGACCATTGTTAGTGGAGACAACCACGTCGAGGTCGCCATCATTGTCGAAGTCGGCGTAGGCCGCGCCGCGCGCGACGATGGGCTGTTCGAGCGGAGGACCCACTTTGCGCGACATATCTTCGAACCTGCCATTGCCGCGATTGCGAAAGAGAAGCAGCGGCTCGGCATAGTGAATCGTCGGCTGCATGACGCTGATGTCGTCTGCGACGTGCCCGTTGGCGGCAAAGATGTCCGGCAAGCCGTCAAGATCGTAGTCGAAGAAGAATGTGCCGAAGGTCAACGAAGTGGCCGAGGGCGAGGCAATACCGGAGGCAACAGACTGATCGGAGAACAGTCCCGATCCTTCGTTGCGATAGAGAGCGAGGCTTTCATTGGCAAAGTTGCCAATGATGAATCCCTGGCGGCCGGAGAGATCGTAGTCGGCTGAATCTACACCCATGCCGGCACGCGCCTTTCCGGCTTCGCTGTAGGCGACGCCTGCGATCACCGCACATTCAGTGAACGTGCCGTCGTGATTGTTGCGGTAGAGCTTGTCGGGCTGAGTGTCATTCGCGACAAACAAGTCGAGCCACCCATCATTATCAAAGTCGAGCAACGCCACGCCGAGCGATTTGCTTGTCGGGTCGTAGAGGCCCGCTTTCTTCGTCACGTCTTCGAAGCGGCCATTACCCAGGTTGTGAAAGAGCGCCCCGCTCTGTCCTTTGTAGAGCTCGGGGGTGCAATAGGATTTGTGCTTGCCATCGAGAGCGCAGGTCTGATCGGTAGCGATGGACCACTCGACATAGTGGGAGACGAAGAGATCGAGTTTGCCATCGTTGTCGTAGTCGAACCAGACAGCGCCCGTGGAAAAGCCGCCATCACGCACGCCAGCCTTGCGTGTAACGTCAACGAACCTGCCGTCGCCTTCGTTGCGAAAGAGATGATTGCCATCGAGCGCGGTGAAGTAGATGTCGTCACGGCCGTCGTTGTCGTAATCGCCCACGGCACAGCCCATCCCATACATCTCAACGGCGAGGCCAGCTTCTCTGGTCACGTCCTTAAAGGTTCCGTTGCGCTCGTTGTGGTAGAGCGCGGGATACGAAGCGTGCGTGTGGTGTCCCGGCCAGTCCATTCCATTCACGAAGAGGATGTCCTGCCAGCCGTCGTTGTCGTAATCGAGCACGCAGACCCCGCTGCCCATGGTCTCGGGCAGGTACTTCTCGCCGAAGGCGCCGCTGTTGTGTTTGAAGTGAATGCCAGCATCGGCAGTGATGTCGGTAAAGCGGATAGGACCCGAGGGACGCGCCGAGGAGGGGTTAGTCCCCGGCAGCGGCAGCGTTGGCACCGAAGATACCTTGCTCGCCGATGAGGGTGAAGCCTGTTGTTCCGCAGGCGTCGATGCATGTCTGCATCCGGCGAGAATCCCGAGCAAGCCAACGGCGCAACAGAAAAGAGAGGAAGCTTTCAATCGATATCCTTTGAGGTCACGCCTGCGCAGGTATGGCTGCAGGGCGTGATACGGGATGGCGCGCAGTCCACACCATCTCGATCAACAGTGCGATCGGTCCAACAAAGAAGAGTGCGTACAGCGGCGCGTAAATGCTCTGATCGAGGCGGAAGAACATTTCGGCGAACGCGACAAAGAAGGCGACTACGCATTGCGCCCATTTCGCCCGCACTGTCGTTTTGGGGTCAGTAATCATGAAAAAGGTGAAGAGCTGGTACTCGGGCCCCGTGATAGGCGAGAACTCCGAAAGCCATGGATCGCCGGTCATCCAGGCACGCACGATAGAAAAGAGGAAGAACGACGCGACATAGGTGACGCAAATGTGGAAGCGGCGCGCGCGCCAGATGATGAGCGAGCCAAGGACCCATATGACTGCCATGGCGGCAAGATTGTTGCCCCACTGGATGCTGAGCGTCGCAACCGCATCCGATGCCAGGAAGAGCATGGCAGAGATGCCGAAGTTCGACGGGTTGAAGATATGGCGTCCTTTGACGCGGAGCACGTACTTCGACGTGATGGAGAGCAGTGCGCATACAACATAGGGCCAGTAGCCTGGCGCTCGCAGCAAGATGCCGACGCTGATGCCGGTGATGTAGGAACTGGCGAGATTCGGCCATTTGTGGAGCAGTAGTCGGCCAAGCACGAGCTCGCAGGCCATGCTGGAGGCAATCGCGAGAATCGTCCTCTGATAGCTCTCGAGGATGCCGAAGGAGAGATGGCCAACAAGGAGAATGAGCGTAATGAAAGCCGGCGGGATGTACGGATTCATGCTGCTGGAGGTCGGCGTCCATCCTCTAAAGAGCGGCTTGTTCGCGGACTCCGTCGGTTGGGGTCGGGTCGTCGGCTGGCTCATTTCGGTTCCTCAATCGTATATATCTTGTCGGGTGTGAGGGCGTCGAGCGTCTGCACCTTGCCGGACGGCCAATGGATCACCCCCTTCTCGATGTGTGGATCTTTACCGAGGCCGAAGTGCAAGCGTCGACCATTCTCGGCGGAGAACCCACAACCGCCGCAGATGGCTTGCAGCTGCTTCTGCTCGTTCCAATTCAATTCAATCGAGGCGCCGATGGCGCTGCGGTTGCTCGCTGTGCCGCGAAGGTCGAACTCGATCCAGTGATTGCCCGGTGCAACCGTGTTTTTGTAGAGGAGCAGCGGTCCGCGCTCATTGGCAACGATCACGTCGAGCACGCCGCGATTCCAGAGGTCGGCGAGAGCGACGGCGCGGCCGTCGTAAGTATCGGTGACACCCACGGCCTGGGCCACGTCGACGAAGTGCCCAGTTCCGTCGTTGAGCCAAACATGCTTCTGTTGATAGCCAGAGAGACTGCGGCCTTCCATCGCAGGCCAGTCCTTAGCGTCGCCGATGATGGCGGAGTTGCCGCCGGCAATCTTGGTAAAGTCGTACCAATAGCTGCGATTGCGGTCGAGCGAAACGTAGCCGTTCGTGAGATAGAGATCGAGCGTGCCGTCGTTGTTGAGGTCGCCGAACTGCGCACCGAAACTCCAGCCGCCGAGTTCGACACCCATGTCGCGCGCGAGGTTGTCATAGGAAACAGTCTTGGCAGCTGAGTCTTCCTTCGGAACCCAGAGATTGTTTCCCTGAATGAGCGCGCCATTCTCAGAGATGTTCGAGACGTACACGGCGTAGTGCCCGTCGTTGAGCACGTCGCCAAAGGCCACGTTCATGCCGCTCTTGGGCGCGAAGCCAACACCAGCCTGTTCGCCTGCCTCGTGGAATCGCTTGCCGTCGTTGAGATAGAGCTCGGAGACACCGTAGTCGTTAGCGACAAAGAGATCCTGGTGGCCTGTTCCACGCAGATCGGCCGCGCCCGCAGCGAGCGCCCAGCGACGGCTGTTGATGCCCATCCTGGCGCTGACTTCTTCGAAGTTGCCGTTGCCGAGATTGTGGAAGAGATACTTGCGGCCGCCGTTTTTCGCATACTCGAAACTGTCGGGCATCATCCGCGTGTTCTTCAGATGCCACAGGTCAACATCTTCGGGATAGTAGCCACCGACGAAGAGATCGAGCAGCCCGTCGCCGTCATAGTCAAACCAGACAGCCGTGTTGGCATTGATCCATGCTGGAAGACCCGCCTGTGCGGTGACGCGCGTGAATCCCTTGCCGTGATCATTGTGGAAGAGCTCCGGCTTGCCCCACTTGTAGAGGAACAGATCCTCGTAGCCATCGTTGTCGTAGTCGCCCCACACTGCACCCATGGAGACGCCCGTGCCGGGCTGATTCACGTCAGCGACGCCCATCTCCTCCGCCACATCTTTGAAGGTCCCGTCGTGCATGTTGCGATAGAGGTGATTCCTGCTTCCCTCTTTGCTGTTGGTTACGTAGATGTCCGGCCAACCATCGCGATCGAAGTCGACAATGCTGACCGAGGCACCCATGGATGCGACCTCCGGCATGATCGGATCGAGCTTAGAATCGAGCGTCGGCGCCTGATGAACGAAATCAATACCGGCCGCGTGCGAGACCTCCTGTAAGTAGAAGCCATGACGCGCGAGTGCCTGCTGGGGATCAAGCGATGTGTGCGCCGCAAGCGTCCGTTGGGCGAGACGCCAGCGCATAAAGGCCGGCGTCGCCAGCAGTCCGATAAAGAAGATAGTGACAGCGATGCGAGCCACCGGGATACGTTTCATTGCGTCGTGTGGCTCCTTAGGGCGTCGTCGAAGATCTCGGGCGAGACGTAGCGTGTCTGCCAGTTTTGCCAGTCCTCACGGTGATGTCGATAGACCCACTCGTCCTCGAGTTTGGTCGGTGGCGTGTCGTAGACCTGACGGCCATGGTAGGGATACGGCAGGACCGTTGCAGAGAATGTGGAATTGTAGTCGCCATCCTTGATCCAGCCGTCGCCGGCAATGACATAGTCGCGGACGAATCCCAGTGGCGGAGGCGGAGGCGCGGCAAAGCGAAGCGCAAGCTCGTCGCCGGCATTCATGATGACGTAGCGATCGTCTGGCTTGGACAGCAGTTCGCGCACGTCACCGAAGCGTGTGTAGTAGCCGCTGAGGTCGCGCCAGATCTGCGTCGTCGCGGCGAGCTGGCTGTAGTCGGGAATCTCGGGAGATGACGCGTTGGCCTGATGAATCACCGAGTAGCCGCGGTAGTGCAAGTCGGCCGTCGCGGGCGCGAGTTCGGTGACGTGCAGATCGGCGCTCGGTGCGCCGGCCGCCCATTCGATCGAATCCCAGTAAACTTCGAGGTTCGTACGCAGACGCAGGTTGTGCGGGATGCCGGCAGCGAACAGGCCAGTGAGATCAATGAGACAGGTTTTGTTGCGTCCAGCCGGAAAGCCGAGGTTGGCCTTCGCCGTACGCCAGCCGTCTTGGCCATCTGGGATCTCGAGGCTCAATGGCTGAGGTGCCTCATGATGGCCCTGGCCCATGGCGATGTTGAGCGAGGAGTCTGAGGGATGCAGCCAGCCGGTCGCAATCAGCCAGAGAGGGCCTGCGGACGGCAGGTCTGTCGGCAGCTCGATTTCGACGTAATGGTCGCGCGTCACGCCCTGGTATTGCCCGCGGCCGAAGGTGTCGAGATACTGGCCGTCGACGGTGCGCAGAATTTCCGTCACGTCGCGGCCATTGTCGTCGGTTGCGCGAACAATGGGCTGAGGCGTTTGCACGGCGGTTACAGCGAGTTTGACCGGAGGCACCACGAAGCGCTCATCCGTGAAGATTTCCGTCCCGGCGGGATGATCGATGGTCATGAGGTGGAGCGAGTCGTAGTAGTAGGTCTCCCACAGTTCGCCGGTGATGCGCAGGTCGTAGAAGCCGTCGCGCGGCACGAGCTGCTCGCGGCCGATCTTATACCACTCTTCGGTTGCGGCAACGCGCGCGGGACCAATCGCATTGATACGTAGCCCGATCGCGGAACCCCACGGCACCGTGTCCTTGACAAACCGCATGGCGTGACCATTCCAAGCGAAGAGAAACGGACAGGATCCTTTCAAACGCTGCTCGGTGAGGATGGGCTGGTCGGCCTTGAGAGCGAACTCGGCACGCACGGAGCCGTTGGGCCAGACGATGCGTGCCACGTCGACGCCGGTCTGCATGCCGAGACCAAAGTGCAGCTCAGGAGACGTAATGGACTGCTTCTGCGGCAGGAGGCCGGAGCGAATCTCAATCTCGCCGCCGATCCCGAAAGAATTCACACGCTGGTCTCCGGTGGTCTGACGCGCACGTAGGCGAATCGTTTGCCAGTGGTAGTTCTTGGTACCCTGGTTGACGGCCTCGATTGCCTCTTCAGCGGACGAGAGTGCAAGCAGATTGAGCCGGCCGTTGCCGCGCAGATCGGCGGCAGCTACCGATATCGCGGGTGCAATGGATTTGCCGAGTTGGTCAAACTTTCCGCCGTCGCCTTGAAGCCACAAGATCGGAGCCTGTGCCGTGGAGGATGAAGCAGCAAGCAGATCGAAGGCTCCATTGTTATCGAAGTCGTTCACCATCAAACGCGGATCCGAGTTCAGAAGTGCTGTCGGAATCGTTACGCCTTGCAGCGTAGATGTCGCCCAGGTCGTGGCATCGCTGGGCAGATTCATCGCGAGCACGGAGCCATCCGCGCGAGCAACAAGCAGCGAAAGCGGGGCGGCGTGGTCGGTGTCGGCGACAGCGATCGCCTTGGCGGTGTTCGTGCCGACTGGTGTCTGTACCTCGCGAAAATTGCCGGAGCGCTCGTTGAGGAAGACATGCAGGTGGCCTGCGCCGTCGATCAGTGCCGCATCGGGATTGCCGTCGCCGTTGAAGTCGGCCCACGCGAATTGGCTGATGCCGGAGACACCCGCGAATGGTTGAATCGGCGTGAACGTTCCATCGCCGTTGTTTCTCAGGACAACCGGATCACCACTTGCCTGCCCCATCACGATGTCGAGATCGCCGTCAGCCTCGATGTCGACGGCCCATCCGCCCGTGTAGACCGCACTAAGAATCGCCGCGGGCAGCTTGGTGGATGCGGTGACATCGGTGAATGCGCTCGGGTTGTCCTGACGAAAGAAGCGCACACCGCCGGCGCCGGCAAGGACCAGATCAGTTTTGAAGTCGTAGTTGAAATCGAGGGGAAGAATCCCCTCGGCGGTTGGCTTGACTCCGTTTTTTCCACCAGGAAACGGAAGCTTCGCCCCGGTGGCAAGGCGCACCTCATGCGCGTTGGCGACCGCCGCAGTCGGAGTTCCTGAGCCATTGAGCGAAACCGCACCAATCCAGTTCCAGGACGTACCGGCAAACTGGGGCAGCGGCTGTGCAGCAAAACTCAGTCCTGTATCGGGCGCAGCGGGCGCGAAAGCCGGCGTCTGCAGACGGACGAAGTGGGTGAAAGGCTGGGCCTCGTCGCCGGGCTGAGCCTTCACCTGCAGCAAGCTGGCACGGAATTCCTGAACGCGCATCAATACGTTGCGCAGAAAGATGGATCGCGTAGCGGCGGCGCGAGGCTCTGGGCTGTTGGCGGCGGCCTTCAGGGCATCGAGTTGCTGCTTTACTTCCGCAGGCCAGAGGCCGGACCGTCCCTCAAGCTTGGCGACTGCGGCATGTAGAGTCTGGATGTCTCCCTGCTTCGCGGCAATGCGCGCGAGTTCGACGAGTGCGGCGAGGTTGTCTGGCTGTGCAGTCAACAGCTGCTGCATCAGCTGCTGGAATTGGGCGTCGCTCTGATCGGCCCCCTGCCTTTCGATCTCTGAGGCCAGCAGATAGATCGCGCGCAAATTCCGAGGATTGCGCTTCACGGCTTCACGGAGGTCTGAGATCGCCTGCGCTGAGTCGCCCCGTTCACTTTCGAGGAGGCCTTGCAGGTAGTAGAGCCGGTCGTCGTCCTTGTCGAGCAAAAGGGCCTGCGTGAAGCGCTGGGCTGCGGCATCGAAGCTTCGCTGGCGCAAGGCAAGAATCCCCCAGTTGGCCCAGCCCGCCGGTTCGCCGGGAACCAGCTTCGTCGCCTGTGAAAAGCTGCTTTCCGCACGCACATCGTCGCCCACTTGCAATGCCGCCAGCCCCACATAAAACGTGGACACAAAGTCTGCATAGGTCCTGGAAGAAGGATCGGGCAACCGCCCTCGACATCCAGTCATGGCCAGAGCCGCAATGACTGAAATCGTCTCAAGGAGTCTGCTTGACCGGAAGCGCCGACTCGTTCCACGACGTGCTTTGGGGAACATCATGCACATTCATTCTGACGGGTCGATCGCGTCGCTCGCAATGGCCGAAACGGTTCCCCGTCTTAAGCACGACCCGTCTTGCCTGCAAGACTCCACCCTTCGATGGATGATTGGCTCAACCAGTTTCGGTACATTGAAATGAATTTTCCCCAAGCTGCTGTTCGGAGGCCAACTTTGTTCAAAGCTATCGCCAGCCTGCTGATTCTGGCCGCAGGTACTGGAACTACTCTCGTTGCTCAGGACAATTTCTTCACTACGTGGGAAAAGCGCACCTCGCGACTGCAATCGCAGCAACCCTCGTGGTCAGTCCCGCTCGTCTCCCCTTACCCGATGTTGATCCAGGTTCTGCGGGCCGATTTTACTCGGCAGGTCACGCCGACGCTGACCGACACGTGGAATTATGGCGCGAGCCGCGGGCTAAATCTGATCCCGGGGTTCAACAACGAATTCGATTTCTACTACCCTGCCTATATCCAGCACAACGTAAAGACAGCCAAGGATGGGTTTGGCGACATCGGATTCCTCTACAAGTACCGCTTCTTCTCGCGCAACGAGAAGAACGGAAATGCAATGGTGAGCGCGCAGCTGACCGCCACGATACCGACGGGCAGCTACAGCAATGGCAGCACGGACGCATCGGTCACGCCAACGCTCCTGACCGGAAAGGGATTCGGTAAGTTCAACGTGATCTCGTGCGCAGGAGGAGGTCTGCCGACGGGAGATACCGCGAAACTCGGCCGTACCGTAGCCTGGAACACGACCGCTGAGTACCGTATCCACAAGTTCTTCTGGCCTGAAATTGAAGACAACGCGACTTACTTTTTCGGCGGCAAGAATGACGGCAAGATGCAGAATTTCATCACTCCTGGAGCGACCTTCAGCAAGTTCAAATTCCATCCAGAGAATCCGACCAGCCGGCCGGCAATTGCCTTCGGCGCCGGTGAACAGATTGCGACATCCCAGCTTCATACGTACAACCACAATCTGGTATTCACCGCTCGGCTCCTCTTTTAGCCTGCAGGCACGAGGATGAAGAGAGTGTCCCATCATCCCGATGCCTCCACCTTTTGATGGAGGCATCGGGATGATGGACGGCATAGCATCCACGGGAGAAGCTTCCCCACTTAATTCCCCAAGGAGATCAACCGGATGCGACTGCCGGTCTGGCTGCGTCCGATCCTGTTCATTCTCGTGCTGCTCGCCGCCTGGGAACTTGCGGTGCGCATGCACCCGGGTGCGCTCATCCCCGGCCCGATCGCTGTGGCCGCCGGCATGCTGGAGCTACTGCAACACGGGCTCTTATTGAAATACGTGGTCGCTTCTCTGTTTCGCGTGACGTGGGGATTTGTTCTTGCGTGCGTTACGGCCATTCCTCTAGGGCTCGCGCTCGGTTGGTATCGGCGCGGCGAAATGGCGTTCAATCCATTGAGCCAAATCTTCCGGCCTATTTCTCCGCTCGCCTGGATTCCTATTGCAATTCTTTGGTTCGGCGTCGGCGACCTGTCTTCGATCTTCCTGATTTTCGTCGGGTCCTTCTTCCCGCTTTTGCTTACAGCAATGAGCGCAGTGCACAATATCCCAGATGTATATGTGAACGCCGGTCGCAACTTTGGGTTGAGCTCTTCGGCATTCGTGGCGCGAGTGCTTTATCCCGCCGTGATGCCGCAGTTGCTCGTGGGTATGCGCATTACCCTTGGGATCTCCTGGCTGGTGGTCGTGGCGGCCGAGATGATCGCCGTAAATTCGGGCCTCGGCTTTCTGATCGTTGATGCCCGTAACGCCGGAAATCGCTACGATCTCGTGGTTGCCGGTATGGTCGTAATTGGCGTGATTGGTTTGTTGCTTGACGTTGCGATGCGATCGCTCGAGCAGATCAAATCTTTCCAGTGGAGGTCATCAGAATAGTGCCCGAGGATCAAGCAGGATCTACGCCAGGCAACGGCTATAAACTGCGCGCTGAGCAACTCGGCGTCATCTTCGCGCGCGATGGAAATCATATTGCTGCGCTGGAAGGAATCAGTCTCGACATCAAAGATGGTGAGTTCATCTGTGTCGTGGGGCCGTCAGGATGTGGCAAATCCACCCTGCTGAACGCGATGGGCGGGTTCCTTTCCCCTACGACGGGATCGGTGACCATTGATGGCCAGCCTGTCACTGGACCGGATCGGCGGCGCATTCTGGTTTTTCAGGAACGTGGAGTCTTTCCATGGCTGACGGTTGAAGGCAACATCGGGTTTGGTCTGTCGGAGCTGCCGCGCGCCGAACGCGAGCAGCGGATTGCGCACTATGTTCAGCTGGTCCGTTTGCAGGGTTTTGAACGAGCCTACCCGTCGGATCTTTCGGGTGGTATGCGGCAGCGTCTGCAGGTGGCGCGCGCGCTCGCCGTCAATCCTGACGTCTTGTTACTCGATGAGCCGTTCGGCGCCCTCGATTCAATTACACGTGTGATCATGCGTAGTGAGTTGTTGCGCATCTGGCAGACCGAACGCCGAACCATCGTGTTTGTCACGCATGACATCGATGAGGCGGTACAGTTGGCGGATCGAGTCGTGGTATTGAGCTCACGCCCTGCGCGCATTCAGGAGATACTGACGATCGATATTCCCCACCCGCGCCATATCAGCTCGCCTCGCTATCTCGAGCTGCGCGACGAGTTACTAAAGCAGATTGGGCTGGCCTTCGAGATATGAGTGACCTGAAGAGCCCCCGCGCCTGGGAGCGAATCTTTTGGCCGGTTGCCGCGGCGTTGCTGTTGCTCTGCGTCTGGCATTATGCCGTGGTGTTGACCGCTACCAAGGTCTTCCCTTCTCCACTGAACGTCGAAAAAGCGATCGCCGAGTTGATCCACAAGCATCTGCTTTGGGCAGATATTGAAGACTCGTTGCGACGCGTTGCCGTGGGCTATATCGCCGCTGCACTGGTCGGCATCCCGATCGGACTTTCCCTTGGCTGGTTTCCGGAGGCACATCAGGTCGTGAATCCCGTCCTGCAGCTTATGCGGCCTATTAGCCCCATTGCATGGATCCCGGTCGCAATCGTCTTTTTCGGGGTCGGCGACCCAGCCGCGATCTTTCTCGTCTTCCTCGCCTCATTCTTCCCGATTGTGGTTGCGTGCGCGGCTGGAGTGGCGAGCGTACCCGTCCTCTATCGCCGTGCGGGGCGGAACCTCGGGCTCTCCAACTTCGCGTTGCTCCGTAAGATCGTGTTTCCGGCGGCATTGCCCCAGATTTTGATTGGGCTACGGATTGCGCTCGGGGTTGCTTGGCTTGTCGTCGTCGCGGGCGAGATGATCGCCGTCGATTCTGGGCTTGGGTATCTGGTGATCGATTCGCGCAACTCCGGCAAGCGCTATGACCTCGTGCTAGCAGCGATGCTCATGATTGGCGTCATTGGGCTCATTCTCGACCTTGCCTTCCGGCAACTGGAGAAACTGAAGTCTGTGCGCTGGGGTTTCCGCCATGCAGCTTAGGACCAAGGCAGTGCTGCTGGTCGTGGGTTGGCTGGTCGTCATCACGGGGATGCATTCGTATCTGAATGTGAACTGGGCGGCTGTCCTGAACGACTATCAACCGATCGACAAGCGCAAGATCATCGTGGCCTATCTCCCGGTGACCTGTCAGCTCACGTGCCCGGTTACGGACTACATTTCGAAGTACTCCACATCGGGTGAAGAGTTCCTTCCGCGCATGTTCCAGGGATTTCCTGAGATGAAGGAGGCACTCATCTCGAATCGTGTGCAGGCAGCGTTCATCGTTGCGCCCATGGCTCTCGCTCTCAAAGCGCAGGGCGTACCGATCAAGGTCGTCTATCTCGGACACCGATACGGAAGCGCGGTTGTGGTGCGCAAGGACGGCCCGATCAAGACATTTGCCGATATGCGCGGAAAGACGATCGCTATTCCCAGCCGGTTCTCTGACGAGCGACTACTCCTCTTCCGGGCCATGCAGGCATGGGGTGTGAAGCCAAGCGAGATTCACATGGTCGAGATGGCTCCGCCCGACGTTTCGGGCGCCCTGGCTGCACGCGCGATCGATGCGTTCGTCATGGGCGAGCCTTTTCCATCGCAGGCCGAGATTGGAGGCTTCGGACGCGTGCTGTTTCAGGCGAGAGAGTACTGGCCTGATTACATGTCGTGCATTCTGGTGGTGCGCCAAGATCTGATCGATCGCAGGCCAGACATTGTGCAGGTGCTGGTTGATGGCATCGCGCGCTCCGGACTGTGGCTCGACAAGAGCAAGCCGCACCGCGAACAGGCTTCAGACTTCGTGGGCCGCTTCTATTACAACCAGAAACCTGCTCTGCTGCGCTGGGCACTCACCAAGCCTTTGGATCGGGTCGTCTATAGTCCTCTGGGCCCACGCAAGGCGGACTTTGACCTGGTGCGCGACATGATGATTCAGACCGGCGTGCTCAACAAGAAACTCGAGTTCAACGACTACGTGGACACGCGCTTCTCGGATCAGGCCAGCATTGAAACGCCCTGGCGATATGAAGCCGCTTCGGGCGCAGCGCAATGAGAATCATCAGCAAGTCAGGAGATGACCATGTTTCGTAGACAGTTCATGCAGCTTGTCGCTCTTTCCAGCGTTGGCGCACTCAGTCCGATCGAAACCATCGCCGCCGCTGGACCACGCGCAACGCTGGTCCTTCAGGTCAAAGGCTTCACGTGCCCAACCTGTGCGGTTGGCCTCGACTCGCTGCTTGGCAAAGAGCGCGGCATTGTATCGAGCCACTCGACCTATCCGGAGTCCAAGGTTACGGTTGTCTTCGATCCGAAGGAGTCTTCGGAGGAATCGATCTGCAAACTGATCGCCGAGATGGGATTCACGGTCGTCAGCAGCCATCGGGCTTAAAGCGGAAGACTCTCTCGGACAAAGGAAAACAAATGGAAAACTACGCAGCCCTTGCGCAAGACCTTGTTGAGCTGTTGCATCTGGATCAGCAGCCGGTCGCGATTTCGTTCAGTGATACAGCACCTGGAGGAATCAAGGAGTACGACGGACAAGCTCCCGCCGGATGCCGCTTCTGGCAGGAGGCAGCGACATCCACTTTTACGACTTCAGCGCGGAATCACGAGCTATGCGCAATCGGCGTGCACACACACAACCTGCAGGCATCTCCGGCGCAGCAGAAGGACCTGATGGATGCATTGAAAGTTTTCGCCGATCTCGGCTATGTGCGCCCGGAGGATGTTCCGCAGATTCCAGTGTTGAAGAGCCCGTCACAGTTTGTTACGTATGCTCCGCTGGCCGCAACGCCGTTGCCTCCGGACGTTGTGATTCTGTTCGTTCGCGCGGATCAGACGCTGATTCTGTCGGAGGCGGCGCAGCAGCTTGAAAGCGATCACGCTCCTGCGATGGGCAGGCCCGCGTGCGCGGTGGTAGCGCAGGTCGTGAACTCAGGCCGTCCGGCGATGAGCCTTGGTTGCTGCGGGGCTCGCGCGTATCTCGACTGCTTCACGGAAGAGAAGGCTGTCTTCGCAATTCCGGGGCAGAAGATTGAGGCGTATGTCGATCAGATCCGGACGCTGGCCAAAGCCAACGGCATTTTGAGCCAGTTTCATCGGCTTCGGCGCGCGCAGATTGCAGCGGGCGCGAGACCTAGCATCGAGGACTCGCTCGCGGCGCTTGCAGGTCAGTCCTGATCGCCCTCAGCCGACCGCGTAGACAGGAACTGCACCGGCTGTAAATCCGACTCAGCGTGTTCCCGAGCGCACACGAGGAATGCAGCGGCAAGACGAAGGCAGCCCTCGGCTCGCCGCATCCTTCCCACGGCTGGATTCAGTTCAACAACCCATAGACATCGAGTTCGCCGGGAACGGTTGGATTGTCGCCAGCCAGTCCTGTACTGGTACCGCGTGTGCCCACGTAGACTTTGCCGTTGGCGATGGTCGGCACGGTGAACTTGACGGCGTTACCTGCAGCGTTGCCGGTTCCCTGCGAACTGTTCCACAACATTGTGGAGACATTTGTTGCGTCGTAAGCATAGAGAACGGCTGGACCGCAGCCTGCCGATTGTGGAGTGCAGTAGTTCGCCTGATTGAGCGCCCAGACGATGCCGTTGGTGTAGCTTGGCGTGGAGGACACCGAGGGAGTTGCGCCGGGGAAGTTGTAATAGGTCGACGATTCATTCGACTGACGCGTCATTGTGGCGGTCGAAGGATTGAGGGTGAAGGCCTGCAGGTAGTTGGATCTGGGAACGAGGTAGAAGGTGTTATTCCAGAATGCGCCGGTCGCGAAAATGCCAGAGCCGGTGAGCGACGTGATCTTTTGCCAGGCCAACGAGTCGCCATAGCCGCCCATTGTGTCCCGGTTCAGCAAGTAGAGCGCGTTGTCTTTGCCCCCTCCGATGACGAGATGGGTGGGGTTGCCGCCATTGGCGGCTAGATTGACAAGAACCGCGGCGCCGCCCGCGCCAAAATCGTTGTCGTTCTGCGCATCGTTCAGCTGGTCCGACGGGGTGAAGTACTGATTGACCGTGAGATTGGGATTCATCTCGAGGAAGGTATCGCCGTAATCGCTGGTCGTCGGATCGAAAGAACCATTACCAGTGATGAGATAGAGATTGCCATTTGCATCGGCTGCGGGCGCGCCGCCGCTCATCCAGATGCCGCCTTCGCCGGCATATCCGGAATAGGGTGCGGAAGTGTTATTCGGCACAGCGTTGAAGACGTACAACTGCGACAGATTGCTCGCACTGTAGCCGACCAACCACCCGTAGTACGGCTCATCGTCTTCGTGAGAAGCCCATCCGACGTAGACGACTCCGTTAACCAGAGCCAGTCCTGGACGCTGATTCTCCTGCTGCGGGCTGAAGGTGATGGTCGCACCGTTTCCGATAGCTGTCGGAGCGATGGTGGCTGGCCCCGAGAACTTCTCGCCTCCTGTGGTCAGATCGATCGCGTGTAAGCGTTGGTAGAACGTTGGTCCGGTACTGAGCCACGATTTGGAGACGACGTAGAGGGTGGGGGTGGTGCTTGTCGTCGGGTCGATCACCGGGGTTCCAGTGATCCCAACGAGTGGCTGGATGTCGCCGGCGCCATAACCCACCTGATAGCCGGGAAGGCCGGACGGGACAGGAGTCTCGCCGGAGTTGGCCCCATGTGCAGAGTCGAGCAGGTTTGCGTGCCACAGCTGGACACAAGGACTCGCATCGGCATCGAAGGCGTACACGCTGTCGTTCTGTGTGGCAACAACCACAATGTTATGCGGGACGGAATTAATGGACACATTAGGCAACCAGAGGGGTTGAGCATAGATGGCCTGATCGACGGTGCAGGAGAAGAGCTTGCCGAACGTGCCCGTTTTCACGTTCGACGTATTCAACAGGTATTCCTGTGTATTGGCGCCGTCGCGGGAGAGGTCGTTGTGATACGTCGTCACTCCCGCAAGATCGGTCACCCCAACAGTGGCAGAAGCGGTGATCGCTGTGTTGGTGACGCTGGTAGCTGTGACGGTGTAGATGCCGGCAGTCGTCGGAGGCGTATAGGTGACTGCGACTCCCGTCAGGCTGGTCGTCGACGAGAACGTTCCGCAACCAGAGCCCGAGCAACCAGAGCCGGTGACAGACCAGTTGACGCCTGCGCTATCGGTGGTCGTCGCAGTCAGGGACAGCGTCTGATGGATGGTGATCCCCATCTGCAC
>CAZPEZ010000026.1:0-46063 GCA_964585715.1 uncultured Occallatibacter sp.
CTGGCATGCGCCCCTGCCCGGCTCCAATCCGGCATTCCTCGTCCAGCAGAACAGCATCCGCGATGCTATTCTCGCCTCGGTCAATCTAAACGTTTTCGCGCGTCACGCCGATCGCGTACGAATGGCCAACATCGCCCAGATGATCAATGTGCTCCAGGCGATGATCCTCACCGACAAGGAGAAAATGGTCCTGACGCCCACGTACTACGTCTTCAAAATGTACGTTCCATTTCAGGACGCCATGTTCATTCCCGTCACGTTCGACGCGGGGACCTATACCCACGGCAGCGTAAGTTTGCCGCGCATCGACGCCATCGCCGCAAAAGCCGCAGACGGGAAACTGTTGCTTGAGATCACCAATCTCGACGGGGAAAACTCAGCGGCCATCGACGCAAACCTGGCAGGAATAAAGGGGAAGTCGGCCAAGGCGGCGACGCTAACGGGAGCCGCCGTGGACAGTATCAACACCTTCGAATCTCCGAACTCAGTTGTGCCGCAGCCAGCAGCAGTCAAGATTCAGGACGGCAGGCTCTCACTCACAGTAGCGCCTCGATCCGTGACCGTCATCTCGATTGAGCCGTAATCGCGAGCTGCACTCGATTGAGAGGCGTGGACGATCCTCGCTTTCAAGAGTGTTTCAATGACGACCGCCGATCCACACATCGGCATTTTGCTCCATCTAGTATTGGGAGAAAACAGATCATGCACTCGTTCCTCAAGCCCGCGGTCGCGAAAACGCTTTCCCGGTGCCCCGCAGTGTGTCTCCTGTCTCTGCTTGCGCTGCCGGGCATCGCTTCGTCTCAGCTTCGTGTTGTCAGTGCCACCATCGATCCCTCGAAGACCGGCGCGCCCATCTCGAAGTACATCTACGGTCAGTTCCTCGAGCACGGCGGCGACATCGTCAACACCGGCGTCTGGTCTGAGATGCTCGTCGATCGCAAGTTCTTCTACCCGGTCTCCGCCGGCGCACCCACGCCACCTCCCGTGATGGGCAACGCGGCAGGGAACCCCCGCTTCCGCCGCACTCCGACACGCTGGTGGGCTCCCATTGGCGGCGACGACGCGGTCGCCATGGACACCAAGGATCCCTACACTGGCGATCATTCGCCCCTGGTCAAACTCGTCGCCAAAGAGCCGCACGGCTTCAGGCAATTCGGAATCGCGGTTCGCAAAGGCAAAGCGTACACCGGGCGCATCCTGCTGGCCGGCACTCCCGGCGCGGTGGTCAATGTCACGCTCATCTGGGGCAAGGATGCCGGAGACCGTCAGGCCGTCACCATGCGCACGCTCGGCGCCGCGTATCGCAGGTTCCCGCTTCGCTACACAGCCGCAGCCGACACCGATGACGCCACTCTCGAGATCACCGGTACAGGCACCGGCTCCTTCCATGTCGGCACGGTTTCGCTCATGCCCGCCGACAACATCGAGGGCTTCCGCCCCGAGGTCATTGGCGCGCTCAAGCAGTTGCGCTTCGGTGTACTCCGCTTTCCCGGCGGGAATTTCGTCTCATCGTATGAATGGCGCGACGGCGTCGGCGAGATCGACAAGCGCCCGCCTGTCTTTGATCCGGTGTGGCACGCTGTGCAGCCCAACGACGTGGGCACCGGCGAGTTCCTCACGCTGTGCCGTCTCCTAGGCGTCGACCCCTACATCACCGTCAACGCCGGGTTCGGCGATGCATGGTCCGCGCGCGAACTGGTCGAATACACCAACGGCCTGGCCACCACTCCCATGGGCAAATGGCGCGCACAGGGTGGCCATCCCGAACCATATCACGTAAGGTTCTGGGGGGTTGGCAACGAGCCATGGGGCGACTACCAGATGGGCGCGATGTCGCTTCCGCAATTCGAATTGAAGCACAACCTCTTCGCCAAAGAGATGCGCAAGGTCGATCCGTCGATCAAGCTCATTGCGGGCGGAGCGATGCCCGACGTGATGGAAGGAGCCGATCAGGCCAGGCGCATCAACGGTCAATATGTTCCGGACTATCTCTCGGCAGCCGATTGGACCGGCCAGATGCTGCTCAACTGCCTCGACAACATCGACATGGTCAGCGAGCATTACTACGCATCCGGCACCGAGCACACCGACATGAAACTGCAAAAGAAGGTGCCTATCGATCCTCCTCTTTCGTTCATTGAGTGGCAGCGCGCGCCGGCCGTCCAGGTCCGCGCTAAGTACGAGCACTACCAGGAGTACCTCCGGCGCATTCCCGCTCTCCGCGCCAAGCCCGTTCCCATCGCCATCGACGAGTGGGCGTACTTTGGCGGCGGACCGAACTCCTACAAGACCGTCCCGGCCTACACGTGGGCTTTCCATGAAATGTTTCGCCATTCGGATATCTTTCAGATGGGCGCATTCACCTTCGCAACCGCAATGATGAGCGAGAACCGCACCGAAGCCGTGCTTAATCCAACCGGAATGCTCTTCAAGATGTATCGTGATCACTTCGGTACGATTCCCGTCGAGGTGACCGGAGACTCGCCGCAGCCGAAGCCGACGTTCCCGGCTGGCGGCGACCAGCCGGCGGTCAATCCCGGAAGTGATACTTATCCGCTCGATCTGAGTGCCGCATTGAGCGAAGACCGCAAAACCCTCACCATCGCCGTGCTCAATCCATCCGACTCTGAACAAAGCATCAGAATCGCGATCGACGGAGCGAAGCTCGCCAGCGTAGGCAAATTGTGGCGCATGGCACCTGATTCGATCGACGCAACCGTGCAGGTCGATAAGAAGCCCGAGGTGCAGGTCGAAGAACAGACGCTCGGCGCATTGCCCGGCGCCATTACCGTGCGTCCCTTCAGCGTGAACATCTATTCATATCCCCTGCAGTAGCCGGAGTGTTCGAGATGCGTCCTGGGGCAAAGAAAGGACAACTTATGAATCAGTCCAGAATCGTGATTTTAGTTGCAGCAACATCGTTGGTGGCTCTTGCTTCCCGCGCACAGTCATCGAACTCCTGCGCCGACCTCAGAGGCTTCAAGCTCGATGACGTCGAAATTACTCGGGCCGAGTTCGTTCCCGCAGGCACAACGGTGGCGCCGCCTTATCCGAACGCTCCCGCCATCGGCCCGTTGCCCGCGCACTGCCGCGTCGATGGAGTGATCCATCGCCGTAAGGGCGTCGATGGCGAGGAGTTCGGCATCGGTTTCGCAATCGCTCTGCCAGAAAAATCGGGCTGGAACGGCGACTTCATGATGCAGGGTGGAGGCGGAGGCAACGGCGTCGTCGCCTATCCGACCGGCGCCTCGTTTACGGGCGACAAGCCCGCCCTTGTTCGCGGCTTCGCGGTCGCCAGCACCGATACAGGCCACAAGGCGAAGACCGGCCCCTTCGACTTCTCCTTCATGCGCGACGAGCAGGCTTACCTCGACTTCGCCTTCCTCGCCAACGCCGAGGTCGCCGGAGTCACCAAGCACATCATCGCGCAGTTCTACGCAAAGCCGGCCGCGTACTCCTACTTCGTCGGCTGCTCCACCGGCGGGCGCGAAGGCATGATCCTTTCACAACGATTTCCCACAGTGTTCAATGGAATCGTTTCCGGCGATCCGGCGATGCGCGCAGGATTATCCAATCTTGCCATCGGCCAGTGGATTCCAGTGGCGTACAACCAGGCATCCCCGAAGGATGCTTCCGGCAAACCGCAGATTGAGAAGTTTCTGACCGACGACGATCGCATGCTGTTCATGGATGCGCTGATGAAGAAGTGCGACGCGCGCGACGGCGTAGCGGACGGCATGATCTCCGATCCTCTCGGCTGCCATTTCGATCCCGCAATCCTGGCCTGCAAGGCCGGTCGGAACGACGCATGTATCGCGACGGAAAAAATCGCCGCCGTCAAGAAGGCCTTCGACGGGCCCAAGAATGCCTACGGCACGCAGGTCTATCCCGGCTTTCTCTATGACGCCGGCATCGCGATGAAGGGCTTTGTTCCAGGACTGTTGGCCTTGGGACCAAGCGGCATCTTCGGCCCCTACACCTCCGCCACCGAACTCGACGTCGACAAGGCGGCGCTGCACGCATCCGATCCTCTCGTAGATCCCGCATCCACTAATCTCTCCACCTTCTCTCTCAAAGGGGGCAAGCTTATCTTCTTCCACGGCGACAGCGATCCGTGGTTCTCGCCGCTCGACACGCTCCAGTACTACAGGTCGCTCGCCGAAGCCAGCGGCGGCGTGGACAAAGGTGCCGAATGGAGCCGCATGTTCCTCGTGCCCGGAATGGCGCACTGCGGCGGCGGGCCCTCTCTGGATCACTTCGACATGCTCACTGCCCTGGTCAACTGGGTCGAGAAGGGCACGGCGCCTGATTCCGTAATTGCCACCGGCGCAGCGTTTCCAGGCCGCAGCCGCCCGCTCTGCGCCTATCCCAAGCACGCGCAATACAACGGAAGCGGCGACACCCAGGACGCCCGCAACTTCCAGTGCATGGACTCAGCGGCTCGTTAGCGAGAGGTTTGCAGTCATGAGTTTCAGAACCATTTATTCTGCCGCTCTCGCCACTGGGTTGTTGTTTGCTGGCCCTGGCGCAGGCGCCCAGCCCACACCTGGTCAGGCGGCATCCGTTTCAGTTGCCAAGCCTCTTCCATTCGTCAGCCCCATCTTCGGCGACAACATGGTGCTGCAGCGCGGCAAGCCCGACACTATCTGGGGCTGGTCCGACCCTGGCGACGAGGTCCGCGTTCAGATCGGCGACCAGACCGCCTCAACAACCGCAGGCGCCGACCGCCGATGGCAGGTCAAGATTCAGCCGCCTGCGCCCGGCGGCCCGTACATAGTAAAGGTCACTGGCCACCAGACCGCCGAGTTACACAACGTCCTGGTGGGTGACGTGTGGCTCTGCGGCGGCCAATCAAACATGGGGCTGCCTCTCCGGTTCACCAAGGATGCCGATGAGGAAATCAAGACGGCTAACTACCCCGACATCCGCTTCTTCACCGTTCGCGGTCACCCCGCCTATCACCATGTAGATGTGATCGAAGGCGACTGGCGCGTGGTCTCCCCCGAAAGCGCAAGCTGGGTCTCGGCGGTCGGTTACTACTTTGCCCGCAAGGTCCAGCAGGAGATGCATGTTCCCATCGGTCTGGTCATCGATTCGGTCGGTGGAACCCCCGCCGAGGCATGGACCAGCGGGGCAGCGCTTCATCCGCTGCACGATTTCGATATCCCCCTCGCCGAACTCGACCGGCTCAAATCTGAAGGTGCGCCCGAATACGGCAACTACGTCATGCACTGGTACGACCAGTACGACCTCGGTGAGAAAGGCAACTGGGCTGCTTCCGACTTCGACGACTCCAGTTGGAAACCAGTCGAGATTCCCGGCGGTTTCGCCGAACTCGGCGTGCCCGACACCGCTGCCCTCGCCTGGTTCCGCAGGAAAATCACACTGCCTGAGCCGCTTCCCCCCGGCCGCTCCATGTTGTACCTCGGCGAAATCGAGCGCATGGACACCGTCTACATCAATGGAAAGTCTGTCGGCGGCAGTGCATGGGTCGAGAACCCGCGTGTCTATCCAGTGGGCGACGCCCTCAAGCCCGGCCGAAACGTAATCGCCATCCGCGTTCTCAAAACCAAACCGGATGGCGGATTCCTGTCGAAGCCCGCAGACCTCCACCTCACTCTGGGCGACCAGACCAGCATCCCACTTGCCGGCCAATGGAACGGCAAGCTCAGCATCGACGCTCGTCCGCCGCAGCCGTTGCCCATCGCCTACGAGAACTGGCCCGTGATGCCGACCGTTCTTTACCAAGGCATGCTTGCGCCTATCGCCCCGCTCACCATCAGCGGCGCCATCTGGTATCAGGGCGAGCAGAACTCTCCGCGCGGCTATCAATACCGCAAAATCCTTCCTGCGATGATCGCCGACTGGCGCGCGCTCTTCGGCCAGGGAACTTTTCCCTTCTACATCGTCAGCCTGCCCGCTTTCACAAAGCGCAGCCCCGTTCCGGTCGACGGCGACGACTGGACAGAAACGCGCGAGTCGCAGTCCATCGCGGCCGCCACAGTTCCCAACTCGTGTCTCGCCATCACCATCGACACCGGCGATCCCGACAACATCCACGCCAAGGACAAGCAGCCCGTCGGCGATCGCTTGGCCCTCTGCGCACTGGCGCAATATTACGGCAAGAACGTCGTCTACTCCGGTCCTACTCTCGAATCCGCTGAACGCCTTCCCGACTCGATCCGCCTGCACTTCGCGCACACAGACGGCGGACTTGTCGTCAAAGGCGACAAGATCGGAGAGTTTGCCATTACCGGAGACGACCGCAAATGGGTGTGGGCTGAAGCTCGCATCGACGGCGACACCGTCATCGTCTCATCGCCTGTCGTGCCCCACCCCACACAGGTGCGCTACGCGTGGCAGTCTAATCCGTCCGCAACGCTCTTCAATGGTGCTGGCTTGCCTGCCGCTCCATTCCGTACCGACTCCTGGCCGGGTAAAACAGACAGCGCGCGACCTTACTGATGCCTCGTGGCGGGATGGATCTGCTTTCGCATAATGCCTCTGCTGCACGGTCATAAAGAAGGGTGTAGCCTTTGAGGCTTCGACCGCTATTAAGCATTGAGAGTCGATTAAAGAGGAATTCGTTTACAGGATTGCTCGAAAGGCCGGTCTTAGACGCGAAGGATCCACATCAGCAGAATCCATCTGGTAGCAATTGCGGCCTCTTGCTTTGGCTTTGTAGAGTGCTGCGTCGGAATTCCGCAACAGCGTTTTCACGTCGCTTCCACTCGCGGGATAGGTTGCAACGCCGACGCTCACCGAGACTTCAACTCGAATTCCATGGAATACCATGGGTTCGGATATCTTTGACACTAATTGTGAAGCGATCTTCTGAGCCTCTTCTGAATTGTTCAAGCCCGTGAGAAGCACAGTAAATTCATCTCCACCCATCCGCGCGACTGTATCGGTCGATCGCAACGATTCTTGAAGGCGAGCCCCAATTGTAATCAGCACCTGATCGCCAACGGCATGACCCATGGAGTCATTAATGTGCTTAAAATTGTCGACATCCACCATCAATAAAGCCAGCGAGTTTGTATGCCGCTTGATCTCATCCAAAGCCTGTTCAAGCCTTTCCAGCAGAACATTTCTCACCGGGAGCCCCGTGAGGCCATCGTGCTCGGCCATATGTCGGAAACGCGCTTCGCTCTTACGGATGATCTCGGTTTGCCGGTGGACTTGGCGACGAAGGATTCCAACCCAGCCGAGAACAGCAAACATGGTGAGCACAACTAGACCGAGAACCTCGAGGGCATGCTCGCCGTTCCACCAGGAGGGAGTGCTGACGACATGCACATCAGAGGGCGATCTCAATAGAATCTGAAACGATTCGACGCGCGCAATGCCTTCCTGCCGAACTGCCTGGCGTTCATCCACTTTCCCGACAAAAACACCCGTCACGGCCACCACGCTTCCGTCGATCCACGAGGAGTTCTGTCGCTTCTCGTCTTTCATCGCTTCTGCAGGGAACACGGCAGGAAACAGGATCCCATCGGAGGAGAGGAGCAATGTCGAGCCGTTCAGACCTCGATTCTTTCCGACCAGCCTGCCTTGAATGCGGACGAGTTCTCCATTGCGGTCCGTGTCAAATGAGTTTGCCTCCGAGACGTCAGTATGCGCGGCTGATGAAACCGTGCGGGCATTGTTGTTTCCGATGTTAAAGGCGCTCGCCGCGGAGATTTCGATCGGCGTCATCGATTGGCCGCTTTCAACCAGTTTCAGCGTCGCGGCGGTCATGCTGGGCAGGTAGTCCTTTCTTTCAAGAAAACCGACGACATCGATCAGGTCACCCTCTCTGAGGTGAGCGGGATCGGCGGTCTGAATACAGAGGCCGGCGGTCTTGTCCACGATACACACGGTTTGCCCAGGCCATGAGAGTGTCACGCGGCCGCGGACATGAATCCGATGTGAACTGGCAGGGTGCGGCGAGTATTGCAACAGGCTGCTCAGAGGAAGAGCAGGCAGCAGAAATGGATCGGCGGGAGCGGGCCTCCTTACGGAGAGGGTCTTCATTCCTGGAAACAGGAGACGGACTCCTGTCAATTGGCGCCTGGCATTGACCAGTGGCGCGGCAACGCCATGAATGACGATCTCAGAATCGACCAACGCAGTGTAATTCGCTCCCTCCTCTCTATCCGTCGTTGCCGAAATATAACCGTCCGGTGTGGCCACGGTGAGCACAACGTGCATTCCGTCGAATTCCACGGACTGCACAACTCCTTCCAGAGCTACCCAATAAGAGTCTTTTCCGCCGCGGAGGAGCTGAGAAACTGTGACCGCGGGGGCGGCTGGGAGCGGCTTGGAACCTGGAAGAATCCGGATGCTCGAATGTGAAACGATGGGTGAGAACCCACCCGGATCGGTCTCGCCGGTGACTTCAACGGACGAGCCGGTGTGCAGCGGAAGAAGGGGTGTAAAACCGGGTGCGATGAAGACCTCGCCGGTGCTGTCGGCAATGAAGAGCGCCCTGTGCCCTTCCTGATATGCGTCGTAGAACGTGACGACGCCGCGTAAGCGAACCGGATAGCCAAGAGAGGCCTGGTCGGGGCTCAGATCGTGGACTTGGCGAGCCGTTGTGAGAAGAGGCAACTGCTGTGGCCGGGTATTCGAAGCGAGGCAGATCGATTCGGCAAATCCAGATCCGATAAGTGCGACGCATGCGAGGATTGCTGCGCGGCCGACGGACACCGGACCCGTGCCTGGGCTCCTGATTCCTCTCAAATGGGTCATGATGACCAATCTCGCCAGTTTTCGGGTCCTGCCGGACCGCAAGCAGGCATGCCACACCTCGGATTCCCACAAGTCATGGACTGGATATCTATCGGCAGAACTCTGCAAAAATATCAATCACGCGGCAATTTGCTGGGCCGTTCCACCCTTATCCTTGCCGGATTGCCCCCCGCCGAGCCCTGCAAACGAACCAATCCCATTCCAGCTAAATTCAATGCTAGTAAGCACATCACGCTTGTCTGCTTCGTGCAATTTGCCGCTTCTATGAAATCTAGGCCTATTTCGTGGATGGTTTGTTGCGCCGACCTGCGCAGCAGGGTTACTTAAGGGGTCGCTGATCGACCCGCGACTTCGACTGCCTGAGTCAGAGTCCAAACATGATCTCAATCAGGCACTGCCTCGGAGCGAACTCAGACGGAAACCAGACAGGCCATTTTGGTTCTGGGCGGCCTCTTGATTTGGCCTTGTAGAGCGTCGCGTCGAAATTCCCGCATCAGTGTTCTCACCGGCTCCGGCGCAGCATATCGTATGTGACCTGCCGCGGACGAGTGCTGGCAGCCCCACATATCCCCTGGATATGGTGGCGGCGCTTAGTGCAGACCACAAATTCCTCACGGTCGCCGTCGTGAACGCGACCGACTCCGAACAGAAGTTCAATCTGGATGTCAGCGGGTCACACCTGACTGGCAACGCAACACTGTGGCAGATGACCGGCAAAACTTTTGACGCGGCGAACCACGTCGGGCAGCCTCCCCAGGTCGAAGTAGAGGAATCCGCGATCGGAGAAGCGTCTGCGACCTTGTCCGTTGCACCGATCAGCATGAGCGTCTATCGCTTTCAAGTCGCCGCGCTGTAGGGGCCTGCGTCAAGCAAAACCTTCGGTCCTTTAGGGGGCTGCGGGGTTCGCGGGGTGATTGGCGAACGAGCCTACCTGCCCACCACCTTTACTACCGACTGGTCGAGCCCGGTCCAAGCGGGGGCGCCTTCGTGCTCAAGTTGGCGCGCAACCTCGTTCCATGTCAGCTTCGTAACTGAGCCGCCGGTTTTTTCATAGGCATAGGTTTTCCCGTCATCCTGAAACACCGTAAAGCTTCCATTCGCTCCTGGGTAGACCTTGACGGAGGCAATCGTCTGCGGCTGATCCGCACTCTGCACCTCCGAGCCCATTGGAACAATGCTTCCTGCCCGTACAAAAAGCGGAAGTGTTTCAATCGGCGCGCTCACGACGATCGTTTGTCCACCTTGCACCCGCTCATCGGTCCAGTAGTTGTACCAATCGCAACCCGCCGGCAAATAGACCGATCGGTGAGTCTCCCCTTGTTCCGTTACAGGAGCGACCAGAAAAGCCGGACCGTACATGTACTCATCCGGTATATCCATGGCCTTGGGATCGGTTGGAAAATCCATGAACAGAGCTCTCATGTAGGGAGCACCGGTCTCGTAGCTCTGGTAAGCAATCGAGTAGGTGTAAGGCAGAAGCTGGTAACGGAGCTTCAGATACTTCGCGAGGATCGGCTCCGCTTGCTCTCCGTACGACCAAACCTCGTTGTGCATTCTCTCGCCATGGGCCCGCATGACCGGTTGGAAGGCACCCCATTCGAACCATCGCACGAACAGCTCCGGGTAGTCTTCGTAGTTCCCGATGTTTTCCCGTACGTCCGATCCATGAACCAGTGGGGTATCTGGCGCATGATAATCGGCCGGAATTGAAGGCGAGAAAAAGCCAGCGATGTCTGTGTCCCAATAGGGCAGCCCGGTCGCAGTGAAGTTCAAACCCGCGGGAATTGCACGCTTGAGCATGTCCCACGTCGATACGATGTCGCTCGACCAGAACACCGTCCCATTCCGTTGTGCCCCCAGATACGCAGCCCGAGCCAAAATCATGACCCTCCGGCTGTCTCCAAAATCGCGCCGGAAACCCTCGTACACCGAGGAAGTGTGGAAAAGCGGATATGCGTTGTAGAAGCGAGTTCCCGAACCAATTGACAAGACATCTCCGGCTGGGTCGACATCCGGTTCTGTCTCATCCAGCCAGATGTAATCGAATCCGTAGGGCTTCACATACCGGTCTCGAATCTGCTCCCAGAACCACTTCGCCGCCTCGGGACTCGTTGTGTCGAGGTTCGGACCAATGGTCTGCGTATCCCAGCCTGGATCCGGCTTTCCATCCGGCTTACGAATCAGCCAGCCTTTACTGGCGAGCATGTCGTAGAATCGAGTACCCGGCGCGAAGTGGGGCCAGACACTGAGCAACGTCTTGACGTTCATCGCGTGCAGTTCACGATTCATCGCCGCTGGATCGGGCCATCGCTTTGGGTCCAGGTCGAGTTCACCCTGCCTCGTCATGTTGAGAAAGTCGACCACAACCACGTCCAGAGGCAGATTTCTATTCCGATATCCTTCTGCTACATCGAGAATCTGGTCCTGCGTTGGGTAGATAGCCTTGCTCTGGATGTACCCGTACGCAGCCCTCGGCAGCATATGAGTCACGCCGGTCAGAGTCCGATATCCCCCGTAGATCTCATCGGTGGTCCTCCCTGCGATGATGAAGTACGAGACGCGGTTTCCGACCTCTGACGACCACAGGTTCTTACCGTTGAACCCCAGATCCACCGTGGTTTTAGACGGGTTATCCCAGAGCAAACCATAGCCGCGGCTGGACACCATAAAGGGCACGCACACATCCTCGCCGCCGATTGCGGAGTATTCATGCCAGCAGTGAATCTCGTGATCCCGCAGATCCATCCACCCCTTTTGCTGCTGACCGAGGCCGTAGTAGTGCTCATCAGACGGCGCGTCGAATTCAGCGGACACCCGGTATCCATGGCCGGCGAGGTCTTCTTTGGCCACTTCCGCGCTTTCCGGCGCCATGGTCCACCTGCGCATGTGCAGCAGCATCTTGCCATCCCCCGCCGCGACCGAAAGCGCATCCTGGTGTGGACCAGCCGGGTTCTCGGCCGGCGGGAAAAACCTGTCGCGTAATTGCAGGTTCAAGGCATCGAGCGGCATCGGCTGCGGCAGTTTGTCTTTCGGAAGATCGCTCGGAGATACTTTCACCACCATCCGCGACGATCGGTATACCTCAGTCCCTTGCGCATCCCTCTCTTGAATCCATCCCTGGGTTGATGGATTAGCCACGATCCCATAGCCCGGGGCGGCCGTTGCAGCAACCCCGCTCGTGCTTATCGTGACTCTCACGATGTTCGGACCATAAGGGACCAGCGAAATAGTTCGCCCATCGCGCTCTAAGGTCACGCCCTCATTCTGTGCGATTGCGAGTCTGGGAAGTACGATTGCGACGAGCGACGTACTCAGCAACCAAACCAGAGACTTCTGTGCCAATCGCCGATTCATACGCTGTCCTTCGGAAACATGCTCCGGTGCTACGAACTCCCCTGCTTCCATATCTCCCGACATATTCATCCTTCCTCCGCAGACACGACAGAATACTTCACCTGGCTTCTACTCCTGCTCTACTTCCTCGGGACTTTCGAAGTGTTCTGTTGGCCTTGAGAATTGCCGACAATATCTCTGGCAAAACCGATCTCAATTCGAGGTCATAGGGGTTCTGGGTACGCAATCTCGATGCTCTGCTTCCGAATGCAGTCGTTGGAAGAGTAGGACATGCGAGTCATCTCGATTCAGTTTTGTGCAACGCGCTGCCGTGCAATTGCCGCCCTGCAGTTGCAAGCACGCGCCCTAGGTCGATAAGCAGTTGCCGAGCATACTTCACGCAGTCTGATCTTTCTCTCCATGTAGGTTCCAGTAAACCGAATAGCGTTGATCACGAATGTGATACAGAGGCATGAGATTCAGCTTCGTGCGTCCACCGTCAGCGGTGAAGCGAAGATCTGCGGCGGAGTCCACATTGATCCAGTTGGCGGGATCAGTCTCAGCTTTGGCGGAAAGTCGCGGCAGGGGATCTGCGGGAGGAATGATTTTGGGATACGGCTCGTACAGAGACCGCGCCGCTTGGTCCGTCGGCCCAGGTCCAAGATCGGCAGCCAGAGCGAGTGGACCATAGAGTGCGGCACTGACGGATTCATCCCCGGGGAGCGGTTCCGTCCATAGGTGCATCGGGAGATGTATATTGAGGGTGTCGCCGTCCTGCCAGGTTCTCCGGATTGCCAGATACGATCCCGGATCAGCCACAGCTTCGAGTGAACGCCCGTTGATCTTGATTTCGGCGTCGTCTGTCGTCCAGCCAGGGATGCGAATGTGAATCGTGCGAGTCGCGGGACGAGAGACTCTCACCGTCAAGCGAGTAACCTGCTCTCGTGGGAATTGTGTTTGTTGTTCGAGGGCGAAGCCCTCTTCTTTCCAGTCCAGCGTGGAGGCTAGGAACTGATTGATGTAGACGTCGGCGCCACGATGGAAATAGATCGTGTCGGCAAGCTTGGAGAACTCCTCGGCGCCTGTGCCGGTGCAGCACAGGAAGGACTCTTCGGGAGTGTTGTAAGCGCGCCAGTAGCCGGCAGCGAGAGGGAAAAAGTACTGCTTCAGTCCCTTCTCATTTTGAGTGCCCAGTCTGCAATTGAACAGGGCTCTCTCGTAGGCATCCATCCAGCGGGCGTCACCGGTCCAGCCGAAGACCATGCGTTCGAGCTTCATCAGGTTGTATGCGACGCAGCACTCCGCGTTCTTCCACTGCAACGTGCCCTGCAGGTGGCCCGGCGGTGTCTTCCAGAATTCTTCGACGCTGGTATTCCCGATGACGTAGCTGCGCGCCGAGAGCACCTCATCGAGGAAATATTCGGCGATCTGCCGGTAGCGGCTATCGCCCGTCACCTCATACATGCGAGCAGCACCGATGATCTTTGGGACATGGGTGTTGGCATGCAGGCCTTGTAGTTCGTCGCCTCGCGCGGCGAGCGGTTCGAGGAAACTCGGCTGTTCGAACAAGTGAGCTGTTTCGAGATATCGATCCTTCTTTGTGACACGGGCGAGGTTGACGAGAACTTCATTCATGCCTCCGTACTCATCGCGAAGCATGCGTTGGCGCTGCTCGGTGCCGATCGGCCAGAAGAAGTCGCCAACCCATCGAGCCATGCCTTCCGCAGTCTCCAAAGCGTCGGTATTCCCGGTCAGAACATACATGTCGAGCAATCCGGCCATAATCTTGTGGCAGGTGTAGAAGGGCGCCCAAACCTGCTTTCCTTCTGCGAGATGCTCGAACAAGTCAGGGGGGAAGGCGCTGAGGTATCCCGTCCCGATCTTCTTCTGGCATAGCGCCAGACCCGCGACGACTTGATCGCCTTTGGCCTTCAAATCCGCGTTGCCCGAAGCTGCCGACGCGAGTGCGACCGCGGACAGAAAGTGTCCGCCGTTGAAGTGGCCTCGTAACTGGCAGGTCGGAGCCTCCCAGCCTGCATAGGGCGTCGCCCTCGAAGAAATGCCGGCCGTCGCATGGAAGCTATAGAGGAGACGGTCCACCACGAGCGAGTCGAGATACCGTGTGTTGATTTCTTCCTGCGCCTTGAAAATGCCGGATGCGAGGCGCACGGAACTCAATGGAAAAGGCGTGATCCGACCGGAAGGCAGCTCATGGTTCTCAGCGGCGAGACCCTGCAACACCGCCGACGGTCCAACAAAGAAAAGGCCTGCGGCTTCAGCGCCCGCTTTCAAAAAAGAGCGACGTGAATGAAAGAGCATCGAGGTCCTCCTCGTTGGGTTGTCAAGAACCTGGGTTGGCCCGCCGGACAGTGTGCGCCCGACGGCCCAATTCAATGAGCAGGCTCGCAATCGCACATTGGATTTCCCGAATCCGTCGTGATATCCGGATTTATCTTCAGACCTGCGACTTTGAGAACAAATGCTTCTTTTCGCTCGCTCGCGTCAGGCAGCGTGACCGTGAGCCCCGCAGCATCCTGTTGGTAGCGCAATGGTCCACCGCCGAGTAGCATCACCGACTGCACCGGCCCCGCCTCTCCCCCACGGGCCAACGAGTGGATTGTTATCTCTCCACCGGCTCCCTTCCCCATCACGATTGCATACAGATTCTGCTTCATTACGGTGAAGTAGATGTGGTTGTCACCATTCTCCTCGAACTTCGTCCACGCGTGGGTATCGTAGATCGCGTCGCCATTGACTTCCAACCACTTGCCGATCGCGAGAAGGGTATCCTGCTGATCCTGAGGAATCGTTCCATCCGCCATCGGTGAAACATTCAGCAGCAGGGTTCCGTTCTTGCTCACTGTGTCCACCAACCATCCGATCACTGTTTCCGGCGAGTTGGCCTTCATTCCGTCGATGTATCCCCAACTTGATCCGATGGGCCGATCCACCACCCATGAGCCGCCGCGAATGCCATCCGGCGGCGCGCCTTCGAAGTCGAGGATCGACGCAATGGTTTTGATATTCGTGCCGGAAGGAGCGAATGCCGCCTTCTTGGTTGTGAACGAAACCTGCTTCCCCCAACTATTGGCCCGGTTATAGTAATACGCCGCAATTTTGAGCTTCAGCGGGTCGAGGTATCGCTGATCGACGCCATTGTCGAAGTAGATGAGATCCGGCTGGTACTTGTCGATGAGCTCGACATTGCGCTCGTACCAGTTCACCAGAAAGCGTTCCATCGCCGCATCACTGCGGTCGGCATAGTTATAAAAATCCGCCCATTTGGGATCGTAGAGATCGGCGTCTTCGGACTTCATCTTCTCCTCGAGTTCCGGGGGTGGATTGATGAATTGAAAATTCTCGATCCCGTGATTCGCGACTCCAACCTTCATGCCCTGCTTCCGCACCGCGACAGTCAGCTCGCCGATGACATCTCTCTTCGGGCCCATCTGCACCGAGTTGAAGGGCGTCACCTTGCTATCCCACATGGCAAAGTTCTCATGATGCTGTGCACCCGGCATCACGTACCGCGCACCAGCTTTTTTGAAGAGCGTGGCCCAGACGTCCGCATCGAAATGCTCCGCCTTGAACATCGGGATGAAGTCTTTGTAGCCGAACTTATCGGGTGAGCCGAAGTGCTCCGTATGCCAGGCGCGTGTGCTTTGAGGGCCGTCATTGATATCGAGCGCCCTATCGTGGCCAAACAACACCTTTAAGACGTTGTCGTCCCCGCCGGCATAGAGGAACTTCTCGTACCACTCGCTGCCATGCGCGGGAACAGAGAAGATTCCGAAGTGCATAAAGATCCCAAACTTCGCGCCTTTAAACCAGTCTGGAATGGTGTAGTTCTCCTGGAGCGAGGCCCAGGTCGGCTTCACCGGCCCCGGAGCCATTGGCGTGGGAATCTGGCTGACCGCCTTATCCACGACGCGCTGGTTCGTTTCCGGAGCCATATCGAATCCGAGACTGTTGCCGCCTTCGCCCGCCACCTGCGCCGAGAGCAGTGTGGAGGAGGCGGTGAAGACCGTCAAAAGCAATGCTGGCGGTGCCAGCATCCTACGCAGGCCACGCATCGATCTTGTCGCGATAAAAGATCCAGTCATCTTCAATTCTCCTCGTGGCTTATGATCAGGTCTTGCTATGGAGACCGTCCGTTGGATTCGTCTGCGTTCGGCCCGATGTGGCATCATTCTCACCGACTCGCCTAGACGATCTTCAACGTAATTGCATAATCGCAGGGCTTCTGTTCCGGCATCACCACGATGAGGCCCTGCTCGTCCTGGGCCCAGGTCACTCTGTCCTTGTAACCCAACAGTTCGACATGGCTGATTTTCGGCGGCAAGAGCTTGCTGGTGGTGGCCAACGGGCGGATGAGCGCCTCCTTATCCGGCCAGCCCATGACGAAGGCATAGAGCGTATCGCCCTTCGTGGTGAAGCGAACTTCATCTGCAGTAAGGTCGGTGCGGCCCGCCTCATTGAACCGGGTTCCCTCGCTTGACGGCGGCGCTGTCGCTACCGGACCGTCCCCAAAGATCTTCCATGGCCGGGTTCCGTAAATACCCTCGCTATTGATCGCCATCCACTTCGTAATCGCATCGAGAATGACCATTTCTTCGTAGTCGAGTTCGCCGCTGTTGGGTAGGGGGAAGTTGAGCATGAGGTTGCCATTGCGGCTGACGATGTCGACGAGCAGGTCGATCACGTATTTGGGAGACTTATACTGTGCTTCCCGGTTGTAGTGCCAGTCTCCGATGCAGGTGTCGGTTTGCCAGGGATTCGCCGGAATACCCGCTGCGATGCCACGCTCCCAGTCTTGAACGCATGTGCCGGCTTCGCAATCGCTGGGCAGCTTGCTGGTGTATACCGCCTCGCATCGGCCGCCGTGGCGCCTGGCATCCACGTTGTAAAGATTCGCGACGAGCGCCAGCCCGTACTCCTCGAAGAAGATGTCGCCATCGGTGTACAGCAAATCGGGCTCGTATTTGTCGACGAGGTCCTTGATCCGATCGAAGTAGTGCTGCTCCCACCAAGTCGGCGCCTGACGGTCATTCAGCAGCCGGTAACTGTAGGGATAGTAGGACGGCAGTTTGTGATAAAGGTCGGCATAGGCGGGGTCGGCGCCATCGTAACGCTCGCCGGCGAGCGGACCGGTTTTGTCGCTCATATGCGACGTGCAGAACCAATGGTAGCTGGGGGCGAGATGCTCGCTGACGGCGAAGCGAAGCCCAAGCATGTCGGCGGCCTTCTTGAATGCCCCAACGATGTCTCTTTTCGGTCCTGTCGCAACGGCGTTCCAGCGCGGCTGATACTTAGAATCCCAAAGATCGAATCCGTCATGATGGACGGCCATGCTGCAGAAGTACTTCGCTCCAGCCTTCTTGTAGAGGCCGAGCAGATAGTCGGGATCGAACTTATCTGCTTTCCATGTGGGAATCACATCTTTGAATCCGACTCGGGTCGGATGGCCATAAGTCTTCACGTGGTATTCGTACTGTTTGCTGCCCTGGATATACATGTTGCGCGCGTACCAATCCCCGAACTCGACGGCAGACTGCGGCCCCCAATGCGCCCAAATCCCAAACTTCGCGTCGCGATACCAGTCGGGGATCTGCCATCCACGGAGAGACTCGCGTGTTCCCTTGAAGGGCCCCGGCGTGATTTCGAGAGCCGTGTTCGACAGTTCCTCTGCGGCCGCCCGAATGAGCCCTTTCCGCGATGAGAGGAGCGTGGGCAACCCCGCGAGCAGAGATAGCGCTGTTCTCCGGTTCAGCTTCATCTCATCACCACCATTCTCACCATTCTCCGCGTTGCTCGTTTTACCGAACTCCATTTCCGGTTGCCGCAGGCCGGAATAAGGCTTTCCTGAGGCGCTCTTCAGCGTCACGCGTCCAGTATCCGCAGTCCAACTCGAAGAAGACTGATGTGTAAGGTACGGCAAGGGAGGACTTGAGAATCAGAATGCGAAAGAGCTTCGCGCTCTCGTCCAGTTTCGCAATGATCTGATCGTGCGGGAGCACATGCGTTTCGCGATTGCCGATCAACCGCGCCAGCTTTTGCCTATAGACCGTAACCCCTCGTCCGTCCTGCTCTGCGACGAGCTTGAACTCAGCATCGAGGTAAATGTTTGGTCGCACATGTGGGCTGTTGTCGATAGCATCGAGGGTTGCCTTGAGAACGTGGAGGTGGTCAGTGTTGGTAGCAATAGTTTCTATGCCAGGATTCGATTGTGCAGGATATGCAGAATCGGCAACGACGATCCAGTTTCGATGACCCAACAATGGAAGCGTGTGGCTCAGCGAGAGTTCCCATGGGTCGGCTTGATCCGACTGTCTCTTAATCACCTTGGACCTCCTTACGTAGTACCACGGACGATTCGCGCGGCGAAACCAACTGGGATCCCCAAAAAGCGTATCCGGCAACGACGAGATAGCAGACCAAGGGAACAAACATGCTCAGGGCCATACTCCTTGTCACTTGGAACGCAAGACCCATTAAGGGAGTGAAAACTGCTCCTCCAATGATGGCCATGACAATCAGCGAAGCGCCCTCTTTGGTGTGGACGCCAAGGTCCTTGATGCCGAGGGCAAAGATTGTCGGGAACATCAAAGACATGAAGAAGCTAGTTAGCAAGACGGCGATCAGTCCGGTCCATCCTGGCAGGACGATGCCGATCGTAAGCAGCACGATATTGGCGATCGCGAAGACACCGAGCATGAAGCTTGGCCGTATCCGCTTCATGAGGTAACTTGACAGGAACCGACCTACCGCAAAGGCTGCCAGAGTCATGGTGAGCAGATAGCCGGCCGTCTTTTCAGGCACGTGTGTGTAATCCTGCGCATATTGGATGAAGTAGCTCCAGGTGCCCACTTGTGCGCCGACATAGCAGAACTGAGCAGCTACAGAAAACAGCAAACTCGGATACTGGAGCAGCCGAGAGTACCCTCCATCTTTCTTTCCTGCGACAGCAGACTGATCGCCCGCAACAACGGGAAACTCCGTCCTGAGGATCAGGGCAGCCCACAGAAGAACGACGACGCCGAGCACCAAGTAAGGCGTCAAGACACGCGCCGTTTCATGCCGCAGATACGCGTCGTAGATACCTCGTACCTTCATCTGCGCGATCTGGCGCGTTCCGGGCTCGATCCCGGAAAAGATGAAAAGCGTGCCGATCATGGCTCCGCAGATCGATCCGATGGGATTAAAGGCCTGCGAGAAATTGAGCCTTCGCACGGAACTCTCGGGCTCGCCAAGCTGCGCGATGAGCGGATTGGCCCCGGTTTCGAGGAAGCCGAGGCCACTTGCGATCACAAAGAGCGCCATCAAAAAGAGAGGATAGCTTCGTGCGGATGCCGCCGGTAGAAACAGAAATGTGCCGCTGGCGTAGAGCACAAGACCTGTGATGAGGCCGGTCTTATAGCCGAATCGTCGCATCACAAGGGCTGCTGGAATCGAGAAACAGAAGTATCCGAGATAGAAGGCTGATTGGACCAGACCAGCTTGAAGACGTGAAATCTCGAAGGACTTCATGAACTGACGAATCAGTACGTCGTTCAGATTATTGGGAATCGCCCAGAGAAAGAAGAGCCCAGTAACGAGAAAGAACGGGATCCTGGCGTGCCGAGGGATGAGGCCCTGTTTTCCGGACTGCTCTTGATTGACGATTGGGGATGTGTACATGCATTAATCCCCTGTCGGGCAGACCGCGACTTTGCCGCAGCGTCCCGATGCCATTAAGCGATATGCCTCATCTGCCTGTTCGAGCGGGAAACGGTGGGTAACAATGTCCTCCGGATGCAGATTCCATCGCACCAGCCGTTCGACCAGTTCGTCCATGAGCCAGGTAGAAGTCACCCAGGAGCCGTAGATCGTCTTTTGGTCGTGAATGATATCGGGTGACGGATTGAAGGTCACCGTACCGCCCTCGCCGACCATCACCATCCTCCCCCACTTGCGGGTCGCACGAATGGCCGTGGCGCGTGCTTCGGAGTTGGCCGAACAATCAACGGCTCGCTCCACGCCCCGGCCGTGGGTTAGCGCTCGCACCTCGTCCACATTGTTCGGTCCGGCAGCGAGCACTGAATCGCATAGACCTAAACGCTGGGCAAGGTCACGGCGTTCGGCGGAAATGTCGATGCCAATGACCTTCTCCGCTCCCAGCTTGCGGCAGAGGGCTCCGGCGGCCAGACCGACCGGGCCAAGACCGGTAATGAGCACGGCGTCGTTGCCGCTGATGCCGACCTTCTGAAGCGCTTCGTACACGGTGCCAAACCCGCACGCCACCTGAGCACCGTCCAGATAAGTGAGCTGGTCGGGTAGAAGGACTAGATCCTTTTCCTCAGCCAGTAGGAACTCGGCCATTCCGCCATCACGCTGCCATCCGTAAGCCCGCCGATACTCCGAACTGGTGCAGGAGATCATGTAGCCGCGCCGGCAGTCGTTACACACCCCGCAGCCGGAGATGTGATACACAATCACTCGGTCACCTGTCTTGAAACGACGGCAGCCAGGGCCCGTTTCGACAATCCGCCCACATGGTTCGTGGCCGGCGATTACCCGCTGATAACCTTCCGGCCCCTTACCAAGATGCTCGTGATAGATCGCTCGGATATCTGAACCACAGATGGTGGAAGCCTTAACTGCAATGAGCACTTCGCCATGTGCTGGTTCGGGCACAGAGACAGTTTTCATCTCGACAGTGCTGTTTCCGGGAAGAAACGCCGCCTTCATCGTTCTCATGGAACCAATCTCCTCTTGCCTGGGTTCCTGCAGATCACTTTCTGCAAGGGCCGGTTTCTTCCGGACTGCGACGATCCACGAGGATTCCGAGAAGGCGAAGCTTTCAGGAGCTGCTCGCCTTCCCGGCCGCCTCACTCTACGCGGGAGTAACGACTCCGTCGATATCCCAAAGGTCTTCCCAGGACTGATTCTCTTTCCAGAGAAAGACCTGACCCTTGATCAGACGGCATTTCCGATCCAGCTTCTCGATCGCCTCCATGTCTTGTGGACTAAGTGGTTCTCCAACCACGCCTGACAGATTGCTGAGAATATTCTTCGGGTTCGTCGAGAAGGGGATAGGCACCTGCCCACGCTGAACCGCCCATTTGATGCAAACGACCGCCGGATGAATTCCCATCCGGTGCGCGATCTGCCGAATCGTCGAATCTTCCGTCGGAGACGTGTCTTCGGGGGTGCGATCACGTTCGGGCCGCGCCGGCGATCCCAGCGGCGAGTAGCCAATGGGCTGAATCCTGTTGTCCACCAGATAACGAAAGAACTCCGGTTGCTGAAAGTGCGGGTGGAGTTCCATCTCATTGGCCACGGGCTTGATCCGAGCGTCGCGCAGCAGTAGTTTCATCTTCGGGATCGTCATATTCGAACTCCCGATGTGGCGCACCAAGCCGCGATCGACGAGTTCTTCCATCTTCCGCCAGGTCCGCATGTAGTTTTCGTGGATGTAGGGCACCGCATGCGGATTGCGGGATCCGACGTCGCATCCAGGGGGATGGTGATTGGGGAAAGGCCAATGAACCAGATAGAGATCGAGGTAGTCGAGTTGCAAGTCCCTTAGTGATTTCTCGCACGATGGGATGACATCGTGCTCCCCGTGCTTGTCGTTCCAGAGCTTCGATGTAATCCAGACATCGTCGCGACGAAGGCCGCCTTGGAAGAGCTGCTTGAACACAAGCCCGATGCGGTCTTCATTGCCGTAAATGGACGCGCAATCAAAATGCCGGTACCCGATTGACGCGGCAAAATTAACTGCTTCTGCGACGGTCTGATGCGTGACATGGTCCGAACCGAATGTTCCCAGACCTATGGCCGGCAGCCTTGCTCCGTCGCTTAATGTTCTGTGGGGTACCTGGGCGGGAGTGACCACGCCGGGATTGGCTTGAACCGTCTGACCCAGACC
The DNA here is from genome assembly GCA_964585715.1 of uncultured Occallatibacter sp. Taxonomy (GTDB): domain Bacteria; phylum Acidobacteriota; class Terriglobia; order Terriglobales; family Acidobacteriaceae; genus Telmatobacter. The sequence goes on from CAZPEZ010000026.1 coordinate 21,977, forward strand.
TTCCATAGAATCTCCCAAAACCTGAAAGTCATCGCTAACTGAAACGTATCGATACTAGGCAACCTCTGTTGGGTTGTCAAGGAAAGTTGAACATCTGCTGGGACTGCGCAATCGGCTGAGGGCCTCTGAAGGCCGCTCAGATCAAGCCACAGCGAGCATTTCGCACCTAATCCTCGATGCGGGTTGGAGAATGGAGTAAATTTGAGCTATGGCGACCCGCTTGAAGGACATCGCTAACGATCTCGGTCTCTCGGTTGTCACCATCTCAAAGGTTCTTCGAGATCACCCCGACATCGCAGCCGAGACGCGGCGCCGCGTATTGAAGCGGATGCGGGAACTGAACTACCAGCCGAATTTTGCGGCTCGGTCGCTCGTTACAGGCCGCACCTGGACACTGGGACTCGTGGTTCCGGATTTGCTGCACCCATTTTTTGCGGAGATCGCCAAGGCCATCTCGGTCGAGGCGCGAAAGCATGGGTACAGCCTCCTGATCTCCTCTTCAGACGAGGATCCGGAACTTGAGGTGCAGGAGATCCAACAGTTATTGGCGCGCCGAGTTGATGTCATCCTTGTCGCCTCGGCACAATGGTCGGTCGACTGCTTTCGGATGATCGAAGAACACAAGACGCCCTACATCCTTATCGACCGAAGGTTTCAGGGACTTGCCGCGAATTTTGTTGGCGTCGACGATGAGGCAGTCGGCAGCCTTGCCACGTCTCACCTCATCGAGCAGGGATGCAGACGTGTTGCCCATATCCGCGGTCCCGAAGTCAGTACCGCCGTCGGCCGTCTCGAAGGCTACAAGCGAGTTCTGGCGTCCTACAATCTCACCCCTCTGCCCGGCCACATAGTTTCTTTAGGGACGTCGGGAGATCATCGCGGGGAACGAGGCGGCTACGAGGCGGCCAAGAAGCTGCTTGCTTCCGAACCACGGCCGGATGGGATCTTCTGCTTTAACGATCCGTCGGCCCTCGGAGCTATGCGTGCAATTTTAGAGGCGGGACTTCGCATTCCCGAAGACATTGCCGTAGTGGGGTGCGGCAACCTCTCCTATTCGGATTTTCTGCGTGTGCCCTTGTCTTCGGTCGATCAAGGAAGCGAGAGCATCGGGCGATCCGCCGCGGAAATGGCGCTCAGGATTGCCCGGAAAAAGGAGCACCTCAGGCCAAAGTCGGAGCTGATCCCGCCACGCGTGGTCGTGCGTGCCTCCAGTCAACGCGTTCCGGTCCCTCTGCGACCAGGTTCGCGCACCTGATTGCTTCGATCACTGGTTCCGAATCGCTGTTCGTTTCACCGGCTAGTTCGGATGCTTGAAGTCGATCCGCATCGTGTGTCCATCGTAGTTGACCATGCGGTCGACAGTAGAAGCAGGATCGTTGCCCACGCCATGCTCGGGTTTTACGAGAACGATCTGGAAGGTTCGTTTCGTGAGCATTGCAGGATAGATGCCGGAACGGTGGCCGATTGAGAGAGTGTTGTGGCGATCGTCCCATGCGAATGAAATCGTCGCTCTCTGTCCATGCTCGTAGGCGTAGCCATCGCCGCTGTCAGAGTACAACTCAAAGTGAGCGTCCTTGCCGCGGTAGACACGGATCTCCAGAGGATCCTGCGGCTCTGCTGCATACTGCACGACCGGTCCCAGGGGCACGATGCTGCCCTCTTTGACGAGAATTGGCATGCGGTCCAGTGGAGCATCCATGGTGATGGTCTGCCCGCCCCGATAGGTTTGTCCCGTCCAGAAGTCGACCCAGTTGTCGCCGTTCGGCAGGACGACTCTTCGGCTGGTCGCGTGAAGCTCGGTGACAGGGTTGATGAGAAGCGAGTCGCCGAACAGGAATTGATCGCTGACCTGTCGCACTGAGGTGTCCTGGGGATATGCGAACGGCAGAGCCCGCATGACGATTTCACCGCGATCGGTCACTCCCCAGGCGGCAGAGTAAATGTAGGGCAGGAGGCGATAGCGTAGCTCATCGTACTCGCGCAGCACCTTCTCCACGTCCGGACCGTAGTTCCAAATCTCTGTTTCCGAGTGGAATCCATGGATGCGGAAGATGGGACAGAGCGCGCCGAACTGGAACCAGCGAATCAGCAGCTCGTGATAAGCAGACGACGTGTACTGATCGGCGGGACGGAAGAAGCCACCGATATCGGTTGTCCAATAGGGGAAGCCGGACATACCGAAACTGAGGCCGGCAGGGATTTGGCGGCGCATGGTCTCCCAATTCGCCGAGATGTCGCCCGACCAGGAGATGGTTCCATTGCGCTGCTCGCCTATGTACGCCGACCGGCTGAGGATAACGACGCGCTTGTTTTCGCTTGTTGCGCGCTGCCCACGATAGACCGCAGAGGTCTCAAAGAGCGGGAATGCATTGCGCACCCCCTTTCCTGGGCCGAGGAAGGTGGTGTCCTCCTTGAGAGGATCGCCCTCCGGCTCGGAAGCATCGAGCCACCACCCATCAAGACCTGCACTGAACAGGTTTCGATTGATGTCGGACCAGAACATCTTCTGCGCCTGGGGATTGAACAGATCCGCCCAGTTCTCTCGTTCCTTGGCTTCGCCGGGTTCCCCGGTACTTGCTGCGGTTCTGAGCACCAGGTTTTTGGCGACCAATTCTTTGTCGACCTCGGTCTCTCCACCGAACTTGGCCCACACGGAGATGACCAGATGAAAGTCCTCGCGATGCAGAGCAGACATCATCGCTGCGGGATCAGGATAAGCGCTCTCATCAAACCGCATCGCGTTCCAGCCGTACTTGCCCCAGTACTGCCAGTCCTGCACCAGAGCGTCGACCGGAATCTTCCTCTTGCGAAACTGGGCTGCTGTATCGAGGATCTGCTGCTGGCTCGAGTAGCGTTCACGGCACTGCCAGAAGCCATAGGCCCATTTGGGCAGCAGGGGCGCGGCACCGGTGAACTCCCGATACTCCGCCACCACCCGGGCAGGCTCAGGCCCGTAGAAGAAGTAGTAGTCGACGGCATCGCCCACTTGGGAGCGCAAGGTCATCGTATCGGATGGAATGCGAAGGGCAAGCTTGGTGTCTCCTCCGGTCTCGGCGATCACCTTATAGGTCGTGTGCGCCGCCAAATGCATCTTGGCTCCAGCCGAGAGCGGAAGCCACATGTTCCCCAGATCGATGACTTGGTGCCCGTCGACCGACAGCCTGAGTTTGTTGCGATAGTTGCCGCTCAACAGGAATCCATACTCTCCCTCTGGTCCGGTCTCGAACGTCCCGGCACCGTTTGCGTCCAGCTGGATCTGTTCGGTGGCCGGATCGAAGTCTGTCAGCGATGGGTTGTTCCAGAGCAGTCCGTAGCCCCGGGTCGAGATCAGGAATGGAATGGCGATGTTGGTATTGGCCTGCAGCAGCTGCACCGGGATGTCGCGCAGGTTGAGGAACCCTTCCTGATGTTGGCCAAGGCCATAGAGCGCCTCATCGGCGCCGAGCTCGAACTCCTGACTGACATCTGCACTGGCTACGCTCGCATTGGCATCCGGTAGGACGCGCCCGTTCGGCTGTTCATCGAGGAGCGGTCGATCGTCGAGAGTAAAGAAGCCGACCGCGCCGGTCTTTTTATCGATCTCCGCCTTCACTTGCGCGGTTCGAAGCTCCACGCGAGTGCGATCGGAAGATACGGTAAACTCCGTGCCCACGCAAGGACGGATCACCGCCGGGACAACCGGCTGCTCCCCTGAGCCAGTGCGGCTTGCAACCACATGGATCACGCTCTTGGAACATGCCTCCACCCGCTCCACGCCGAGAGAAGAGTGAACCTCCACTCCACTTTCCGTTCGTTCGACGGCTTGCGCTTCAGCGCGATTGTGTCCGAAGTTCCACGCGAGAAGAACAAAAGCGGAAGACCAGACCAGCTGCGTCCGAGAGAGAAGGCACATGAAAGCAGGCTCCTGCGGTGCCAGCCTGGATCCCAATCTTGGCACTCGCTCATGAAATCACCTTGTTCCGTTTTGAAATCTTGGATCCTCAAAACCTGGTAGTACCGACGGTGAGGGTGTCATTGGATGTCTGTCCACTGCGCGGGATCGGATCCGAATCTTATGTCTGCGCAGCCGGCGCCGCCACTTTCTCAACTCGCCCCGCACCACCGACTCGAGCGATTCACTAAACCTCGGTTTTGTCCAATGCAACGAGGGACGTAACCCTCCTTGACCCCGAACAGATAATGTCGTGGCGCCAATCTTTGGCAAGGTGCTGTACGGTGCCGTTCGAGGTCATCGAGGCCCAAATACAGTGCTTGTCAGGGTAAATCAGTGGAGCGTAGAGTACTGTTTGCATCAGGTGATTCGGGGGTCGCATGGGAAATTTGGCTGAGGCGGTTCATCCTGCTGATCAGGCGCCAGAGGCACGAGAAGCCTTTGCGACTCAGGTCCAGAAGGCTCTCTCCGAAATTCTAAAGAGTGTGCCGTTTAGGGCAAGCAAGCAATCCCAGCAACTCCTGAGCTACATCGTCGATCAGACTTTGAGCGGCCACGTCGAGCGCCTGAAGGAGCGAATCATCGGTAAGGAGGTCTTTGGCCGCACCATCGACTACGACACCAATGAGGACCCCATTGTCCGGTCGCGCGCCGTAGAAGTGAGGAAGCGGCTCGCTCAGTACTACGTTGCGGAGGGCAAAGAAAGCCCAATTCGGATCGAGATCATCCCCGGTTCTTACGTTCCGAACTTCATGGATCTCGGCAAAGCAGCCGTAAAGGAAGCCAGTCATTCGGAGCAAGCCCAGGTCCTTACCCGGATCTCTACGGAGAGTAGTTTACCCTCCACTTCCTCATCTTCTCCAAATGTTAGGCCCCTTGTGGATCCAGCCCATGTTGCCGTCAGCCGGCTGCATCTCAAATTCTGGTGGGTTATTGCAACCTTGGTTCTTGCCGCAGCAGGAATCGCGGGTTACAACTTAAGAGCCCGAAACGTTGTCCAACTGTTCTGGTCCCCACTTCTCGAGAATTCGAAGCCGGTGCTCATTTACACCGGAGCCAACCCTGTTTATATGCCGAGCCCTCAGTTGATCGAGCGCTTCAAAACCACGCATCACTTGAGTGACTTAGATGCTGGGGGCCACGAGTTTCTGGTTCCGGTTTCGGAAGACGAAAAACTCGGAGCAGGCGATCTAATTAGCATGAAAAATGAATTCGTGACGGTTGGCGATGTATCCGCAAACGTTGCTGTTGCCTCTCTGTTGACGCGCTTCAATCACGCGTTTGATCTCCGCACGGGAGAGGATGTCGCCTTTGGTGATCTTCGGCAATCCCCGGCTGTTTTGATAGGAGCGTTTAATAACGAATGGACACTCCAGATGACGGGCGACTTGCCGTTCGTATTTGGAAGCGGACTCTCGATCAGGGATCAAACTGGCGCGGCACACGAATGGCATCCTGTCAGGTCTTCCGAAGACAAAGTGCAGGTGGATTATGCACTGGTGGCTCGCCTGCCTCATTCGAGGACCGGGGGAGTGCTCATCACGATTGCCGGCATCACCCAATGCGGCACTCGTGCCGCTGCCGAGTTCATCACATCGCAACAGGGAATCAAGGACATGATTCGCCTCGCGCCGAAGAGTTGGGCGGACAAGAATCTTGAACTCGTATTGCAGACGAAGGTGGTCAACGACATTCCAACCACCCCCTCAATCGTTGCGGTGCGCACCTGGTAATAGGTTTCGCGGGCGATTTGATGAGGTCGTCCTTTCCTCCGACACCCCTCCGGGTGTTAGCGCCCATCCTGAATCCTGAAAAGCTGCTCCGGTCCCTACCTTCGCTCTTCCCATTGGCCGCACTTTGCGGACCGAATGCTGCACAGAATGGCATCGGTGCGTTCCTCGCTGAACCCCGTCGAGGCTTCTGATTCACTCGCCCGCCTCACCTGCGACTTCCCCTGCTCCGTGCTCCACTTCAACTGAACAGTGACTGCAAGTGCCGCATTATGTGCGAATACACGACGAACAGTACCATACAGCACCTTGCAGATAAGCATAAAGTTATCGCTTACTTGCACCGCTTGTGGAAAGTGTGTCTTCCCGGCATTTGCTATGGGAGATCACCCGACGTAGCAGATCTGCGGAGGCGCTTGGCTCCGTACGGAAGGCCTTTGTGAAATCACGAACGAAATCGAGCGAAAAGATTCTAGGAGGTAAGATGACCAGGCTACGTCTTATGGTTTTGGCGGTCCTGATAACCACAATCGGATTAGCATTTCCCTCAAATCTCCACGCGCAATCGAAAAGCACGACAGCGTCACTGTCCGGTACGGTGACCGACCCGTCGGGGGCTAGGGTCCCGAACGCCACGGTGAAACTCACCGATCCTGAAAATGGAACTGTTCGCACCAGTGCCGCGAGCGCGACTGGAGAGTTCTCATTTGCTCTCCTTCTCGAGGGCAGCTATACGCTCGAGGTGAGCGCCCCTGGCTTCAAAACGACGAAGCAAAACGGGATCGTCCTCAGCCCCGGAGATTCAGTCGCCGAAAATTTGACTTTGACCATCGGCGCCAGCGAGCAGGTCTCTGTCAACTCGAGTGGACCTCTGCTCCAGACCCAGGACGCCGACATCAGCACCGAGATTACAAGCAAACAGCTTGAGGAACTACCGCTCAATCTCAGGAATGTGCTTTCTTTTGCGACGCTGGATTCCGCTGTGAACGTGCAGGGCGATCGACAGTTGTTGGGAGCTGGCGGAAGTGAGGATACGGCCGATCAGGATTACTCTTTCCTGAATTTTGGAGGCGGCTACTTCGGAACCAACCTGTTTCTCCTGAACGGGGGCTACGACACATCCCAGGACTGGGGAGGAATTCTGTATGTGCCTGCCCCCGAAGACACCGATGAGGTCAAGGTCACGAGCTATTCCTTTTCTGCCGAATACGGATTCAGCACCGGCAATGTGATCAGCATGACGACCAAGGCCGGTACCCACGATTTCCATTTCGTTGCAGACGAATACATCCGCAACCAGAACTTGGATGCCAATCTCTACTTCAACAATTTGGCTGGTACCCCCAGGCCGGACGACCATCGCAATCAGTTTGGATTCGCCGGCGGCGGGCCGTTGTATATTCCAGGCATCTATGAACAGCGGGACAAGACCTTCTTTTTTGCCAACTATGAGGGGCTTCGACTTAACGGGGGCCTCACCTATAGCGCACAGGTGCCCACCACGGCTCAATTAGGCGGAGACTTCTCATCGGAACTGACGACCACTCAGTTGGGTACGGATTGCCTGGGCAGACCCATCTACCAAGGTCAGATCTACAATCCTTATTCGCTGAGCAACTGCCCTGGTGGCGGAACCGCCCGCGACCCCTATCCAGGGAACATCATCCCTACCGCGGGCGTGGGGGCAATCGACGCTCTGGCGAACAAATTTGCTACAGGGAACTACTGGCCGGCGCCCAAAAATCCGACCGCTCAATTCAACTTCAATACCACCACGAGCGCGCCCACGACCTCCAATGAGTGGGGCATTCGTATTGACCACAATATCAACGCGAACAACCGTATCTACGGCCAATTCTCGAACAAGCATGAAGGGAAGGTCCAGACAGGAGCCTTTTACGGGAACGATGTCGCTGGACCTTACGTCTTCGACCCCAACAACCGCATGTTTGGAAGTTTGGGCTATTCGCGCGTCTTCACCCCGACTCTAGTCATGAACAGCACCCTGTTCTTCATTCGCAATCCTGGGGGGAACGTCGTCCAGGGCTACCCGTTCAAGCCCTCCTCGCTCGGACTGCCGGGCCAACTCGACGCGTGGACGCCGCAGTTTCCGCAGGTTGAGTTCGGCAACACCTTCAGCGGGAGCGGTTACTATGCACCGTTGGGTGCAACACAAAACTCCGGCGAAGCGACCTTCCCGAAGACGAATGAAAGTCTGAGCGTGGATGTCAGCAAAACCCTGAAAACACAGTCCGTCTCGCTCGGATATCTGGGTGTCCGGCAAACCGACGATGGCGGCAGGCTCACGCCGACGGTCTTCAGTTTCAGTAACCAAATGACTGCCGGTCCTGACCCATCGAATTTGAAGGCGGACAGCCAGGGAGACGCGCTCGCTTCGTTTATGGTGGGCGCCGGCAATCCGGGAGCAGGTTCGGCTGGCTCGACGGGCTTTACCGCCTACCCCGCGCCAACGTACTACCTGCATGGGATGTACGTTCAGGATGATTGGAAGGCACGGCGCAATCTCACCTTGAACCTCGGCTTCCGGTATGAAATCCAAATGCCTCCCACGGCCCGCCACAACGAGCAGGCCTACTTCGATCTCAACGCTCTCAATCCGATCAGCGCGGCAACCGGGATTCCGGTTTATGGGCAGATCGTCTACAACAACCCCGGGAATCGCTCCCTCTATAACCACAACTTGAGTGACTTCGCGCCCCGCGTCGGCTTCTCCTACGCGATGATGCCGAAGCTGGTCTGGCGAGGCGGCTATGGCCTCTACTATGCCAGAAACTTCTATGGCGGCAATGGACCGGACCCGGGTTATTCGACCTCGGGTGTATGGACTTCCTCGGCGGACGGGATCCACGTGACGGCACCGCTCTCCCAGGCGTTCCAGTCGGGACTGGTGCCTGTTACCGGGAACTCGTTAGCCGGTCTGACCCAAGTGGGGCAGAGCCCAAGTGTCGTAAATCCGCATCGCCCCGATCCGATGACTCAGCAGTTTAGCTTCGGATTCCAATACGCATTCACTCCGAACGATGTGCTGGATGTAAATTACGTCGGGAGCCGCGGAAGGCGCATCACCTTAGGCGGCATGAACTACGGCCAACTGAATCCAAGCTATCTTTCCATGGGCTCCTCTCTTAACACAGTTCTGCCCAGCAGCCCCTACGCCACTGCCTTGAGCAACCTGGGGCTCACTGCCCCGAGCTGCCCTTACACGGTGGCGCAATCTTTGATGCCGTATCCGGAATTCTGCGGTTCAGTCTCGGCCGAGGACGAGCCGGTCGGACTGAACAACTACAACGCGTTGCAGGCCAGCTTTAAACATCGTTTTGGCGCGGGCTTGGTGTTCACGGCCTCGTACACCTTCTCGAAATTCCTCTCCGATACGGGCGGCCCGGAAGAATGGGGAGCCATCAACGGGGATCAGGGAGGCTCGAGTATCCGCAACTTCTATGACCTGAAAGCGGATTGGTCGGTGGACGGCGACGATATTCCGCACTCCCTTGTTTTGAACTATGTCTATGACCTGCCGATCGGCCGGGGCAAGAAGGTCGGTGGAGGCATGAACAGAGTGGAAGACGCCGTTGCCGGTGGATGGCAAGTGTCGGGGATTACGACCGCCCAGAGTGGTTTCCCGATGTCCATCGGTGCGGGCGGGAACTCCGCGTCGGTGTTCGGCGGAGGTCAGCATGCAGACCTCACCGGGGCCGGCCTCAAGACAGGTCACTGCGGTGGCACCAATGGGATTCCCGAAATGCAGGTCGGGACCAAGTACTGCTTCCTCAACCCTGCGGCCTTTGCCGCGCCGCCGGACTTCACCTTCGGCACTGCTCCTCGCTACTTCTCAAATCTGAGAGCGCCAGGATACGTCGACGAAGATCTGACGTTTGGAAAATGGTTCAGTTTCACAGAGAGATTGCGTCTGCAGTTCGCCGTCCAGATATTCAACGCCTTCAACCATGCCAACTTCGGCATACCCAATTCCGGCGTCGGGAGCCCTAATCTGGGCTTAAGCTCGAGTACTCAGGGAGCGCGCCAGATGCAAGGAGTGCTGAAGATAACCTATTAGCGACCCTATGCGGTGGATCAAATTTCTCGCGCTGTGCTTAGCGATTCCGCTCATGATTTCGGCAATGGGCGGAATCGCCTCAGCACAGGATCATGATCAAACAATTCAAACCCTCCTGGCTGAAGCCCGCGCGTCTCAGGCCAGGGGGGATTTCGCTCAAGCGGCAGAAGCCTATCGAAAGGCTGTCGCCCTGGACCCGTCTATTCCTGAGTTATGGGCGAATCTGGGGTTGATGGATCACGAAGCGGGGAATCACTCTGAGGCCATCAGCAGCTTTCAGCGGGCCATCCGCCTGAATTCATCTTTGTTTGTCCCCCAACTGTTCTTGGGCGTCGAGTACCTTCAAGCGAACCGAGCCGAGGCGGCTCTTCCTCATCTCGAAAGTGCCGCCAAATTGAACCCCAAGGATATTCAAGCACTACGCTCGTTGGCAGAAACACACGCGACGCTCGGCGAGATCGACAAGGCCATCGATCTCTATTGGCAAGCAATGCGACTGAACTCGAACGAAGGAAGCCTTTGGTTCGATCTTGGATCGACTTATCTGCAGCAGGTCGAGAACGACGCGCGCCTCATGACATCGGCTTACAGCGACTCCGCGTATGTCAAATTGAGATCGGCCGAGGTCCTGGCCACCGAGGGAAAGTTGACCGAAGCTGAAATGGCATACAAAGGCGCGATCGCATTAACGCAACCATTGCCGTGCCCCTTCGCTGAGCTTGGAATCACACTCTTGCGTCAGCAGGAAACATCGGCAGCGCAGAAGCAATTCGAACGTGAACTCCAGGTGGGTTATCACTGCGAAATCGCCACGCTCGGCTTGGCGGTCAGCGACCTTGTGTCAAGCCGTCCCGAGGATGCTGTTGACAAGCTAATTTCGGTTGCCCACACCGATCTGAACTTCGTTCGTTCCAACTTGCCACTGTTTCGTAGCGTCGTAACTCCAGAACAGGTGAAGTCCTTGATCGCAGCGGCGCAGGCCAAGGAGAGTGACTCCTCTCCCATCGATCTCACTGGCTTGATCGAGAGTGCCTTCTCCTCCGATGACTTCACCTCTGCATGGCTTGGCACCGAGGAAGAACCATCGAGCAGCCTGGCGGCGCCATCATCCTCTGAGGCGCAACACCTTGCCATGGAAGGGAAGTATTCAAGCTGTTCTCAGGCCCTCAAATCAGATTTGCAAAGCGAGAACGCAAACCGTCTTCAACTTCTCGCGTTCTGTTCGTTTTACGCGGCGGATCTTCTGACAACATCCCGTGCGGCGCAGAAGCTCAAGAAGGATCCAGGGACGCGCCTTCAAGGTTTGTATTGGGAAAGCAGGGCCGACCAGAATCTGGCCGTTCAGGCCCTCGGGCGCGCGGGCGAAATCGACGCGAATTCACCACGCATGCATGTTTTGCTCGGAGATGTCTTCCGTCAACAGCACCACTGGGATGAAGCCGAAGCTGAGTACCGAAAGGCAATCGTCCTCGATCCCAACAGCCACAGCGCCCGCCTGAGTTTGGCCATCACTTTGTTCACCGAGCTGAAGTATGACGAGGCCCTGAGCCTCGACGAATCCCTGCTGTCGGAGAACGCCGCGGATCCTGAGGCGAATCTCCTCGCAGCTGAGATTCTCGTGCAGCGTAACCAGTTCCGAGAAGCCGAACCATACTTGCTGAAATGCGAAAGCCTCAAAGCAGAGCTCTTGCCCCGTTCCCACGCTCTGCTGGGAAAAGTCTATGCGGAGTCCGATCGACTTCCAGCCGCGATTGCCGAATACAAACTCGGGCTTTCGACCGATGCCGACGGCAGCATCCACTACCAGCTCGCGCGCCTGTATCAGAAGTCCGGCAACAGGGCCGCTGCGGTAGAGGCCTTTCGAGAATCGAAGCGACTCGTGGACAAGGCAAACAATCGTGAACGGACCGCGCTGGGACAGACCGGCACAGATGAGCGTCATCAATAGCACTAATCGCGGCAGTTTGTCTTGCGAGAAAACTAGGGTCCCCTGAAGTCGGAGAAAAGATCATGAATCGCCGATCGTTCGTCAAAAGCAGTGTCTCGATGTTAGCCATGACGCGCCTTGCGCGCGCGTCGGACAGTTCGCAATTGTTTGAAGGCGACGTTCCGCAAGGTCCCTTTCTGCCGTTTTGGGAGTCTCTTAAGTCCTATCGCTGTCCGGATTGGTTTCGCGATGCGAAATTTGGCATCTGGGCTCACTGGAGCCCGCAGTGCGTCCCGGAACAGGGAGACTGGTATGCCCGGAATATGTACATACAGGGCATGCCGCAGTACGAGTATCACCTCGCCCACTACGGCCACCCATCGAAGTTCGGGTATAAGGACATTTGCCACCTATGGAAGGCAGATCGATGGGATCCGGAAGCCCTCATCAGGCTCTATAAGCAGGCCGGGGCTGAATACTTTGTTGCCTTGGCGACCCATCACGATAACTTTGATTGCTGGAACTCGAAACATCAGCCTTGGAACTGCGTCAATGTGGGACCGAAGCGCGACATCGTCGGCTCGTGGGCCAAAGTTGCGCGGGCCAATGGATTGCGGTTTGGGGTCAGCTACCACGGCACTCCGCATCGCGTGTGGGACGAGTTTCTCCCGGTTCGTTACAAGAGCGATTCAACGGGGCCGCTCGCGGGCGTTCCGTATGACGGCGTGCAGACAAGCGCCGACGGTAAGGGCAAATGGTGGGACGGCATGGATCCCCAGATGATCAACGGGAAACCCCACCTGAAAGGCACGCCTTGTCCCGAGTTTGTGTCGCAGTTCCTGCTTCGCGTGCAGGATGTGATCGATAAGTACGGCCCCGACATCCTGTGCTTCGACGACAACGCGCAGTTTGATTTCGATAAGGGCGGCCGATTTGCACCGGACCTGGGCGTGTGGTTGGGGATTCCCGATCTCGCTCCGTCCATCATGGCCTACTACTACAACAAGAATATGCAAGCTCACGGGGGCCGGCTTGAAGGCGTGATCGATCTGAAAGTTGTCCCCGAGCCAGTCTGGGGCACTCTCACGCGCGACTTCGAAATGTCCCTGTCAGACCGGCTTCAAAAGGAGCCATGGCAAACCGAGGCCTGCATCGGACACTGGCACTACGACAGGTCGGTTTTCGAGAACCATACCTACCAGAAGGCCTCGTTCATCATTCCGTTTTTCGTCGACATCGTGAGCAAGAATGGCAATCTGCTCCTGAGCATCCCGCTGCCTGGCAATGGCGAGCCGGATAGCGATGAGCTCGCATTTCTCGCCGAATTTACCGATTGGCAGAATGTCAATTCCGAAGCGATCAAGGGAACACGTCCGTGGAATGTCTACGGTGAGGGGCCTTCGACCGAAATGCAAGAAGTCCCGTCGTATCAGTTGTCGAAGATTAAGTTCGACCACACGGACATCCGGTTCACCACGAAAGGCCAGACGCTCTATGCCATTGCTTTGGGTTGGCCGCCGGATGGAAAAGTGTTGATTAAGTCGCTGGCTGAGGGCAACGCCAACTATCCGGGGCGGATTGGGAAGGTGGAGTTGTTGGGATCGAACTCCACACTTAGATGGACGCGGGGATCGGCTGGCCTGGAGATTCAGGCCCCCGACAATCCACCGTGCAAATATGCATATGCATTCCGAGTTCTTCCGGGTTGATTGCAGGGTGCCGAGATTGATACATGTATTAGCCTTGACGGCATTCTGTCTGGCTCGTGCGCAAGGACCGCCCACAGATGGCATCAGTCTGACAACTGCGGACAGGCTCGCAGAGCCCGGCTGGTGGCCGACGAAAGGGAATCCGAAGCGCAACCAGTATTCCGGGAGCGCGATTTGCGCCGAGTGCCACGAAAGGATAGCGCTGCACCAGGAGTCGACACCGATGTATCACGCCAGTGTGCGTGTCGCGGAATCATATCTATCGACAAATCGTGGTTCGTTCCGATTTCAGGAGGGCGCCTTCAGCACGTCCGTGGCAACTTCTCCTGCAGGGGCAACTTTCAGCGTGACTGACGGAGTCAACACGGATACGTTGCCTGCGGTTTGGGCCTTCGGATTCAAGAATGGACAGACCTATGTCCTCGAGAAAGACGGCACGTACTTTGAGAGCCGTTTGAGTTTCTTCACAAAGACTAATTCGCTGGACATTACCCCTGGCCACTCTTCTGAGGTGCCGAAGGACTTGGAACGAGCTCTGGGACTGAAGATGGATACCGATCGAGCAAGGGGCTGCTTCAGATGTCATACGACCGCGGCTGTCACTTCAAACGTCTTCGAATCGGAGAAGGCTGTCCCGGGAGTATCCTGTGAGGCATGCCATGGGCCGGGAGCCGCCCACGTTGCGTCCATGACTCGGAACGATCTAGATCAGAGTGCTGCGCAGATCATGGATCCAGCCGGTCTTTCGCCTTCCGTTTCTGTCGACTTTTGCGGGGCTTGTCATAACACCTGGGCAGATGTGGTGGCGGCCGACGGTAGGCCGGGTCCCGGGAATATCCGCTTTGAGCCGTATGGCCTTGAACAGAGCCGCTGTTGGGGATCAAAGGGCGACGCTCGGATTACTTGCATTGCCTGTCACGACCCGCATCAGCCGCTTGTTCACGAACCGAGCGCCTATGACTCCAAATGCCTTGCGTGCCACGTTGTCCGCACGGAATCGAAGAAGTCTACGGAGGCCAAGACTGTGTGCAAGGTGGCGACTAGGAATTGCGTCACCTGCCATATGCCTAAGTATGAGTTGTCGCAAACACACGCCGTGTTCACAGACCACGAGATTCGCGTGGTCCGTGTGAAGGTTCTCGATGCAGGCAAGTTGACCCAATAAAAGGAATACGATCCAGTCAAATGAAGCAAACGTCTGACGGGGCACTCGAAATCGGCCTGTTTCCAGCCTTGCGATTCCCGTCCTGCGGCCGCGGGATTTGGCCACTGTAGCTTTTCGCTTCGCGCACGATGTACTTTAAACCTGGATCCTGAACCGAATTCGGAGGAGAAGGCGCATCAGAAATGTGAAGCCGTATCCTCTGAGTATGAACTACTCAGGAGGTGAGTCTCTGCGCTCGGGTTGGATCTCCGTGGTAACTGGAAGTGAGCCACAAAACGGGTCGCTGGCCGCGCGGTGTTTCAAGTCGCTCACACTTCTACCGGAGGTTTTGTTCCGCTTTCGCGTCTCTTTGCCCGCCTCCAACTGCGCTCATTGTTTGCGTTCGCGTTCCCTGTTCCCAAGAGCGAGAAACACGGGGCCCGCCACTCCATTTCAAAACCAGCCAGATTCCAATCTAAGGCGAATATGATCAACAGGGCATTTGTGAAGCACGAGGGAGAACGATGCGGGAAGTTCAAGATCCGAAATGTGCGCATGTCAAACTGGCAGTTTTTATAGTGTTCGCAGTCATGATCCTAACCATACCCGGAGCCCTGCAGGCCGCGAGTACCCAAAGACAAATTGCGGTGCCTCCTCCACCAATGGGTTGGTCATCCTGGAACAGCTTCTCGAATACCGTTGATGCCAAAGTCGTCATGGACCAGGCAAAGGCCATGGTCGCGACCGGCATGGCAAGAGCGGGCTATCAATACGTGAACATCGACGAAGGCTGGTGGCTGGGCCAGCGCGATGTGGAAGGCAACATTGTGGTCGATGCCAAAGCGTGGCCTGCGCTGGCTCCCGGTGAGCACGCCGGGGACATGGCCAACATCGTCCGCTACATTCACTCCCTTGGCCTGAAGGCCGGCATCTACACTGACGCGGGAATAGACGGCTGCAGCCTGTACCCGGACCTCGGCCCGGTCTATCAACACGTCGGCAGTGAAGGACATTATGAGCAGGACTTCCTTCAGTTCGCCAAGTGGGGATTCGACTATGTGAAGGTCGATTGGTGCGGCGGCGACAAGGAGAAGCTCGATCCCGCAGTTCAGTATGCCGAGATCGCCAGAGCGATCGACAAGGCCGAAACTGTCACAGGGCGGCGGCTCTACTTCTCAATCTGCGACTGGGGAAATAACAGCCCGTGGACATGGGCTGCCAACGTAGGCGGCGCGCCGGCGGATATATGGCGGACCAGCGGCGATATCGTCGCTCCGATCGTGCCGCATGAAAAGCACAGCGGCCGGCTGGCCAGCTTTTCCGGCGTCCTCTCGAATTTTGATCAGGGGAGTCATCCCGAAGCGCAACATACCGGTTTTTACAACGATCCCGACATGATGGTGGTCGGGATGCCAGGCCTTACAGATGCTCAGAACCGGGTCCATATGAGCCTTTGGGCGATCTCTGCAGCTCCGCTGCTGGCGGGCGCGGATCTCACTACCTTGAGTGATGCCACCTTGGCCACTCTGACCAATCCCGAGGTGATCGCCGTCGATCAGGACTCCCTTGGGCTGCAGGGAGTCAAGGCTGCGTCCTACGGCGATGGACTTGAGGTATGGACCAAGGCGCTCTCAACCCCGGGAGCGCACGCGGTGCTGCTGCTCAACAGGACCGGCGACCCCGCCGCTATCGCCGTGCATTGGAGCGATCTGGGACTCAGCGACTCGTCGCCCGCTTCGGTGAGAGATCTCTGGGCCCGGAAAGACCTCGGTTCCTTCGACTCTTCGTATTCTGCCATCGTTCAGTCGAACGACGCGGCCATGTTGATCGTCCACGGCAGGGAAGGCAAGCTCACCTCATACGTTCCTGCCGGCGCCGATGGCGTGCGCCAGGATCAGGAGGTCAACTTTACCAATGTGTCCTCGCGGGTTCGCGTCGCCAGCGTCAGGATTTCGTATACCAATGCTGAGAAGGCCCCGCGAATTGCGGAACTGCGGGTGAACGGCCGGATCGCCACCCGAATCGCGTTCCCACCGACCGGGAGCGATAACGCCGCGGGGGTGATCTGGGTTGAAGCGCTGTTTGATCGGGAAGGCGCCAACAACGTGCTCAATTTCTCGTCCAACTCAGGTCCGGGACTGAGCATCGAGAAGATTGCTGTGGAGTAAGGAGTAAGGCGCGGCCTTTACGACCATTATGATCGATTCCATGCAGGGCTATCTGGATTAGTCGAAATTCGGCAGATGTGATCACCTTTACCCAAGTGGGCAAAGAAGAGGAGCCTTTTGTTGCGAATGTTGAAACTCAACATAGCCTCAATCCGGTTCAGCATCAGGTTCATGAGCTGAACTATTGTCGTCGCCTACAATCACAGGCACAACGAAGAAAAGGGCGAGGAGAACGCGGGGCGGATTCAGGCCCACCTGGACGAGGTGGTGCGGTCGACGATGGAAGAAACGCTGAACGCGCTGCTTCACGCCGGGGCGGATCGATTGTGCGGAGCTAGGAAGTACGAGCGATTCGAAAGGCACCTTCTTTCCTTTGCGCGCCGTTTTTCCGTGTTTGCAAAGTAGAGTGCGTCGGGAGTGGTGTCTTAATGTCCCGCGCTCCAGCCGAAGACCGGGCCTCGGCCACGGCAACTGCAGTCAGGCTTTGTGTTAACGTACATTGCGAGCATGGATAAAGAACGGCATGGTGTTCATCTCATCGCGGAGATTGCCCGAGTCTCCAGGGGCACGGTCGACCGGGCATTACATGGGCGCGGGGGCATCAACGAGACCACACGCCAGCGCATTTTGGAAATAGCCCGGCAAATTGGCTACAGGCCAAATCTAGCGGCCCGGGCCCTATCGGCACATAGGGCAACCGCCAAGATCGGTGTATGTATTCCTCGCGAGATTCATTTCTTCTATGACCAGCTATGGAACGGAGTCCAAGAAGAAGAAGAGCGTGCTTCGCGGTCTGGCGTTGAATTCATCAATCGCCCTATTCAGAATCTTGGTGAGGGAGATGTCGAGGTTTTCCAGGAACTGATGTCCAGCGGTGTTGACGGAATTATTCTCACTGCCGGCAATCCAAAGAATTTAAAGCCACTGATCGATGAGGCCGAAAGCAAGGGTATACACGTCGTTTGCGTAGATACGGATGCTTCAGAAAGTCACCGCTCCAGTGCTGTCTACGTGGAACCTTATCTGAGCGGGTGTGTGGCGGGCGAACTGCTGGGGAAGATTGTACCCCCAGGTTCGAAAGTAGCCGTCGTAGCGGGTATGCTGATGGCGGAAGACCATAGGAGGAAGGCAGAGGGTTTTTTGGAGACCTTCCCAAAACATTGTGTGGACGGGAAAACCGCAGCCGTTATTGAAGGTCATGAAGACGACGAAGAAAGCTTCCAGAAGACTCTCGATTTATTGCGGCACATTCCTGAACTTGCGGGAATCTATGTCAATACAGTGAACTGCCTGCCTGTCTGCCGAGCCCTTGGGGCAGGTGACCTTGAAGGAAGAGTGAAAGTGATTGCAAGCGACCTTTTCGAGGAAATGTCTCCCTATTTCGAAAAAGGCACTATCGCTGCATCTATTTACCACCAGCCGCACCGACAAGGACAGATCGCAGTCCGACTTATGGCGGATAATTTGATATCAGGAGCCCAATTTCCACATGTAATTCGCCTGAGCCCAGCAGTGGTGTTGCTATCTAATCTACGTCTCTTCAGAGAGATGCGCTCTAGCGACCCAACGGCTGCAAATGGAGTGGCCAAGGACTTCATCCCTCGGGGCGCGTCGAAAATGCGAGATTGAAACACCACGCTCGACTGACCGTCTGCGGTGAACCGAGTTCCAATTGTCAGGGGCAATAAGTCATTCCTAAACAACTTCGCGCACAGTCATGCGCTCGGGCTGCCTTTACCGAGCGTTGACGGCTCCAAGGTGCCATGGGAGGGGAATTCCATTCCCAATTCACAGGCCGGCACGAATCGAAATTCCATAAAAAACGCTTGACAAAGCGGTCACAAAGAGAGAATGTCTTCGCATACTCAAGACCGTGCACGTGCACGGTGACAACGTTCACGTGCACGTGGCTTCGAATCAGGTTGGCCAGTTGGCTTCGTAGGTCACTCTAGGCGGACAAGGAACCACCCGACTGTAGAGGAATGTGCGGCTATGCGATGCACAGAATTCTGGAGGAGGGCATATTCCGAATGTCTATGGCTTTTCAAGCAGATTCTCGAGAACTCGAAGTTTCGGGGATCGGGTATGGGGTTAGGAGGAAGGCGTTATGGGGATTCTGAGCTTTGGGTGCCGCAAGTCCGTAGCGGCTGTGACGCTATTGTTCGTTGGATTACTTGTCCCCGCGATTGTTGCGGCCCAAGTCGACATGGGCTCCATCTCGGGTGCTATCCGCGATCCGAGTGGCGCCGCAATACCCAAGGCAAAGATCAGGTTGACCAATCAGGATACCCACATCACCCTCTCAGCCACGACTGGATCAGAGGGGCAGTATAGTTTCTCGCCTGTGAAGATCGGGCGTTATTTCATTTCTGCCTCCGCCCCCGGGTTCAAATCCGTCCAGCAGAACAACGTAACCGTAGACGTGCAGCAGAAGGTCGAATTGGATGTCCAGCTGCCCCTCGGAGAAACGACAGAAACGATCATGGTCAATTCGGCTCCACCTTTGCTCCAGACTCTGGATGCGTCTGTGGGGCAGGTCATCGAGGAGCAGTCGATCGACGACCTTCCGCTCAATGGCCGGAATTTTACCTTCCTCGCACAGCTCTCCGCGGGAGTCACTCAAGGTCAGCAGGACTCGCGCGGGTTAGGCTCGAGCGGCAGCTTCGCGGCCAACGGACTGCGTCCCGCGCAGAACAACTATTTACTCGATGGTATTGATAACAATGCCAATCTGGTGGACTTCCTCAACGGCACGGCTTATTCGGTGAAACCGCCGGTGGATGCGATAGAGGAGTTCAAGGTTGAGACCAACAATTACAGCGCGGAGTCCGGCCGATCGGCTGGTGCGGTGCTGAATGCCACCCTCAAGTCAGGGACTAACAAGTTCCACGGCGCGTTGTGGGAGTTTGTGCGAAACGACATGTTTGATGCGGCCAACTACTTCGAAACCAAGAAAGGCGAATTCCGCCAGAACCAGTTCGGAGCCACGCTGGGCGGCCCGATTCGCCGCGACAAGACGTTCTTCTTCATGGATTACGAAGGCACGCGCATTCGACAAGCCTACCCTTATATCAGTACGGTACCCACCGCGCTGGAGCGCAGCAGCGGTTATACCAATCTATCCGAACTACTCAGCCAGGGCCCAATACCCGCGAGCTGCATGGCGATCCCAAACCAAGCCGGTTGCGTTGCGGATGTCATGAACCGGGGCTTCACGCTCGGACAAGTCTTTGACCCGTCTACGACGCGCGCCATCTCCTGTGGAGTGCTGGACCCGGTATCGGGGATTATCCCGCCGTGTCCAAGCGGAACCACGACCGGCAGCCAGATTGGATTTGCGCGCGAGCCCTTCGCCGGCAATACACTTCTCGCCAGTCGGCTGGATGCGAATGCGATAAAGCTCTTGAATCTGTACCCGGCGCCGAACAACTCAGGCTCATTCAACAACTACGCATCGGACCCCGTCGTTAGCAACGATACCGATCAATTCGACGTGCGCATCGATCAAAACTTCGGATCCAAGGACAACGCCTTTGCCCGTCTGAGCTATGTAAACAATCCGGTCTTCATCCCCGGGCCGTTCGGCGGAATCGCCGATGGCGGCGCATTCTTTGCCGGAAATCAGAACGCGATATCGTGGAATTCGGCGCTGAGCGAAACACACCAAGTCTCTCCGACGACGGTGAATGAGTTCCGCCTGGGATACAACCATTTAAGCGCCACGCGCACTCAGCCCAATGCCAGCACGTCGGGGATTCCCGCGCAGTTCGGAATCCAGGGGGTCCCGCAGGGGAGTTCGAACGGCGGCCTGGGCACGGTCTTTCTCTCCGGCCTGAACCAACTTGGCAGCAACGATTACTTGCCCTCCATCGAACTCAGCACCACATCGCAAATCACAGATAACCTGACTAAAATCTTCGGGCACCATACGCTCAAGGCCGGATTCCAATGGCAGCGACTGGGATTCGCCATTCTGCAGCCGATAGCCGCCAGAGGCAATTGGTCGTTCAGCGGTGATTTTACTGAGGTCCCGACCACAACTGGAGGCAATACTGGACTTGCGCAGATGCTTTTGACGCCGATCAAAGGGACGGTCCCGGGCGCCGCTGATTATGTGGGAGGGGCCGATAATGTCGGCGCTTCCAATATTGCCAACACGTCGATGAAGCATCTGTACTACGCCGGCTACTTCCAGGACGACTACAAGGCGACCAAAAAGCTCACCCTGAACCTGGGGGTGCGCTACGAATATTTCGGCCAGTTAGTTGAGAACAACGGAAACCAATCGAACTTCATCCTTACGGGGGCAAACGGACACTCGACCTTCTTGTTGACTCAGAAACGCTGCAATACGCCGCTATCGGCGGACTTCAAGGCGGCTGAAGCGACGGACGGAATCGACACGGTCTGTTCCAGCCAGCCGGGTCTTGGCGAATCCCAGAAAGCAAATTTCTCACCGCGCTTCGGCTTTGCCTACGAGGTTACTCACAAATTAGTAGCGCGCGGCGGATACGGGTTGTTCTACGGCGGGTTTGAAAACTCCGTGGTCGAAACCTACATCGACTTTCCCTTCCAATTCTACTTGTCCTATCCCTATCTGGTGCCCAATCAGCCGGTCACATTCGCCAACGGCTCCTTTGGCACGCTGGAAACCGGCCTCACCGGCATTCCCCTCACTCCGGCGGCTGTTGAACCCGGAGGAGTGTCCTTTACAGGCGAGGACTACCATACGCCGACTCCCTACACGCAGGGATATAACCTGACCTTGCAGTACGCGCTTACCAGCAAGGACACCCTGCAGGCGAGTTATGTCGGAAACACGGTTCATCATCTGGGGTCGTACGTCAACCCGAATAGTCCACGTGAGATGCTGCCGCCGGGACTGAATGTCACCAACTACATTCCGTATCCCGATTTCACTCCCTATATCACCTACACCAAATTTGCAGCCGACAGCCACTATAACTCTCTGCAGGTCAACTATGAGCGCAGAGTCACCAGCGGCTTGAATGTCCTGGCCAACTTCACCTGGGCCAGTTGTTTGACCAATGCCGTGGATGTTTTGAATCAAACGGCATTGACAGGTTACCGCGCTCCATTCCTGCCGGGTTTTGGCATGCGCAAAGACTTCGGACGCTGCGATTTCGACATTAACAAGGTCGTTCATTTCAGCGGAATCTACGAATTGCCCTTCGGGCATGACCGTCACTTCCTGCGTACCGGCAAGGTAGTCAACGCCGTGCTGGGCGGTTGGGACACAAACTGGATTTATACTCTGCAGGACGGCCAGCCCGGCACGGTTCCATGCACCATCCCGACGACAACCGGCTTCGGCTGCAATGCCTTGAAGGTTCCAAATGTCGGTCTGTATACCGGGGCGCACACCGCGCAGCACTGGATGAACGCGGCTGCATTCGCCACCCCGCCAGTGGCGGCGTCGATTGGACAATCGGACTACAGCCCCCTGGGCGGCGGGCCCAGTCAGTACCGTGGACCGGGCTTCGATCATTTGGACTTCTCCCTCTTTAAGCAACTCCAGTTGACCGAGCGTTTCCGGTTGGAATTCCGCTCGGAATTCTTCAACTTGGCCAATCATCCTAACTTCTCCATTCCGGGATTCTCCGAAAATGGATTTCCGGCCTCGCCCGGAGCACTCAATTACAACAATCCCGCCGGTTTTGGCACGATCACTTCGACGCGCGATGGGCAGAACGATCAGCGCGAGGTCCAATTCGCATTGAAGTTGTACTACTGACGTCCGGCAGGTGGGAATGGACGGCGAACAACGGAGACAATCTGCATGACCGGAAGAGAAAAGAACGTTGCTCGTTGGATTCCCGCGCTATTGTTGGCATCCTGCCTGCTGGTCTGTGCCGCTCATGGCGCCGGACAAGCTCCGGGAAGGACGGAACTGTTGTCGGGCTGGGAACTGGCCTCGTCCAAGAATGTGCGGGCGGACGGCGCAACTGTCTCCCAGCCCCAATACGAGGAACGGGGCTGGTATCCGATCCATCGCATGCCGGCGACTGTTCTCGAGATATTACAGGAGGATGGTGTCTACCCAAACCTGTACTTCGGCAATAACATGGTGGAGAAAGTCCCGCAGGACCTGTACAAACAGGACTGGTGGTATCGAACCGTGTTTACAGCGCCGTCGGGTTACGCCACCTACACGCTGGAGTTTCCGGGCATCAACTATCGGGCGGAAATCTGGATCAATGGTCACGAGGCCGCAGACAATGAACAAGTCGTTGGGATGTATGCGGCGTACGAGCTAAATGTTACTAAGTGGATCCGGCCGGGAACGGCCAATGTCCTCGCCGTTAAGGTAACACCTGAGCGACTCATTCAAGATGTGGACGGCGTGGAACTGGCCGACAGCTGGTTTGATTGGATCAACTATAAATATCTTGGATACCACGGTGCGTTCACAAGGTCTCACCAGTTCGGCGTCTCCTTTGTACCGGACAGAAATGCAGGCATCTGGAAACCGGTCTATCTGAGAACGACGGGGGATGTCGCGGTTGAAAACCCGACGGTCAACACTGAACTTTCCTTGCCCCAGGCGATTGCGCACCTTACGGTCTTTGCAAATCTGCGCAACTTTGCAGCACAGCCGGTAAGCGGCACCCTGAAAGGGACGATCTCGCGGCAAGGGAAGCCAACCATTGAATTTGACCAGACGCTCAGTCTCTCGCCGGGCGAGACTCGCGAAGTTGTGTTTGTCGCTGAAAAGTACTCAGCCTTGGTTGTGACCAATCCCGACCTCTGGTGGCCGTACACCATGGGTCGGCCGAACTTGTACGATCTGCATCTGGAGTTTGTGCAGGATCGAAAAGTGTCTGACCGTGCTCACATCCGCTTTGGAATACGCAGCATCACCCAACTTCGCGACCAGGACGAACAGTTTCCGGACAAGGGGAAGGGCGGTAATTTCTATCTCCAGGTGAACGGCCGGAACTTCAGGGTGCGCGGAGCCGATTACACTCCGGACCTTCTGTACCGCTACGATCCTGAGCGCGAGGCCGAAATCCTGCGGTATGTGAAGGATCTCGGGATGAATATGTTGCGCTGGGAATCGAAGATCTCAAGTGAGCACATTGTTGACCTAGCGGACGAAGAGGGTATTCCTCTGATGTTTGGTTGGATGTGCTGCAACCAATGGGAGAAGTGGGACCAGTGGAGTGCAGAGGATCATCGAGTGGCTCCGGCAAGTCTCCGTTCGCAGATCCTGATGCTCCGTCCCCATGCGTCAGTATTCATTTGGGCCAACGGAAGCGATGGTCGGCCACCTGATCCAATCCGCAACGAATACCACGAGGTTCTATCCGAACTGCACTGGCAGGACGCGATCGTTGATACCGTTTCATCTTTCGCCAAAGATCCTCAGGGCGAACGCT
>CAZPEZ010000027.1:0-45797 GCA_964585715.1 uncultured Occallatibacter sp.
CCAGCCTGAGGGCTGGCCGTTCTGTTTTTGGGGCGGGTGGCGAAAAAAGGGTCCCTCGGCTTGGGACCGTTTTCGCCGCCCGCCTTCGGATCGAGACCGAAAGGGCCTCGATCCGAGGGGGTGTGCTTCTGCGAGCGGGCGCGCTGGGAGAACACCCAAGCCGGGAAGTTGGCGGGGCCGCCATTTTCGTGCGGATGGATGCAGCGGCCTGACACTTCGTTGTTTCCCACATCTCCAAAATCGAGACCCTTCGGCTGCGCTCAGGGCAGGCTCCGGGGCACCCAGGTCGGTGCGCATCGGAGCAGCGCCGCCCTGACACTTCGTGCTTTCCCGTCTCCAAAATCGAGACCCTTCGGCTTCGCTCAGGGCAGGCTATGGGGCACCCATGTTCGTGCGAAATGAAGAGCCCGCTCTCTTATTGGTCTTCGGGCCGCTTGTAGGGCTTTTGCAGCAACATGCGGGCTTCGTTCACGCAGCCCTGGGTATTGTCGTTGGTCTGGACACCGAGGCGGTATTCAGTGACGGCGCGGTCGCGCTGTCCGGTGATGTCGAAGATGCGGCCGATGGCAATGTGGCTCCAACACTCAGTCCAGGCGGGCTCGCCGTCGCCGCGAAGCGCATCGCGGAAGGAGTTGACCGAGGCCTGATAGTTGCGCTGCGTGAAGAGAACCTCGCCGATGCGATAGCTCGCGAGCGAACTTTGCGGATTGGCTGTGAGGGCCTTCTGGTATTCGGCCAGTGCGCCGGTCATGTCGTTCTGGGCGACGAGTTGCTGGCCTTTCAGGATAGAGATGCGGACCTGCAGGTCAGGGGACGATTTGAGGACCCACTCGCCGGGGTCGATCGCGATGCGGCGGGGACGGCCGAATGTGTCGACGACAAATTGAGATTCGGTGCCGACGACATCGATCTTCTGGTTCACAGTCTTGCCATCGGTTTCCACGCGGAGGTCGACGGGCATGCGAAAGAGATCGAGGTCCTGATTGATGAAACCGATGGTACGGAAGCCCTTGTTGTTACCGAGGCGGTAGACAGTGTACCTGTCGGTGAAGGTTGGAGCGCCGGTGCCGTCGGTCCACTGGGCAAAGAAGGGGGTGAGCTGTTGCTGACTCTGGGCTTCTGCGACCTTTTCGAAATCGCTGGTACGGATGGATTTATCGGTGAATTCGCTGAGCGCTCCCTTCAAGGTGGCCAAGAAGTCCTTGTCTCCGATTTCGCCGCGGAGCATATGGAAGATCATGGCACCCTTCTCCAGGGTCATGGACTGGAGCTCGGGCGAGAAGGGGCTCATGCGACCGACGCTGGAGAGCGGGACGGTGTCGTAGGCGAGCGCGCCCGCGGAGACGTCGAGGAGAGCATTGCGCAGAGCACTCTGCCCGCTCTCTTCCTCGAGATACATCAGCTCGGCGTAACGGGCCATGCCGTTGGTGATCCAGGCATCATTGAGGGAGCGAGGGCTGACCTCGGATCCCCACCACTGGTGCGCGATGGTGTTGGCCATCAGGCGAATGCCGGATTTGTCGGCGATGCGCGAGCCCATGATACCGGCGAGTTCCGGGGCCCAGGCGGCAGGTAGTGAATCGTCGGGCATTTCGACAACGGTGAGATGAGGCGTCTCAGGCGAGCCAAAGCTGTCGGTGAAAAAGTCATATTCTTTCGCGGCGGTTTCGGCGATCTGATTGCCTTGAGCTTGGTGGCTGACCGACAGGTAGACCTTGATGTTGCCGGGGCCCGCAGTGAAGGGGCCAACATAGCGGCCCGCGAGGACGGTGCCGGGGAAACCGGGCTTGTCCCATTTGAAGTCGTACTCATCCCCCGGTTTGCCGCTTGCGAGGGTGACCGACTGCGACGTGCCTTGTGCGCCGCTGGCGAAGACGCGCATGCCCTGCGGGACCTTAATGTGGAACTGGGCGGTAAAGCGATCGGTGAGGTAGCCCGAGGTGGGGAACCAGCGTGCGGGATACAGCAGGTAGGTGAAGGGCTCCTGAATTGCGGCGAGCTTGAGGCCTTCGACCGGGCCGTCTTCGTTGCCGGTGATGACGCCCTCGTATTCAAAGGTCCAACGGGAGGGTTGTCCGGAGACGAACGGCTTGGATGGCTGGACACGGATCGTGCCGTCGGCGAGGCGTTCCCCGGTGAGGAGTTTGCCGGCTTCGTCGGTGATCTTGGTGACCTTGAGCGCCGGATGGAAACCGAAGCTGACCTCGTCGGCGCTTTCGGGGGCGGTGAAGGTGACCTCAGCCTTAGCGGCGATGTGGTGGGTCGCGGTGTCGAGCTCGGCGTCGATGACATACCCGGCGATGTCGAGCGTGGGGCGCTGGGCCGAAGCCGAACCGGCCGCACACAGGGTGACGGCGAGAAGGGAAAGTGCGGCAACAGGAAGGCACTTCGAGAACGGAAAGGCAATCATAGGCTTTCTACGAGGCATATCGTTTTTTGTCTGCTTCAGCATTCTGCTGCGCGAAAGGTCTCCGGTTCAGGATGGCATGGATTGCGGCGAAACTACAGATACAGTATCTCGCGGAAGAGGTGCAAGGTCGCCGCTGCTTGGGGTCGCGTCGACTTAAATGCATCAATTTCGGGACACACCGTCCGTAGTTTCGCTACAGGTGACAGGGGAAGCAAAGCCCAGCATTCCGAGCACAACCTCTGCCACTCTGTCGATCGCGCCGATGGGCTCTCCTGACCGGATCAGCAGCGCGCGAACCCGCTGAAGCTCCTGCATCATGGACTGGCGGGGAGGCCCGTCGGGTAGCAAAAGTTGCAACTCTCTGACAATGTTGGACGCGGTGAAGTCGTTCTGGATGAGCTCGGGGACCACGCGCTTGCCGGCGATGAGGTTGGCCATGGCCACATGGGGTACGGTAACGACGCGTTTGGCGATGGCGTACGTGATGGGCGAGACGCGATAGACGACGACGAAGGGGTTGCCGATGAGAGCAGCTTCGACGGTGGCGGTGCCGCTGGCGACGATGGAGGCGCGAGCATGAAAGAGGGCACCTGGGGTGCGGCTAATTGCGCCTTTGGCGCGGGAATCATCTGCATCGGCGCTGGAGTCGCGCACGAGGCGAACCGAAAGATCAGCTCCGTGCTTTGCCACCAGGTCGAGGACCATGCGGCGGTCGTCAGGCGTGAGGGTGGAGGCGAGCGGCAAAGGGAAGTCGTAGTTCTCGTGGGGTGACTGCTGGACGAGGAGGCGGGCGGCGGCCAGCATCTCGGGGAGGTTGTCGCAGATCTCCTTGACGCGACTGCCGGGGAGCAGTCCGATCCACGTTCTAGCTGGGTCAAGCCGACTTTCGGTGGCGAATTGTGCGCGCGAGATTTTCGGCAGGGGCAGGTCGGCGAGGGGATGGCCGACGAATTCGGCGTGCACGCCACGCTCGCGGTAGAAGAGTTCTTCGAAAGGGAAGATGACTAACATGCGGTCGACGTATCGCTGGACGAGCTTGATGCGGTGCTTCTTCCAGGCCCAAAGTTGGGGGCTGACGAAGAAAAGTACTGGGATGCCGAGGCAATGGAACTCTTCGGCGAGCTTGAAGTGGATGTCGGGGAAGTCGATGAGGATAGCGAGCGAGGGGCGGCGGGTGCGAATGGCCTGTTTGAGACGACGGAATTCGCGGTAGATGCGCGGCAAATGGCGGACGACTTCGGTGATCCCCATGACTGCCATATCTTCGGCGCGGACGATTCGGTCGAGGCCGGCATCGACCATGCGCTGGCCGCCCATTCCAATAAAGGCCGCTCCGCGGTTTTGATCCCGGAGGCGTTGTTGCAACGCGGAGATGAGCATGGCGCCGTAGGCTTCGCCGCTGGCTTCGCCGGCCGAGATGAAGATGGTGGAATCGGGCATGGGCGCGCTGTCCCATTCGAGCGCTCAGGTCAATCATAGCGGCGTAGGGATGGGGGCGCGGGCCTGTGAGTGGCCGGGATCAGGTGGATCGCACGGAGTGTTGGAACCTTGCGATTGTGCGATGTGCAGGGAGTGACCGGGTGTGGGGTTACCGGCGCGGCATGCGGAAATGACAAAAGCTGCATTGCCTTGCACGAAGAAATCGGCGACAACAGAAGTACGCTTCAGCGCGATCGAAGGGGATTTGGGAAGGGGGATCCCGGGTCCTCGTTCTCGCGCTGAGGCCCACTTTTGTGTTAGATAGACTACGTCTTTTGGTCTAAATTCCCTGCTTCTACACGCCGATCGAGTCGATACGAGGAAAACTCAGGTGCCTGACCTGCTGGCAAGTTTGATTTGGGCAGCTCCGCTGAGCCTACTTGTCTCGTACGGATTCCTGATTGCGGCCGTGCCGCTCTTAGGATTTGTGCAGCTCGATATGCGGCGTGCCTCCAGAGCATCGGCAGATAAGAAGAAGGACTCGTTGAAATTCATGTCGAGCTACCGCGACGAACATGAGATGCCGATTTTCTTCGAGGCGGGCGAAGATCCTTCAGCGCGCGCGGCGCACCGCGTTTTGACACAGAAGCGGCGTACGGCGTTGCGAACGGACGCATGTAGTCGTCCGGCGAACTCTTCGACAGCCCAAACAAAAAACAAGAGTCCAGACAGGTGCGGAGTGACTTCCGCTCGCCCTGCGCATTGTCGCGCTGATGCGGCGTGCTACCTTCCTCAGTACAGAGGCGCTTGAGGAGGCCGGTCGGCGTGCGTTCGAGACGCGCAGTTTCATTTCTGGTTTTCATCGGATGTTCATCTGTGGCTGCCCAGAGCCCGTTTCAGTTTCGGGAAGCGTATCTGCTGGAGCATCGCATTGAGGTGACGCGGAGCGGGGAAGAGTATGATCCGCATCACTCTGAAGTCTGGTTGAGCACGGAGGGGCCGAGCCTGACGAACCAGTTTGTGGCCGACCGCAACGAACCCAACATCTATCGCACCGAACGATGGAAGGAACTGTTGGAGTAGACGGACCGCTATCGGCGGATGGGCGGGCTGGCGCTGGCCGAGCAAGAGTATCTGGACATGATCGCGAAGCTGCGCGTGGCGCAGGGAGCGAATTCAGACAATATCGCGCTGATGCTGGATCACCTCGGCGAGTTCTATCTCGAGGCGCGGAGCTTTGACAAAGCTTACAAGGCGTTCAGCGACGCGCTGGAGGTAAGGAAGGCGACGATTGCGGCGCTGCCGGCCACAGCAGCGACAGCGACGGCAGGGCCGGAGTTCATTGCGTATCACACCTTTCGACTGCACCTGGGCGATCTCGAGACACGGCTGGGCGAGATGGATCTGGCAAAGGGGAATTTGAAGCGTGCCGGCGAACGGCTCACGGATTCCGTTGCGATCGCGAACGAGCCGGTGCACCAGCGGTTTGTGTTTGGACTGTAAGCGGTCTACTTTGAGTCGCTGGTCCTGGAGCGGCAGCAGAAGTGGGTCGAGGTGGAGGCGCTGTGGACGAACGCGGTGAGCGTGCGGGCAAAGCTATTTCTGAGCGAGCCCTACTGGAATGCGCAGAAGGAGCAGGCAGCATTCTACGCTCGCAAAGGGGATTTTCACGCGGCGGCGGCGATTGCGCAGCAAGTAGCGACGGGGACGGCGGGCAAGACGCTGAAGCCGGAGCTGCCGATGCCATATCTCGATTCGCGGCCGAGGGCGGTGGTGAATCAGCCTCAGTACTTGCTCTATGGGATCGAGAGCAATGTGGCGATGAGTGAGATTCTGGCAATGGACAAGTGGAGAACGGACGGGCCGGATGTGGCGGCACCGCGGCTGAAGGATCTTTTTTTGCCGCAGGTTCGAGGCACGATCGATCGCGGATCGGATTCGGAGCGAACACAACTTTTTAAATGGTTCGAGCAGCGGGTGTTTCTGCACATGTCGATTTTGCTGGACGGAGAGCCGACGCAGGAGCGGATCGACAGAGCGTATGAGACGTTGAGCCAGGTGAAGGGTGCCTACCTTTCGGCCCTCGGGACGCTGACACGGATAGATGAGACAGACAGGGCCAATCCGAACAACCAGCTGGCGCAGTTTTTGGAGCTGGATCAATTGGCGAAGGCACGCGAGGAGCACTCGCATTTGTTCGTCGAGGCGGCCCTGGATGGCAAGGCTATGGACGGGGTCGCCCTTGCGGCCCGCGAGAATGCGGAGCAGGTGCTGGCGAGCGCGCTGCTGGCGGGTCCGAGTTCGAGCTATGCGTATAGCTACTTTCCACGAGGAGGCTTGGCGGCTGCGGTTCCGGCCAACAGCGCATTCGTGGACATTGTGGTGTGGGGCGCAGCGATCGCGAGGGGAAACGGCCGCCGCAACGGGAGTACGGCGCGTTCGTTATGCGTAAGGGCGAGCCGACACGCTATGTGCGACTGGGTGCGGCGGATGCGATCGACAAGGATATCGACGCGCTGCGTGCAGGGGTTGCGTGCGGCGTTTGCGATGGCAGGCGCGGAATCGATGGTGATGACTCTGTGGCCCGTGGACGATGCGGCGGGACGGCAGTTCATGAAGTTCTTCTACGCGCATGTGAAGGACGGTCCTGCGGAGGCGGTGCGCGAGGCGCAAGAGGAGATGCTGACCAAGACGGAGTACAAGAGCCCGTCTTACTGGTGGGTATGTGGTCTCTGGCAGCCCGTTGCGCGAGGAGATGGACGCAGACAAGAGAATGCGCCCGCCGGTGGAAGCTCCAAAGCCGCCGGGGCAGGAGGTGTTTGTGACGCCGAACTGTCTGGATTTTGCGACGAAGGATGCGGCAACGACGGGTTACAGACAGGGGAGCGCGATCCGGGTGCGGATTGGCGGCGTGGCGTACAAGAGCTAGCCGGGACCGGGGCAGGTGGACTATGCGTTGACGACAGGGAGCGACGTGGAGATTCACTCGAGCATGAGTGTGAATGGCGGGCCTCCGGTCTCCGATCCTGAGGTAGAGGTGGCGAGTGAGCGTAAGTGGGATATCGACCTCATCGTGAGCCGGCAGAAAGATGCGAGCGCGGTGACGATTCGCTTTGGGCCGCATGGGGCCGAGCCGGACAAGCAGCGGCATATTTCGCTCAGCGGTGGGCCGAATCTGTTTCCGAGCTTCGATGTTCCCGAGACGCTGCCGGCGTTGAAGAGCTATGCGCGTGCCAGCTACGACTGGGGTAGTTCACAGAGTGTGCAGCGGCTGGGATCCTGCGGGGACGGCACAGCGACGATTACGCATTGACGAGGTTCAAAAGGAGGACGCGGCTGGTCTCCATCTCTCGATGAATGCTTTCGCTCAGCAGCTGGGGGGGATGGTACACTCCGGCCACCTGGCAAGGGAAGGCGCGGTTGTCCCCTGTAGACGACCTCCCGGCACAAGGAACGACGTGGAGGTCGGACGATGCAAACGGAAGGTCATGCGGCGGGTGCGCCGAATCCCGGAATTGTGTTTGAAATGGTGCAGTCGCACCAGCGGACTGCAGCGCTGAAGGCTGCGATTGAACTGGATGTCTTTCGGGCCGTAGGACAAGGTCCGGGGGAGGTGACTTCGATAGCGCGGCATTGCAAGGCGTCGGAGCGCGGGATTCGTATCCTGTGCGATTTTCTGGTGATCAACGGAGTTCTCACCAAAGAAGCCGGCCACTACAAACATACGGCGTCGAGTGCTCTGTTTCTCGATCCGCAGTCGCCGGCATGCATGGCGTCGGTGGCACATTTTCTGTCGCGACCGGAGGTGACGGAGCCGCTCGCGCATCTGGCAGACGTGGTGCGTGCCGGCCGGACGAACCTGCCGGGCCAAGGGACGGTGGAACCGGAGAACCCGGTGTGGGTGGAGTTTGCGGAGAAGATGGCACCGATGATGGGGCCGATGGCCGGGCCGCTGGGTGCCGTGGTCTTGGATGGCTGTTGCGACATTCCGATGAGAGTCCTGGATATTGCCGCGGGGCATGGACTGTTCGGAATCGAGATTGCGAAACAAAACAAGCAGGCGCATGTGACGGGGCTGGATTGGGCGCCGGTGCTGCGGGTGGCGCTGAAGAACGCGGAGAAGGCAGGCGTGCACGATCGCTATGACATGCTGCCTGGGAGTGCATTCGAGGTTGAGTTCGGTGGATCGTACGATGCCGTGCTGCTGACGAACTTTCTGCATCATTTCGACAAGGCGACGTGCGTGGGACTGCTCAAGAAGGTTCGGGGGGCGTTGAAGCCGGGAGGACGTGCAGCGACGCTGGAGTTTGTTCCTAACGAGGATCGCGTTTCGCCAGCGATGCCGGCGGCATTCGCTCTCACGATGCTGACGACCACGGCGGATGGGGACGCGTACACGTTTTCGGATCTGAGCGCGATGTATGCCGAGGCGGGATTCAGCGGAATACGAGCGCATCCGATTCCGATGAGCCCGCACACGGTGGTGATGGGGACGGCGTGAGAGCAGGGAATAGGGAATAGGGAATGAAGAAGGATACTCGGTGAATGTCCTTTCTTCGTTTGGGACAAAGATCGCCGAACCTGAGCTAAGCGGTGACGGTTTCGTGGACGGCGCGGCGCGTGCGCGCAGCGGTTGCAAGCTCGGCAAGGAGTTTGTGTGTCTCATCCCAATCGATGCAGGCGTCGGTGATGCTCTGACCATAGACCAGGGGCTGGCCCGCGACGAGCTTTTGTGCACCGGCAACGAGATTGCTTTCGAGCATGACTCCGACGATGTCGCGGTTGCCTGCGGCAACCTGTGAAGCGACATCGCGGCAGACGAGGGACTGGCGGGTATAGTCCTTCAGGCTGTTGGCGTGGCTGCAGTCGATCATAATGCGGGGCTGGAGACCGGCGGCCTTCATCAGCCGGGCTGTTTCCGCGACTGACTCAGTGCCATAGTTGACCGATTTGCGGCCGCCACGCAGGATGATGTGGCAGTCGGGATTGCCGGTGGTGACGAAGATGGCGGACTGGCCGTGCTTGGTGTGGCCGAGGAAGGTGTGGGAGTGCTGCGCGGAGAGCACCGCGTCGACGGCGACCTGCACATCGCCGGAGGTGGCGTTCTTGAAGCCGACGGGACAGGAGATACCGGAGACGAGTTGACGGTGGACCTGGCTCTCGGTGGTGCGCGCGCCGATCGCGCCCCAGCTGGCGAGTCCGGCAATGTACTGCGGCGTGATCATGTCGAGGAACTCGGTTCCGGCGGGCACGCCCATCTCAGCGAGATCGAGCAGCAGGTTACGCGCCAGGCGGAGGCCGTCGTTGATTTTGAAGGAGCCGTCGAGGTGCGGGTCGTTGATGAGGCCCTTCCAGCCGACGGTGGTGCGGGGCTTCTCGAAGTAAACGCGGATGACGATGCGGAGATCGCGTGAGAACTCGACGATGGCGGACTTGAGATGGGAGGCGTATTCGCGCGCTGCCTTGACGTCGTGAATGGAGCAGGGGCCGACGAGGACGAGAAGACGCGGATCGAGGTGGGCGAGAATGCGGCAGATTTCGAAGCGTGCGTTGAAGACAGTGGCTTCAGCGGTTTCGGAGACGGGGCGCTCTTCTTCAAGGAAGACGGGCGGGAGAACGACGGTGGTGCGTTGAATCCGTAGATCTTCGATGGTAAGGGGCATGGCCGGGTTTCCTGGGCTGCATTCCGGGCCTGAAGAAGCCACGGCAAGCAAGATTCACAAGGAGTTCTATCTAGACTTTATCAGGGGACTTTATCGGGGTGGAGTCTATGAGGGTGGCCAGACCGTGCGGGACGAGGCGAGGGAGTGGTGAAGCTGCTACGGCGACGTGAGCGCATTGCGCCGCCGAGCTTGACGGTGAGCCGGAGGACTAACGGAGCGTGATATCGCGGATCAGCGAGCTGGTGACGATGTGGGCGTTCTCGACACGCTTGTCGATGACTTTCTGTTCGGATTCTCTGCTGCCGTACTGCTTCATGCGCAGGTCATAGACTTTGTCGGGCAGGCCGTCGAGGGCCGCCATGTTTTTGTAGGTGAGGGTGTATCCGAGATCCCAGTCGCCTGGACCGGACGAGGTCTGGTTGAGAAACAGGGAGTAGTCGAGAATGAGCCCGGCAGCTTTTTCGGACTCCCATAGAGGGACCACGTTCTTCTTGAAGTCGGCGAAAAGGGCATCGGAGTGGCCGGGAGTGATGCTCAAGAGAACGACTCGAGTGACGGCACCCTGGTTATAGGGGACTTGGGAGTGAGCGGCGGGAACAGTAACAACGGCAGCAAGGAGCAAAGCTCCGGCTAGACGGTCGGCGAGCTTCATGCGAAAAACCTCCTGATTGTTGTTCTTTGGGTGCACCGAGTCTACGCGTCTAAGAGATTGGCGTACACAGGTATTCCAGGTTCTTTTCCACACGGCGGCTTTGCCAGTTCGATCGACAGTGCTGCTCTCGCTTTTTGGCAGCGGCATTGGGACAAAATTGCTCTTGCCATCCGGCGCCGATGGCCGGTCAATAGGGGTAGACTCGCGGCGGAGAACTGCGAGATAACCAATGACGGAGCGTCATGCGTAGATCGCGCCCTGGGACCTTTTCCTTCCTGCTGTGCCTTTGCGCGATGGTCATTTGCCTGCAGCCGCTGCGAGGGGCAGAGACGGCTGGGCAACAGGCAGAGCCGCCGAACCCGGTGTTGAATCACCGCCCGCCTGCCAAGTCAGCAGCAGCGCCGAGTGTGATTGCACGCGAGGGGCGCATTCAACTGGACGTGGTGGCAACCGACGCGACGGGGAACCCGGTGGCCGGATTGCAGCCGTGGGATTTTGTGCTGACGGATAACGGCGAGGCCCGAAAGATACTGACGTTTCACGCATTCAACCGAACGACCGTGACGCCGGAACCTCCCGTGGAAGCGATTCTGCTGCTGGACATGGTGAACCTGTCGTTTCAGCAGGTCTCGTTTGCGCGTCAACAGGTGGAACAGTTTCTGCGCGAGAACGGCGGGCATCTGAAACAACCAGTGGCGATCATGGTGATGACGGATCGGGGCCTGAAGATCCAACGACGGCCGACTTCGGACGGAGATGCTCAGGCAGAAGTCGTGCAAGAGATCAAGAGCCGTGTGAGCTCGATTAACCCTGCGATGGGCGGGGATGGCATGGTGGAACGATTTCAGCTGTCGGTGAAGCAGCTGGAAACGATTGCCGAGAACGAAGCGCGCGTGCCGGGGAGGAAACTGCTGATCTGGGTGGGGCCGGGATGGCCGATTTTGAATGGACCGAGCGAAGGCAACCCGGAGAAGGATCGGAGGCGGTATTTCGACGGAATCGTGGAGCTGTCGACGAGACTGCGGGAGGCGCGCACCGCGGTCTATAGCGTGTCGCCGCAAGATGCATCGCTCGATAGCGGATTGCGCAGCCAGTTGTACAGGGACTATCTCAAAGGGGTGAAGAGCCCGCAGCAGGCAGATAGCGGCAACCTCGCGCTGAAGGTGCTGGTATCGCAAACGGGCGGGCTGATTCTGGGACCGGACAACGATATCGCGGGGCAGATCGATCGGTGCATCGCTGACGCAAATGTGTTTTACCGCATGTCGTTTGATCCAACGCGCGCGGAGCATGCGGATGAGTATCACGAGCTGCACGTGGTGGTGAACAAGCCGGGAGTCACGGTACGGACGAGCAGGGGATACTACAACGAACCTTAAGGGCTATGTTCTTCCGGCTTTCGGCCCGGGCCAGTACCTTCGATGGGCCTTGCGACTTGGGCCGCGGGCAGAACTTGGCCGGAATACGGCATGAGATCTATGCGTAGAGTAGCTCCAAGAACGTTGCTTTTGTTGATGTGTCTCTCGGGAGCGGCCTATGGGCAGCAACCGCCCGGCGGTTCGTCCGCGGATTCAGGAAATGAACTCATCCCACTCTCGCGAAGCCCGAGTGACGCCGAAGTGTCGAAGGCAGCCGAGGGCTACATCCGGCTCGACGTCACGGTCACAGACAAGGCGGGCGAGCCGGTGCCCGGTCTCGGCGCGGGTGATTTTACGTTGATGGACAACGGGCAGGTCACCAAGCTGGTCACAGTTCATGCCTTCGACGAGAGCGTTACCCGGCCCGATCCGCCGACCGAAGTGATTTTGGTGATCGATACGGTGAATCTGTCCCCGCAGCAGGTCGCGACGGCAGACCGCGAGGTGGAGACGTTTCTGCGCGCGAATGACGGGCACATGGCGCATCCGACGATGATTTATCGGCTCACAGGGGACGCTCTCACACGGTCGGCACAATTGTCGATGGATGGGAACCAACTTGCGGCGGAGGCGGCACGGGGAGACGGACCATACACGGTTTGGCGGCAGGCGCTGCGCAGCTTTTTGGCCCTCCCTGAGGATTACGCTCTTCGACGTAACGCATATTCGCTGACGGCTCCGGGGTCGATCACGATCGAGGCGCGAAGACGGCCGGGGCGGAAACAATTGCTGTGGATCGGGCCGGGATGGCCGGTCAACAAAGGCGGCGAATACACACTGGACGAGATCGCGGAGCGATCGACTCGCATGCGCGAGGCGCGGATCGAGCTTTCGAGTTTGACGGCGTGGCCTTATCCCGAGATGGAGTTCACAGACGAGAATTACTTAAGGCCTCCGTCCACCGGGAAATATGGCATCTCGTACGACCTAATGCTCCCGGTGCTGGCGCTGCAGAGCGGCGGACGCGTCATGGAGCCTGCCGAGGTTACAGAGGATAAGGCCGAACGCGCTGCCTGGGATCGTATGGAAACGAAAAGTAAATGGCGCCTTCTGAAGCCGACCGCTACTTTGGACAATGGAATCGAACAGGCGATTCAAGGTGCGAACAACTTCTACACGCTGACCTTCGATCCGCCGCGAACAAGCACGGTGGATGAGTATCACGACCTGAAGGTAGAAGTGAATCGACTCGACGTTACTGTCCGCGCGCGAACGGGCTACTTTGACGAACCGGTGATTTACGAGCAGCCGCCGCCGCGCAAGGCGATCGCGCTGGCAGAGCTAGAAGAGGTGTTGAGGAACGCTCGCGGGCAGCACGATGAGGATCTGGCGCGCCAATTGAATGGAGTGGAGCTGACCGAACAAATGACCAGCGCGGAGCTCACGCGGTGGACGGCGCAGATGCCTGGGGCAAAATCGCGCGCCGCGTTGATTGATCTAGCCGACGAGTCGGCGTTTCTGAAGCCGGCCGCGGATGCAATCGTTCACGACGCTGCGCCCGATATAGCGACACAGAGGCAGATGATGGCGCGGACGGTCGACTATGTGGCGAAGACGATTCCCAAGCTCCCGGATTTCTTTGCCACCCGAACAACGGTGCGCTACGAGGAACCGAAGCAGAAGGACGATGAGACATGGAAGGCGGCGGTGGGCGATCACATTCTGCGTCCGTCCGAAACCACGAAAGTTACGATGCACATCCGCAACGGCAAGGAGGTCGCAGAGTCTGAACCGAAGAAGATGAAAGGTGTGCATGGGAGAGAGCGCGATCTAGTCACCGAGGGGACGTTCGGTCCGATCCTTTCCACCGTTGTGCTGGGTTCGGCAGCGCGGCACAGTCAGATGGCATGGAGCCGCTGGGAGCAAGGGCCGCGAGGGCGGGAGGCGGTGTTCAGCTACGTAGTTCCGCAGGAGACGCCGTTGTTCGCGGTGGGATTCTGCTGTCTGGCCGATCCGGATGGGACGATTCATTTCCACAAGAAGAGCGGGTTTCATGGCGAGATCGGGATCGATCCGGAGACGGGGGCGATTCTGCGGATGGAGGTGCTTGCCGATCTCGAACCGAGGCTACCGCTGATTCGGTCGGGTGTGGTGGTTGAGTACGCTCCCGTGACGATTGGAGAGAAAGTCTATATTTGCCCGACGCGCAGCATCTCGATCTCGCGGTCGCGAACGGTGCGCGTGCTGCACGAATGGAATGAGAACTTCGGGGTCTATGGGCCGTTCGAGACGATGGTGAACGATGCGACGTTCAGCGACTATCACGCATTTCGATCAACGTCGCGGATTCTGACGGGGATGGAGGCTGTTCCCTAGCAGCTTAGTGCTGGGTGATGCGTCTATTTTCTTATGGTGCTGAGGCGGGAGCGGCTCGCGATGACAAACATAGGCAAGCAGGCGGGATTTGTTCTGATGTGCGGAATGGTTGTGCAGGTCTGGGCTGTGAGCCGCATGAGGCCGAATCTCAAAGGGGGATGCTGGGTCCCGACCGGTGCTTGCGAATGTTTGCCTGATCTCTGGCGACGTGAAGCGGCTGGCAGGATTCTACGAGAACATATTGGGGATCAAAGCCAAGTGGTCGGGACCGGACTACGCGGGGCCGGATACGGGTTCGAGCGTCTTGGCGATCTTCTCGTTCGACGCGCTGATGAAGCGGGCAACATCGTCTTCGATCTCGAGCGTCAGTTTCACCACCCATGTGGCAGAGGTACATTCCGGACGTGACGGATGCCGCGAAAAACAGGAGCATGATCCTGGAATTTCGGGTGGCCGATGCTGACCGTGAGTACCGTCGCCTGCAGGGTCTGGTGCGAACTGGGTCAAGCCACCAACCACCCAGCCATGGGGCCACGATCGATCTGTTTTCGCGATCCGGACGGGAATCTGGTGGACTTTTTCACGCCGCCGCAAGCGCGATGAGCGGTGAGCACCAAGGGGGGTAGACTCCAGCGAGTGTTTCTTGACTCGGTTAAATGCTCTCCCTACAATTAAATAGGGTTTCTCCATCCATTTTCTCGTGATTGCATTGGATGGAGTGTGAGTTATGAGAGCACTGGCGGCTGCGCTGGTAGAGAAGTCGAGCGAGCCGGGCTGGAGCAGAGGGCTGCTGAGATGCCTGAGATGCGCGTGAGTCCGCGAGAGCGGCTGGTGCTGACTGCCATCATCGAGCTTTATATCGCCACGGGCGAACCCGTGGCGTCGCAGGCGGTTGCCCACGCGTTCGCCGACCGGGACGGGCTGAGCTCAGCGACGATTCGCAATGTCATGGCCTCGTTGGCGGAGGCGGGCCTCTTAGAGCAGCCACATACGTCGGCGGGGCGAGTCCCGACGCCGGCGGCATTTCGTTATTACGTGGAGCAGATCACCCGAGTCGATCCGCAACTGAGCCGAATCAGCGCGGCGGGGCTGCAGGGCGGACAGGGTCCATTGAGCGAAGAGCGGCGCGGACAGATCGAGGGCGAGTTTGCAGGTGTCGCGAGCAGCACGGAGTATCTGGAGCGGACATCGCATGTGCTGGCGCTGATTTCGAGCGGCCTGGGCGTCGCGCTGGCGAGTTCTACCGCAAATCAGGTGCTGGAGCATATTCATTTCTCCCGGCTTTCGACCGGACGAGTGCTCGCCGTGCTGGTCACGCAGGCAGGTGCGGTGCTGGATCGGGTTTTGACGCTCGACCGCGAGTTGACGCATCTAGAACTGGAGACGGCAGCGCGCTATCTGAACGAGAACTTTCACCGCTGGCCGATTGAGAGGATTCAGGTGGAGGTCGCGCGGCGGATTGAAGTGGAGCGCGCCGCGTACAACCAGATGCTGGCTTCAGTCGAGGAGCTTTGCCGGAAGGGTGCTCTGAGCTCCGGAGAGGCTGCGCCGGCGCTATTTGTGGAGGGGATGTCGAATTTGATTGCCGCCGAGGTGGATCGAGAGCGGCTGCGTCAGATGCTGTTGGCGCTGGAGGCGAAGCAACGGCTGGTGGAGTTGCTGACGGCCTATGTCGATGGAAGCCAGCAGGAAGTGCGGGTGGTTGTGGGGCTCGATCATACTTCCCCAGCGATGCAGGATCTGGTGCTGATTGGAGCGGGGGCGCGGTTAGGCGGCGGGAATCTGGGAACGGTTGCGGTGATTGCACCGACGCGGATTCAGTATCAGGAGATGATTCAGGCGGTGCGGTACGTCGCGCGCTTGTCGGAGCGGATTCTGGAGGTTCCGGCGGAGTAGGAGGCGACGGACGGCCTTTTTTGCAGGCGAATTCCCGCTGTGGATGCAAACGCTGAAGAGAGCGTAGATAGTGAACGAGAAAGCCTGATCTAGAAAACCGGGCAGAGCGCTACTGCGCTGCGGAATTTATCATTGAAAAAGAATATTGGAAACGTATTTGGGAGATTGCGTCGAGGTATGCCAGAACAGGAAACAGAAGTGAAGACGCTGGAAGCCGCGGAGGATGCAGGCCAGGGCGGCGCGGCCGCGGATAGCGCAACGGAGCCGGGTCCTGCCGAGTTCGACAAGCTGAAGACCGAGTATGAACAGCTGAAGGCGGAGCGGGATCAGTTAGTGGACCGGGTGGCGCGGACTCAGGCTGAGTTTGAAAACGCGCGCAAGCGCGCCGAGCGCGAAAAGCAGGAGTATCGCGATTTTGCCGTTGGGAACGTTGTGGAGCAGTTTCTGCCGGTGCTCGACAACTTCGAGCTGGCGTTGAAGGCGACGGGTTCCACGGAGCAGCTGCGGTCGGGTGTCGAGCTGATCGTCAAGCAGATGGAAGAGATTCTGCGCCAGCTGCAGGTATTGCCGGTAGCAACGGTGGGTGTGGAGTTCGATCCGCGACACCACGAAGCGCTGGGGACGGTCGAGCGCGACGATCTGCCGGATCAGCATGTGGCGGAAGAGGTGCGGCGGGGGTACAAGCTGCGGGAGCGGCTGTTGCGGCCGGCCTTGGTGCGTGTGGCTTCGAATCCCAAGCAGACAATCGATTAGGCGAGCGCGGATATGTTGGGGCAGGGGCCGTGGAAGATTCGTCTTGATGCATAGCTGGATGAAGCCGCCGAGTGGCGAGCACAACCTAGAAGAAGTGAAGCGGGTTTGAATACACGAGTGAGCAAAGCAGATTACTACGAGGTTCTGGGGGTTTCGCGCGACGCGAGCGACCAGGAGTTGAAGAGCGCCTATCGCAAGCAGGCGCTGAAATATCACCCCGACCGCAATCCGGGCGACCATGCGGCGGAAGAGAAGTTCAAGGAAGCCAGCGAAGCCTACCAGGTGCTGAGCGATGCGGACAAGCGTGCGGCCTATGACCGCTATGGGCATGCCGGCGTGAGCGGAGGCGGGCCGGCCGGATTCGGCGGGTTCTCGGGCACCGTGGACCTGGGCGACATCTTCGGCGATCTATTCGGCGAGATGTTCAACGTGGGTGGAGGGCAGGCGCGCCAGGGGCGGCAGCGCCGCGGCGAGGATCTGCGTTTCGATCTGACGATCGATTTCGAGGACGCGATCTTTGGCAAAGAGACCGAGGTCAAGATGCGCCGCCTCGAGGCGTGCGTCACGTGTCATGGAAGCGGCAGCGCGTCAGGTCGTGGACCAACCACATGTCCACAATGCCAGGGGCGCGGACAGATTCGCTATCAGCAGGGGTTCTTCTCGGTAGCGCGGACCTGCAGTGCGTGCGGCGGTGCGGGCGTGATTGTGACCGATCCGTGCGGGACGTGCCATGGCGAGACACGCGTGACCAAAGAAGTGAAATTGAATGTGAAGGTGCCGCCGGGCGTGGAAGATGGAACGCGGATTCGCTATAGCGGCGAGGGCGACGCGGGAAGATCGGGCGGTCCGACGGGCGATCTGTACATAGTGCTTTCGATCCGCGCGCATGACTTCTTCCAGCGCGACGGCTATGACCTGCACTGCGTGGTGCCGATCAGCTTTCCGCAAGCGGCGCTGGGAGCGGAGATCGAGCTTCCGGGAATCGATGGCGCAGTGACAGTGAAGATTCCGGAGGGTACGCAGAGCGGCAAGGAATTGCGGGTGCGTGGTCGCGGAGTGCCGTACCTGAATGACAAGGGGCGCGGTGATCTGATTGTGAAGACGGTCGTGCAAATTCCCAAGAAGCTCTCGAAGGCGCAGCGGGAACTGGTGGCGCAGCTGGCCGAGTCGCTGACCGTAGAAAACAAGCCTACGTCGCCGGGATTGCTGGACAAGATGAAGGACCTGTTTTCGTAAAGGCAGGGTTTACGGTTTCTTCGCCCAATCTGCTAATTGAACTTGACAGTTAGTGAGTCCGATCTCGATAAGACCGGTGTTTTTGACGTCAAAGACAACCCGGGACGGGATTTGGAACGCATCGACTTTTGCATAGTCGATTCGGAAAGTGGCTTCCACCTCCGGCGCGGTTGGGGGCTGATTGATTCTGGAGGTCACAGCGGAAACGACGAGTCCGTCTGCTGTACTTGTGTAGGTTGGGAGCACAAGGACTTTGATGTTGGGGCTGACCACGAGCACCTGACTCAACACCATGTTCTTGTCAAAGTCTTCGTCGATCTTCATTCCTTGCGACAATCCGCTTAGATGGAAGCCGGTGCCAGTTGGTGTAATTGTCATGGTGCGGTCCGGGAGCGGCACCATCGTTCCGTTCATATAAGCGTTCCAACTCTGAAAGAAACCTCCCACCGACGTTTGTAGCCCCTCGCGGATTTGATTTATCCCCTCTTCCTATCCCGCAGGAAGAGGCGCGCTGTTCGTCCATTCCAGGGACCCTTTGCCTTTGAACTCGTCGACTACGGATAGATGCACGGTGCGAAGGAATTGAACAGCTGGGTTGTCATCCGCGATGTCAGTTGCGCTGAGTCGCGTCAGCATGGCTTTCCAATCGATGACTCCGTCGCAACGAAATGACTTCAGGCCGCTGGCGGTGGGAGTGTAGTACTGCCCGTGTGCAGCGAGCAAGCGGTCATGCGGACTCTTTTCCTGGGCCATCATGAAATGACAACAGAGGAAGACAAAGCCAGATAGGACAAGAGCTCTCACCGGGTCATGCGGAAACTTTACCGTAGGCAGTGGCATAGCAACGTCCTCCGGATCGCTCGTCACGCACTGCGCAGAGTGATCAAGGTTATCTCTGGCGGGCAGTTGAGTCGGAAGGGAACGCCGACGGTTCCGATGCCACGGTTGACGTAGAGTTGCAAGCTCTGCAACTGAAAGGCGCCTTCCACATACTTTCTACCCAATTCAGGAAGACCCATGTGTCCGAGCAGGGGGAGACGGACCTGGCCGCCGTGGGTATGGCCGCTCAGCATGAGGGCTACCGACTGGCCCGCAGGGTGGGCGAGGACGGCGTCGGCGAAGTCGGGTTCGTGGCATAGGAGGATTGCCGGCTCCTCCATGCGACTCCTGATGAACTCCGGAATAGCCCGATCGATGTCCGGGCTTCCCTCCACGCAGTCATCGAGGCCTGAGAGCCAGATGCGAGACGAGCCGCGCTCCAGCGCGACGAAGGAGTTCCTCAGGACGGCGATGTTGTTCGACGTCAGAGCCTGGGATACGGCGCGGGCGTTGACGGAGACGTCGTGATTGCCGAGCACGGCGTAACGCTGTCTGCAGTCGAGAGTGTCGAGAATCCGGGCGCAACTCCATCCTGAACGGATGGAGAACGAGCGGGGCAGCAGCTCGTGGGTGACGAAATCTCCGGTCAGAAAAACAGCGTCGGGGCGCAGGCGGTTGATGTGGTCGATCGCCATGCGGAGGAAGAAGGGCTCGGTGAACTCGTCCATGTGAATGTCACTGAGTTGGGCGATGCGGAAGCCATGAAAGGCGGGAGGGAGGCTGGGGATGCGGATCTCGATCTGCGTGACCTCGATGACGTGGCGCGCAATCTCGCCGGAATAGAGGGCCAACCCCGCTGCGCTAGCCAGGCCTGCTGTGAGGAAGCGGCGGCGCGTGAGGTTCAATGCAGATGTAGAGGGCGAAGAGACCACACATCCATCATATCGGCGGGCTCTAGGCGAGCCGGCTTTGCGCGCAGGGAAGACGCACTGGAGTAAGCGCGGAATTGTT
Organism: uncultured Occallatibacter sp.; assembly: GCA_964585715.1. Taxonomy (GTDB): domain Bacteria; phylum Acidobacteriota; class Terriglobia; order Terriglobales; family Acidobacteriaceae; genus Telmatobacter. The sequence goes on from CAZPEZ010000027.1 coordinate 19,594, forward strand.
CGGTGGTAGAAGGGAATTGGTGGAGCTGAGCGGGATCGAACCGCTGGCCTCCTCGTTGCGAACGAGGCGCTCTCCCAGCTGAGCTACAGCCCCACAACTCCTCTAGTTTACCAGCGAGCGGGCAAACGCGAAAGGAGCCGCCGGCGGCGCGCCCAGGCCCAAAGAGTATACGGGCAGGGTGCGGGCTGGCTCAGAGGATACGGAATCGTGCCCAACGAGTGGAATGGCAAGCCCGGCGAGCCAGAGTTGCGAAGGGTCTCAGCGCGCGTAGGTGAACGTGCCGCAGAGGTCGGGTGAGTTGCGAACAGCTTCGAAGGTGAAGAGGGGCGGGTTTGCTCCGGAGAAGAAGGCGACCTGCAGGTTGCGGCCAGAGGCGTAGGTGGCCATCCACTGGGTGTCTTCGGAGCCGCAAATCGTGTTCTTGTGCAGGAAGCGCCTGGTGGCGGGAATATTCAGGTGATAGAGCGTACCAGCGACTCCGGCATTCGCGTCGGCGTCGAAGACTGCCGCAACCTCGGCGGATGTCAGAGGACGGACCCTGACCGCGGTAAATGAAGTGAGATTGATAGTGACGCGGTCCTTGAGGATGCCAAGGTCGCCGGTGATGGCGCTGGCGGTGGAACTGGCGGCGGTCCAGTAGCCTTTGTCCTGGGCTGTGCAGAAGAGTGGACCAACGAGAAGGAGAAGAACGGATATGAATGCGGTGCGAGGATGCATAGTTTGAGGATGAGGTAGCGCTGCGGGCGGGCGCAACCGTTCAATTGTCAACAGACAGGCCAGGGATGATCCCCGGCCTCTGTTCTCAGCTCAATGGATACTAGACCACCTAGACCCCGGAGCTGAAGCACCTGCGGTGCGGCCGACTGCGCCTTCGGCACGCCAACCGCATTTAAAGCTGGTTCATGTTCTGCAGGAACTCAGCGTTGTTGCGCACTTTTTCGAGTCGGCTGATGAGCACTTCCATCGCTTCAACCGGTGAGAGCGGGTTGAGCACCTTGCGCAGGACCCAGATGCGCGGGAGTTCGTCTTTTGGGATGAGCAGTTCTTCCTTACGGGTTCCGGAGCGCTGAATGTCGATGGCCGGGAAGACGCGCTTGTCGACGAGCTTGCGGTCGAGAATGATTTCCATGTTGCCGGTTCCCTTGAACTCTTCGAAGATGACTTCGTCCATCCTCGATCCTGTATCGACCAGGGCGGTGGCGATGATGGTCAACGAGCCGCCTTCTTCGATGTTGCGCGCGGCACCGAAGAAGCGCTTGGGGCGCTGCAGGGCGTTGGAATCGACGCCGCCGGAGAGGACTTTGCCAGAGGGCGGGACAATGGTGTTGTATGCGCGAGCAAGGCGGGTGATGGAGTCGAGCAGGATGACGACGTCGCGCTTGTGCTCGACGAGGCGCTTGGCTTTCTCGATGACCATCTCGGCCACCTGCACGTGGCGTGCGGCGGGCTCGTCGAAGGTGGAGGAGATGACCTCGCCTTTGACGGAGCGCTGCATATCGGTGACTTCTTCAGGGCGCTCGTCGATTAGGAGGACGATCAGCACCACTTCGGGATGGTTGGTGGTGACGGAGTTGGCGATGGACTGCAGCAGCATCGTCTTGCCGGTGCGCGGCGGAGCGACGATGAGACCGCGCTGGCCTTTGCCAACGGGAGTGAGCAGATCCATGACGCGACCGCTGTAGCCCTCGCGTACCGTTTCCATCTTGACGCGCTCCTGCGGATAGAGCGGCGTGAGGTTGTCGAAGAGGATCTTGTTGCGCGTTTCCTCGGGCGATTCGAAGTTGATGGCCTCGATCTTGACCAGGGCGAAGTATTTCTCGCCTTCGTGGGGCGGGCGGACGTTGCCGCTGATGGAGTCGCCGGTCTTGAGGTCGAATTTACGTATTTGGGAAGGCGACACGTAGATGTCGTCCGGTCCGGGCAGGTAGTTATAGTCGGGCGAGCGCAGGAAACCGTAACCATCGGGCAGAATCTCGAGGACGCCGTCAGCGAAGATGTGGCCTTCTTTTTCGCTTTGTGCCTGGAGGATCTTGAAGATGAGGTCTTGCTTGCGGAGGCCGCTGGCGCCTGGGATTTCCAGGGTGCGCGCGATGCGGCTTAGTTCTGTGATGTTCTTTTCTTTCAGTTCGGCGATGGTCATGTTCACCTGCGGTAAGGGCGGGATGGGGTCGAGAGGGGTCGGAGAAGGATTTGTGCTCCGGGAAGAATCAGGCGGGATTCGTGCGGCGAAGACTGAGGTTTAAGGTGTACAACCTGCGATCGATGACATCGAGAAGGGGGCTGCCTGATTTGGTAGCCACCCCGCAAACGATGCGCTCGTCAAACCAATGCCAGCGATACAGTCACGCGGCGCGCCGCGTCTCGACCGGTTGATTCTTGGTCACAACGACCGGAGCCAATGTGCCAGGATTCGTGGTGTGGAAGCGGACGAGGACCTCATTGGTCGTGTCCTGCAGCCGAGTGTTGGGCTTATGCAGCTTCCGCGTGGCCTTGCTGGCCAACTGACAGAGCTGGTAACGATTGGACACATGAGAGAGTGCCCCAAAAACCAAATCAGAACGCATGATAAGTATTCTCCTTCTACAGACCTTCTGCCCATCGGTACTACCTGGCACCGACGGTTCAGCTGGGAGCTCGTTTGTTGTCTGGCCGCTCCCACAGCCCCATATCCCTGCACAATTTAGACGCACCAAACCGGGGTGCAGTTCTAAATCTTTGACGCAAATCGTCAGCTTTGAAAACAGGCTTGTGCCGCTTCAGTGATTGAGATTGCCGCATCGGGACTACCCAGCCCCCGTCATTCCCATTCTGGAAGTGCAAAACACTACACACTTCGGGCGCATCTGCCGGCGAGCATTTGCCGTTACTCGATGCTGGAATTGACAGAGAGACGCGCGATCGCGCTGTGCAATCTATCCTTAGGATGGCACTCATGAATGTATACCCGGTCCTGTGATGGGTCAACATATTTTTTGCACTCTTTAGGGACCTGAACCGCGCGCCCCTATTCGTAATCACTCATAGGTAATCTCTTTTTAATGAGAAGTATAAGGCATTCGGATGGCTGGGACTGCAAGTCTGGAAATCTGTGCTATTTGTCACGCTGGTTGGCACCACGGAAGTTACCACCGGCACCGAGGCCTGGAGTGTGGAAATCGGCGACATTGCCTGACGACTCGGCCTGCCGGGGTCTGGGTGGGTTTTGGGCAACTCCAGTAGCTCCGATCCAGGGTCCTATATTGGATAGCCTCAGCCAAGTGGGGAACCGCGAGACCGTCGGCGCCTCCGAGGTCCGCGATGGTTCGAGTCACTTTCAGGATGCGGTCGTGGGCCCGGGCTGTGAGTCCCTGCTGTTGCATGGCGCGCTCAAGCAGGCGCTCGGCGTGCGGTCCGAGCTCGCAGTAGGCGCGGATCTGCCAGGTGGTCATCTGATTGTTTGAGTAGATATTCTCGCCGTGCTTCCGAAAGCGCTCGCGCTGCCGCTCGCGTGCGGTAAGGACGTGAGCGCGGATTTCCGAGGAGCCCTCGGCAGCGGCTGAACCGAGCAGCTCCTTATATTGGACGGTCGGAACTTCGATGTGAATGTCGATGCGGTCGAGGAGCGGCCCGGAGATCTTGGCGATATAGCGCTGGATCATGGGCGGGGTGCGGGGCCCTCGCGCGATTTGTCATTGAAGTAGCCGCAGGGGCAGGGGTTCATGGCAGCAGCGAGCATGAAGCGAGCGGGAAAGGTGAGCGACATGGAGGCGCGCGATGGTGACGGTGTGGTCTTCAAGAGGCTGGCGCATCACTTCGAGTACGTTGCGAGGAAACTCCGGGAGCTCGTCGAGGAAGAGAAGACCGTTGTGCGCCAGGGAGACTTCTCCGGGACGCGGAACGATGCCGCCGCCGATGAGGCCGGCGTCGGAGATCGTGTGGTGAGGCGAGCGGAAGGGGCGTTGTGTGCCGAGACCCTGGGCGGCGTCGAGGACTCCGGCGACGGAGTGAATCTTGGTAGTTTCGAGGGCTTCCTCGAAGGTGAGAGGCGCCAGGATGGAAGGCGGGCGTTTTGCCAGCATGGTTTTGCCCGAGCCGGGAGGGCCGATCATGAGGATGTTGTGGCCGCCGGCTGCTGCGACTTCAAGGGCGCGTTTGGCAGTCTGTTGGCCGCGGACATCTTTGAAGTCGACGGAGAAGTGCTGGAGCCTCGCCGAGGAGTTTTTCAGACGAGACGCGGTAGGGCTCGCGCTGGATCACACCGAGGAGCTGCGTGTTGAGCAACTCGAGCACGTCGAGGAGCGATGCGACGGGATAGACGTTGGCTCCTTCGACGACTGCGGCCTCCGCGGCGTTGGCTGCGGGCAAGACAAGATTCGGAATGTTCTTTTCGCGCGCAAGGACCGCGACATGCCAGGAACGGGGCGGATGCTGCCATCGAGGCCGAGTTCGCCGATCAGGAGGAAGCGGGAGACGTCACTGACTTGCAGCGCGCCGTATGCGCCGAGGATCCCAAGAGCAATGGGCAGGTCAAAGCCGAAGCCTTCTTTCTTGATGTCGGCGGGCGCGAGGTTGATGGTGATGTGCGTGGGCGGGATCAGATAGCCGGAGTTCTTGATGGCGGAGCGCACGCGGTCGCGGCTCTCGCGCACGGCTGCATCCGGCAGGCCGACGGTGTGGAAGTTGTCCTTGTCGGTGACGATGCCGCTGTAGTCGACTTCGACATCGATGAGGTTGGCGTCGATTCCGTAGACGGCAGCGCTGAGGGCCTTGAAGAGCATGGAGCAGTGCGGCGAGTGTATCCCGGAGCGTGAGCCGTAGCGTGTGACGGATGCCGCTCGAGCGGGCTACACATGTGGCTTTGGATTGGATGTCTGAGGTGAGGCGCTTCGTGCGGGCCGGGAGTGCCGGCTGCAGGCTACAATCACACCGTGACGACGAGTCTTTTCGATCTCTACAAGATCGGCGTGGGGCCATCGAGTTCGCACACGATGGGTCCGATGCGCGCGGCGTGCCGCTTTTCCTTCGGGCTGTGGGATGCCGGCAAGCTCGATCGGGTTGCGCGGGTTGAGGTCGAGCTGTTCGGTTCGCTCGCGCTGACGGGTATCGGCCATGCGACGGATCGAGCAGTGCTGCTTGGGCTGGCAGGAAATGAGCCGGCGACGATCGATCCTGGGGCGATCGATGCGACGGTTAGCTCGATTCGCGGGCGGAAGCGTATCGAGCTCGCCGGGTCGCAGGCGATCCCCTTCGACGAAGCACGCGACCTGATCTTTCGGCGAGAGACCATGTATCCGCCGGGTACGACGATGCAGCATCCGAACGGACTAAGGCTGACGGCCTTCGATGCGGCGGGCGACGTCATCGAGCGACGGACGTTCTTTTCAATTGGTGGCGGATTCATCGTCGAAGACGGCGCGGAGGCTGGAAGAGAAAAACCGCCCACGGCGGTGCCGTTTCCGTTTCACACAGCGCACGAGCTTCTGATCATGGCGCAGGCGAACGAATTCTCGATCAGCCAGCTGATGCTGGAGAACGAGTGTGCGCTGGTGAGAGGCAGCGCAGAGCGGGCTCGGGTGGAAGAGGTGCGCGAGGGCATCGACCGCATCTGGCAGACGATGCGCGACTGTATCGGGCGCGGTATTGCTACGGAAGGAACCCTTCCGGGTGGATTGAATGTGCGGCGGCGTGCCCATCGACTTGCGGAGAAGCTGCGCGAGAAGGAGTCCGACGGGCTTAGGGGCGATCCGCTTGCGCCTCTGGACTGGGTGACGGTGTATGCCATGGCGGTGAACGAAGAGAATGCCGCTGGAGGCCGTGTGGTGACGGCACCGACGAACGGAGCCGCCGGGGTGGTGCCGGCCGTCGCTCAGTACTACGAACGGTTCGCACCGGAAGCGGATCATGAAGGACTGATCCGGTTCTTCCTAACCTCGGCGGCGATCGGCATCCTCTACAAGGAGAATGCTTCAATCAGCGGGGCAGAGGTGGGGTGCCAGGGCGAGGTGGGCGTGGCCTGTTCGATGGCTGCAGGGGGACTGACAGCGGCGCTGGGAGGCACGAACGGGCAAGTCGAGCATGCCGCGGAGATCGCGATGGAGCACAACCTGGGCATGACCTGCGATCCGATCGGCGGGCTGGTGCAGATTCCCTGCATCGAGCGAAACGCGATGGGCGCAGTGAAGGCGGTGCATGCCTCGCGCATTGCCTTGAGCGAGTCGGAGGAGCACAAGGTCTCGCTCGACCAGGTGATCCGAACGATGTATCTCACCGGGCTCGATATGCAATCGCGGTACAAGGAGACAAGTCTAGCGGGGCTTGCTCTGAATGTCATCGAATGCTGAGGTCTCTCTCGATCTGTGCTCGTCGCCGTCTGCGATGCGTTCTGCTGCTGGAGATTTTATCGAGGAGTGATGCGCGGCAATGAATGCGGTCGCTCGGTGAGATTTCCGATTGCGAGATCAGCGATTGACTTGATGAGAGTCGATCCTGGTTCGAAAGAGTGAGTGTGAAGAGCGTGCGACGCTCGACAGGTTGTTGCCACTTTTTCCACTCGCATGTCGTTTTTTTCTTGACACTGAGCAAGCATGAATCTATACATTCCTCAACTGCATTTCAAATTGCAGCTTCGATGCAACCCATCGAAAAGGGAGAATAGGCAAATGGCAACCAAGAAAGCAGCCAAGAAGGCACCCGCGAAGAAGGCAGCGAAGAAAGCCGCCAAGAAGAAGTAACGGGTCAACCAACAAAAGGCAAACTCTGAGGGGGACGCGCAAAGCGTCCCCCTCAGAGTTTTTGCGTGTATGCGGAAAGGTGCATGGATACTGGCGATGACGCGCAGACGCTGGATTGCCGATCGATGGGATGAAGCGACAGCAACGTTGACGGGCGCGACTGCGGATCATTTGATTCGCGTGCTGCGAGCGTCGCCGGGAACGGAAGCGGACGTAATTGCGGGCGGCCGTGTGTTCCTTGCGAAGGTTGCCGCGATCGAGAGCGGCTCGGACGGAGAGAGCGCGGTGCGGTTCGATCTGATTGCCGAGAGGAGTGCCGAGCCCGCATTGCCTATTACGCTGGTAATGTCGGTCTACAAGTTCGATAGGATGGAGTGGGCCATCGAAAAAGTGACTGAGATCGGCGTTGCAGAGATCGCGCCGGTGATCGCTCGGCGCAGCGAGAAGCATCTGGCACAAGCTGCATCGAAGCGTGTGGAGCGGTGGCGGCGCATTGCGCACGAGGCATCGCAGCAGTCGCGACGGTCCGATGTGCCAGTGATTCACGAGCCCATTGAACTGAGTGAGCGTGTGCGGATGGAATCGACCGCCATCAGGATTGTGCTGGCGGAGCAGGAGCGTTCGACGACGCTGCGGGGAGTTTTGTTGGAAGCGATTGCAGGAGCGGGAGCTCAGATGCCTGTATTCGAGATCGCCGTTGGACCCGAAGGCGGGTGGGCTCCGGATGAGGAAGCGCTCTACGATGCCCATGGGTGGAAGGCGGTCTCGCTGGGACCGCGGATTCTGCGAGCCGAGACGGCTGCCATCACGGCGTTGGCGGTCGCGGCGTCGTTGCTGGAGTGATCGCGGTTCGCATCCCAAGTCCCGAACCAGGGACCGGGGCACCCCCACCCACTCATTCTTTTTCGCTGACTAGAGCGAGACGCCGCGCTTCCAGGGGATGAAGTCGTTCTGGCCAAGCTGCTCGGCTTTGGTGAGGCGTTGGCCGCTCGCCACCTGGATGCAGAAATTCAGCAATTCTTCAGCACAGGCGGGAATCGTTGTGTCGCCCGTGATAATCGGGCCGGCATCGAAGTCGATGATGTCTCCCATGCGATCGGCGAGGATGGAGTTGGTCGAGATCTTGAGGACCGGCGCAACGGGATTGCCGGTGGGCGTGCCGAGGCCGGTGGTGAAGAGAACGAGGTTCGCGCCGGCACCGGCCTGCGCGGTGACGCATTCGACGTCGTTGCCGGGAGTACAGAGAAGACTGAGGCCAGGTGTCTTTGTGTATTCGGGGAAGTCGAGGACATCGCGGACAGGGGCGACGCCGCCTTTGCGCGCGGCTCCGGCTGACTTGATGGCGTCGGTAGTGAGCCCGTCCTCGATATTGCCTGGCGAGGGATTCATCTCAAAACCGGAGTGCACGGCTTTGGCGCGTGCAGAGTAGGCCTGCATGAGGCCGTAAAAGCGCTGGGCAAGCTCGTCGGTGGCACAGCGATTGATGAGCTCCTGCTCGACGCCGTGCAATTCAGGGAACTCCGAGAGCAAGGTCTTGCCGCCCAGCTCGCCGAGCAGGTCTGACAGATAGCCGAGGGTGGGATTCGCCGAGATACCACTGAAGCCGTCGGAGCCGCCGCATTTGAGTCCGATTGTGAGAGCGGAGAGAGGCGCCGGGGTGCGCTCAACCTCGTTGGCCTTCACGAGAGCATCGAATGTTTCATTGAGGGCACGGGTCATGAGCACCGATCCGCTGCCCGATTTCTGCTGATCGAAGACGAGGACTGGCTTGGTCATCTCCGGATCGCGGGCACGCAGTTCGTCGAGGAGCATGCTGGCTTGGGCATTCTGACATCCGAGGCTGAGCACCGTTGCGCCCGCGACATTGGGATGGTGAATATAGCCGGCGAGCAGGCCGCAGAGAGCCTGCGCATCCTGACGTGTGCCGCCGCAGCCGCCCTCATGGGTGAGGAAGCGAATGCCGTCGATGTTGGGAAAGACGCGTTGGGCCTGTGCCTGTGCGCGATCGTCGGCGCGTAGCTTATCGCTGTTGGCATGACGCCTGACGAGCTGGCGGACGTGGCGGCGGTAGCTGTTGTGGGAAACGCCGTAGCCAAGTTCCTCTTCAAGAGCCTCGCGCATGCGGTCGATATTGCGGTTCTCGCAGAAGACGAGGGGCAGGACAATCCAATAGTTGCGCGTGCCCACCTGGCCGTCAGCGCGGCGATAGCCGTCGAAGGTGCGTGCGGCCCAAGGGCTGGGATCGGGTAGAGGGAAGGACACTGGATGGCGCTCGGCAGAGTAATCGCCTGCGCGGTGGCGAATGGTGCGTGTGGAGATGAGGCCGCCACGCGGAATGACCTTGACGGCTTCGCCAACGACCATGCCGTACAGATACACGAGATCGCCCGGAGCGAGATCGGTGACGGCGACCTTGTGCTTGGCTGGGATGTCGTCAATGACCGTGCAGGACCGTTCACCAAAGTGGATGACGGTTCCGCCACGCAGCGGTTTGAGCGCGACAAGAACGTTATCGCGAGGATCGAGTTGCAGCACAGAGTCGGTCATGTCTTTGTGAATGGGGGACAGATTCAGGAACGGGCTGTCCATGGCAAGGATACAGTGTGTGCGCCAGAAAGGGAGGACCTGGCGGCTGAACTATGATCGAAGCTTCGCGGCAAAAGAGACAGGAGGAGCGATGAGGGCCGTTGTGCTGGAAGCGCCGGGCCAGGCTGCGCTCAGGCATGTGAAGGAGCCTGAAGCACCGTGTGAAGGCGAGGTGCTCTTGCGGGTGGAACGAGTCGGGCTGTGCGGCAGCGACCTGAATTCTTATCGCGGACGCAACCCGCTGGTGAGCTATCCGCGGATCCTGGGGCATGAAGTCGCGGCCACCGTGGTGTTGAGCGGTCCGGATGTGAAGGGTTGGGCGACGGGAACGGCGGCGACGCTGTCTCCGGGCTCAAGCTGCGGGAAGTGCGCTGCCTGTCTCCGAAATCGGCCGAATGCGTGCCAGTTCAACCAGACGTTGGGCGTACAGAGAGATGGTGCGTTGACGGAGTTTATTGTGGCGCCCGAGTCGCGTATGTTTCGTGCGGATCTGACGCTGAAGGAGCTCTGCCTGGTCGAGCCGCTTACGGTTGGCTTTCATGCTGTCGCACGGGGGCGGGTTGTTCGCGAGGACACAGTCGCGGTGATCGGATGTGGTGGCGTTGGTCTGGGCGCAGTCGCCGGCGCGGCATTTCGCGGAGCGACCGTGATCGGGATCGATGTAGACGAGGGAAAGCTCGCGATAGCGAGCAAAGCCGGCGCGGTCCACACGATTAGTACTGCGACCCAAGACCTGCACGCGCGACTCACCGAACTGACAAATGGGCGTGGGCCGGACGTTGTGATCGAGGCGATCGGCCTGCCTGAGACGTATCGTGCGGCAGTGGAGGAAGTGGCGTACACGGGGCGCGTGGTCTACATCGGCTGGGCCAAGGAGCACGTGACCTATGAGACGCGACCGTTTGTCCACAAGGAGCTCGATATTCTGGGCGCGCGCAACGGGCAGCCTGAGGACTTTCGTGAAGTGATTCGCATGCTGGAGGCGCACCGGTTTCCGGTGGACGATGCGGTGACGCATCGCGTGCCGATGGAGGAGACGCCGGCCGTGCTGGAGGCGTGGAGCCGCGAGCCCGCGCGCTTCAGCAAGATCATGGTCGAGGTGGGTTGAGGCGCGCAGGTGTGTGGTCTGACGCTAGAGGTGGGCGTAGTGCAGGAATAGACCGGCGAGAGCGCCGCCGATGAGGTCGCCGACGATGGGGATCGGTGCGTAGCGCCAGTTGGAGCCGCCCTTGCTGGGAATCGGGAGCAGGGCATGGACGAGGCGCGGGCCGAGGTCGCGCGCTGGATTGATGGCATAGCCCGTGGTTCCTCCGAGCGAGAGGCCGATGCCCCACACAAGGCTCGCGACAAGCCAGGGCCCGATGCCGGCTGCTGGGCCGATAGCCGAAACGCCGTGCGAGAAGATGGCTCCAGCGACGATGACCAGCATCATGGTGCCGATGATCTCGCTTGCGATGTTGGCCAGCGGGCTTTGGATCGCAGGGCCGGTGCAGAAGATACTGAGTTTAGCGGCCGGATCGGGCGTCAGGCTCCAGTGCGGGGCGAAGTGAAGGACCATGATTGCAGAGCCAGTCATCGCGCCCAGCAATTGAGCGGACCAGAGACTCAGCAGATGCGAGTAGTCTCCGCTGTTGACCGCCGCTGCGAGCGAGATAGCGGGGTTCAGATGAGCGCCGGAGCTGCCAAAGGCCTGGGCAACGAGCACTCCGCACAGGACGGCGATGCCCCAGCCTGTTGCGACGACCATCCAGCCAGCGTCGGCGGCATAGGATTTGCGCAGGGTGACGTTGGCGTTGACGCCGTTCCCGAGCAGAATGAGAACCAGGGTGCCAAGGTATTCGCCGAGCCAGACAGAGTGCATGCGGTCTTCCTTATCCGTGCATGCGCTCGAGTTCAGCCGTGCGATGCAGGGTGTGACGTGAATTTGCCGAACGCAAGCATTGTGCCTTGCCGAGGTCTACTTCGCCAAGAGCAGCGCTCGTAGAATCGAGGACATGGCCGAAGGGGCAATCCGAGAGGCGCGGCGGGGCGACGAAGGCGCGATCGCCGAACTGATGGTTTCGCTCTGGCCCGACGATTCACTTGCGGAGTTTCAGAGCGAGGCCGCTTCGTTGATCGAGACCGGCATGTGCAGGACGCTGCCGGCCGTGGTCCTGCTGGGAGTGAATGAGGCAGACGTGGCGATCGGGTTCCTGCAAGCGGGTCTGCGCTCGCACGCGGACGGATGTGACACGTCCTGTCCTGTGGGATTCATCGAGGGATGTTTGTGCGCCCCGAGTCGCGCGGCGCGGGGTTGGACGCGCCTTGATGTGCGCTGCTGAGGATTGGTGCCGCGCGAAGGGATGCAGTGAATTGGCTTCAGACGCGCTGCTGGATAACGCGGAGTCCCTGCACGCGCATGGGGCCTGGGCTTCGAGGTCGTGGATCGCTGGGCGCATTTCGGAAGAGGCTTTGAGTGGCCAATCTACTTCCCTTCCAGCGCCGCCGGACCGAATGGATTATCGATCAGGATCTTCCATGAGCCATCGGGATGTCTGCGGAAGACGGTCGTTGCGAAAAATACCTGTCCGATCTCATCTTGAGCCGCATTCTTCGGAAGGAGAGTCCAGCGCGAGAGGAAGAGCGCAATGCCGTCGGCCTCGAACACTTGCGTCCTAAGCTGTTTTGCATGGGCACCGGACCGCAGGGCTGCTTCGAAGAAGGTAACGAGCTGCTCTCTACCACGCAGGACGTTGGCGGGGCTGGCCACAACTGTTGCCCCCTCCTCGTAGAAGCTCAGGACGGCATCGAGATCGCCGCCGTTGAAAGCGCGGTCGAGTAATTCGACGGCAAGTTCGGGGCTATCGGCAGGTGCGTTCATTTCGCGCTCTCCGGAGATTTGTGCTCATATTTCGGCCAATTGGCGAGCAACTCGTTCACGACGGTGTGGCCCACGGTGTAGGCGGCTTCGAGAGAAGGAAGATAGGCGCTGTAGCTGCCAATTCGCTGACGGGCGAGGCTGTCGGCGGCTGTCAAGCCTAGCGGTTGCCGATCGTAGTTGCTGACGGTGCGCAGCACGAGGACGCGGTTGTAGTCGACAAGGCCCGCTGCGGCGAGATTCTTAAGCGAGAGCAACGTGCCGGTGTCCTCCATGGCAGTTGTGACGAATTGTCCCTGGCCACCGGTGAAGTAGGAGACCCATGCGGCAGCCCATTGGTCGAGGAGCTTGCCGTGCCAGTAGGTTGACCCGGAGATTTCGTCGCCAAGCATGACTGAGGGTGGACGCTGCGCGGCGGCGCCGTCGAAGCCGGTCCGGATTTCACGGAGCTTGTCGGAGTCGGCCAGAGAGATGTTGCGTGTGAGGTCGAAGGCCCACTGCGTCAGGCCGGGGTTGAGCGCGAAGACCTGACCTTCGAGCGGTGCGGCGGGAAGTTCGAAAGGCTTGGTTTTGCGCAGGGGAAGATAGCCGGTGGACCAATCGGAAGGGACTTCGCGGGGGTCGATCTCGTAGCCGAGGTCGCCGTCGACAACCCAACGGGCCCACGCGGCGGAGCCGAGTGAGATGCGGTCGGGGCTGCCACCGGCGATACCGGCGACGATCCAGTACGCGTGCGTCAGGTCGAAACGCGGATCGAGACCGAGCGCCATGATGGTGGCGGCCGCATGTGCTGTACCCTGACCCGTGAGGACAGCCATCTCCCCGTGGTCATTCGTACGAATGGCGTGGTAACCGGCAGGGAGGGGATAGACGCGATCGAGATGATCGCGTTCGACCCAATCCTGCAATTCGCCGGGCTGATCGCCTGTGTCCTGCCCGACCTCGAACATCGCGACGACGACAACCTTGACCTCGATGCGATGCGGCGCCGCGAGCAGCGCTACCGCGCTATGGAGTGCGAGGGCCAGAACGCCGAGAGGACGAGCGAGCTGCGAAGGGCTAAGCATAGTTGCATGATATGCAATCGTTCTTTGGGTGAACTGGATCTTTGGACATAGGATGGCTGTATTCGGTGCGATTTCACGTCAGGTGGAATTGGGGTGGATGATGCGAAGAGCGAATTGGAGACGGTGCGCGATCTTTCTGCTGCTCGGCGGCGCGTCCGGGTTCGCGCAGCAGACGGAACATCCCTGGGCGATCGAGGTCCATGGCGGCGCCGGGGTGATTGAGCGGATGACAATGGACGCGAAGACTGAAGCGGCTTATCGGGCATCGATGGCGCAGGCGATTGGAGCCGGAGCAAAGGTGCTGGATGAGGGCGGGTCGTCACTGGATGCAGTTGAAGCGGTGATCAAGATTCTCGAGGACGATCCGCTGTTTAATGCCGGTAGAGGGGCGGTGTTCACAGCGGAGGGTAAGAATGAGCTGGACGCGGCGATCATGGACGGCGCAACGCTGAAGGCGGGAGCTGTGGCGGGTGTGACGCGGACGCGGCATCCGATCAGCCTGGCGCGGGCGGTGATGGAGAAGTCCCCCCACGTGATGTTGATTGGCGCGGGGGCCGATGCATTTGCCGGGCAGGTGGGACTTGAGCAGGTCGATCCGAGCTTCTTCTTCACGGAGCGGAGGTGGCAGGGTTTGGTGAAGGAGTTGAAGAAAGAAGGATTGCCGATTCCGCCGCGGCCTGCGGGTGCTCCGCCTGCGCCGCCGGAACCGCAAGCGAAGATCGAACCGCCGGATGCACACAAATATGGCACTGTGGGCGTGGTGGCGCTCGACAAGCGCGGTGACATCGCTGCCGGTACTTCGACGGGAGGGACGCAGGCGAAGAAGTGGGGGCGCGTGGGCGATTCTCCCATCATTGGCGCCGGTACGTATGCGTCGCATCAATCGTGCGCCGTGTCGGCGACGGGGACGGGGGAGTATTTCATCCGGCTTGGTGTGGCGCGCGAGATTTGCAATCTGGTGTACTTCCGCGGAATGAAGGTTCAGCAGGCGGCTGATGAAGTCATCCACAAAGAACTGGAGGCACTGCACGGCGACGGTGGAGTGATCGCGCTGACCCCGGACGGGCAGATGGCCTGGAGCTTCAATACGCCGGGGATGTACCGGGCGCGACAGACCGAGGGCGGCAAGGCGGAGGTCGAGATCTACGCCGACGAACCGTAGAGGAGTTCGGCTAAACTGCCGGCATGGCACTTCAGTTCACAACGTCGTATATCGAGGACGCAATCGAGGTTTTTCGCTATTACAAGAAGCTGGCCGAGCGCGCAATGGAGCAGGTGACGGACGAGCAACTGTTCGAGACGCTGGACCAAGAGGCCAACTCGATCGCGATCATTGTGAAACACATGGTGGGCAACATGCGGTCGCGATGGAGTGACTTCTTGACGACGGACGGCGAGAAGCCCAATCGGAATCGCGATGGCGAGTTCGTTGACCCACCGACGACACGCGCAGCGCTGCTGGCGGAATGGGAAGATGGCTGGGATTGCCTCTTCGGGGCGATTGCGCCGTTGACCGATGCCGATCTGGGTCGAAGGGTCACTATCCGCGGAGAAGCGCAATCGGTGATGCAGGCAGTGAATCGGCAGCTGGCGCACTATCCGCATCATGTGGGGCAGATTGTGCTGTTGGCGAAGCATTTTGCCTGCGACCGTTGGCAATCGTTGAGCGTGCCGCGCAACAGATCGGCGGAGTTCAATCAGAAGGTTGCGGCTGGCGAGGCGAGCCAACGCTGAGATCGGCGTGAGTGCATTCTTCCTGTCGGGTTGGCAAGAAGCAGAAAAGGCATCCACGGTCGGATGCCTTTTCGTTCGATGAAGGTATGAATACCTCAGGGTTGCTGTGCCGCCGCCGAGCCCTGTGCTGCGCCGCTGCGCGCTTCAGCCTTCTGGGCCAGTACCTTGTGAGCGTTGTCTTCGAGCGCCTGCGCTTCGGGCAGGAAGCTGAGTGCTTTCTGGATCGACGGATCCCAGTCGGCAATGACGCGCAGTCCCTGCAGCTGTCCGAACTGGCTGGTCACGATGGATTGCCTGATGCTGACCTTGACCCAGTCCGATACCTCATTGATGTCTTTGTCGGTCCAGGGAATGCTTAGCGTCGTCAGGTACTGCTTGAAGTCGCTCATGACGGCGTCGTCGACCTGGAAGTTCTTGTCGACAGAACGATTGGCGAGATAATGCGCCGCAAAGTGGAAGAACGCCGATTTGTAGAGCAGTTCCTCCTGGAAGTCGGAGGTCTTGGGAGCTTCGACCTTCTCGTCCGGCGTGATGCCGCCGCCGCCGTAGACGGTGCGGCCCGAGTCCGTCATTTTGACTTCGCGATTGGTCGAGTCAGGAGCGGACGCACCGGCGTGGTTGTAGTAGTAGTCGTAGAGCGAAACGCCGCTGTAGTTGCGCTGAATGAGGCGCCCGGACGGCGTGAAGTAGTGATAGGTGGTCAGTGCGAGGCCGGTGTTCTCGCTGAGGTTGTAGACCGTCTGTACCAGGCCTTTGCCGAAGGTGGTTTCGCCGACGATCAGAGCGCGGTCATGGTCCTGGAGAGCGCCTGAAACGATCTCGGCAGCCGAAGCCGTGTTGTGATTGACCAGCACAACGATGGGGAAAGCCTTGCCGTCGTTGCCCTTGTTGGCTGTGTAGACCTGATCCGGGTAGGCGCGTCCGCGCTGCGAGACGATGGTCTGGCCCTTCGACAGAAGATGATCGCAAACCTCGACTGCCTGGCTCAGGAGGCCGCCGGGATTGTTGCGGAGGTCGAGCACGAGTCCGTGCAGGTTCTGGAAACCGTCGACGGCGTCGAGGACTTCCTGCGCGGTGGTTTCCTGGAACTGGGTCAGGTGGACGTAGCCGACGCCGGGCTTGATCTCATAGGCGAGGTCGACGGACGGGTGAGGGATCTCATCGCGAATCAGATCGAATACGAGGGGCTTCGGCTGGCCTTCGCGGATCATCGTGACCTGCACGTGTGTTCCCTTGGGACCCTTGAGAGCCTTGGCCACGAGATCGGAACTCAGGCCATCGGCGGATTTGCCGTCGATCGCCGAGATGACATCGCCGGGCCGGATGCCGGCGCGGAACGAGGGTGTGTTCTCATAGGGCGTAATCACGAAGACCTTGTTGCCCTGCTGCTGGATCACCATGCCCACTCCGTAGTAGTGGCCGCGCTGATCTTCGCGCATTTTGGCGTAGGCCTTAGGGTCATAGAAATTGGAGTGCGGGTCGAGAACGCGCAGCATGCCGGGGATGGCGCCGTCGTATATAGCGGTATCGGCTTTGTCGCCGTTGATGGGCTCCGCGTAGTTCTGCTCCACGAGCGCGTAGACATCGGTAAAGGTCTTCAGACTGTCGCGAATCTGGCTCTCGTCCTGCGACGATTGGGCGCCGACTTTGCGCTGCATTACGCTGCCCACAACCGCGCATACTGTAAAGAAGAGGACGAGGGTGAAAAATGCCCTGCGGGCACGTGGAGTCATAGACGGAAGGTACCTCCGGACGGCGGGAGCGGCAGGCGCCAAGCAAGCGCCGCACAAGGCAGTCTTGGGCTTGAGTATACCACTCACTTATTTGACGAAGCTGCCGTCGCAACAGGTAGCGTGACCCGTTGGTAAGTGGTCGTCGAGGCTTCAAAATGTGCTCTTTGAGAGTGCGGATTGCGGTGTTGTTTCGCGTTCGTGCTATCCCGGCATTTACAATGGCGTCTATGGTTCAGGGGACTATCGATTGCCGCCTGTCCTGTTCCGACCTATGACTTTTCGTATCCTTTGCATTCCCGCGGCTTTCGTGTTGGTGACGGCGCTGCCTGCAGGTCCGCTTTTTGCCCAGACACGCACTTCGGTTCCCGCCAGCCCGTACGGTGGCGTGACAGTTGAAGAGATCATCGCGCGGGTGAACGACCAGATCATCACTACCACCGACTTTCAACGCTCGATGCAGGAGATGGACCAGGAAGAGCGGCAGCGGGGCGCCTCGATGCAGGAGATGTCGGAGGCGCACAAGGATCTGCTGCGCAACCTGATCGACCAGCAGTTGTGGCTGTCAAAAGGGAAAGAGCTGGGAATTACCGGCGAGACCGAACTAGTCAACAAGCTCAACGAGATTCGCAAGCAATACAACCTGGCGACGCTTGAGGAACTGGAGAAAGCGGCGCGCGACCAGGGTGTGAGCTACGAGGACTTCAAGGCCAACATTCGGAATCAGATTGTTACGCAGGAAGTGATGCGTCAGGAAGTCGGGCAAAGGATCCACATCACTCCTGGGGAAGTGCAGCGCTACTTTGAAACGCATAAGCAGGACTACGCGCAGCAGGAGAGCGTCAAGCTCGCAGAGATTCTGATTTCGACGGGGAATAACGGTGCTGCGCCGCAGATCGGCGGAGCGGAGCCCGACGATCCGCAAAAGGTTGCGGATGCCCAGACCAAAGCAAACGACATCGAAACCAAATTGCGTGCCGGAGCCGACTTTGCGCAACTTGCTCGGACCATGAGCGACGGCACGACGGCTGCCGAGGGTGGAGATATGGGCACTTACAAGCGCGGTCAACTGGGATCGGTGTTTGAAGAAGCGACATTTCCGCTGAAAGTCGGCGACGTGACGCAGCCGATTCGGACCAAGCAGGGATTCGTGATTATGAAGGTTGTCGCTCACGCGCCGGGCGGTGTCCCCGCCTACAAGGACGTGGAAAATGACGTGGAGCAGACTTTTTTCATGAGCCGGATGGAGCCGGCGATTCGCGACTACCTAACGCAAATGCGTGACGACTCGTCGATCGAGATCAAGACGGGCTACGTGGATACGGGGGCGAGTCCCAACAAGCAAATCTTCCCGATTGCTTATTCCTCGTATACAGCGCCTGCGACGAAGAAGAAGCACAAGGTGGAGCGGACGCGTTTCCGCGAAACGACACACGGGTTCAGGCAGAAAACGAAGCCGGCCCAGCTTGCCTCCGACGAACAGGCGCCAGCGCCTCAGCCGGCTGCAGCCGAGAAGAGCAAGAAGAAGGGAAGCAAGACCGAGCAGGCCCTTCAGAAGCCAGGCAAGAAGGAGAAGATTCGCTTCGGTCAGGCTCCAACGAAGACGCTGCCGAGCACGCCCGCCAGCCAGACCGAGGACGCGGGAGCCGGAACGGAGACGGCGAGCGCGGCAAACGAGCCGACGAATCCGCTGGAGACCAACGAAGAGGCGCGAAAGAAGACACGCTTTAGCGCTCGCGCAAAGCAGCTGAAACAGCCCAAGACCACGGCGCAGCAGCAGAGAGACGCGTTGACGCCGCAGGCTCCGGACGCGGGCGAGGTCGCGGACCGTCAGACGCAATCTGCGGCGCTTGGTTTGAATGGCGACCAGACCAAGAAGAAAAGGAAGGACACCACAACCGGCGAGAAGACTCGATTGAGCGACAAAAAGAAGTCGGAGGACGCAGGGCCAGCGCCGCAGCCTACACCGGTGCCTCCTGTAGCAGGAGCGCCGGCGCCTGCGCAGACACCTGCGACCCCTGCGCCCCAACAACAGTAATTGAGCTAGGTTGCGAACTGAACAGGAAGGGCCGGGAGGGTTCCCGGCCCCTTTGTTTTGAGGTGCCTTCAATCGGGCTGTGTCTTTTCGAATACTGCGGGAGTCGGATCGCTTTCGGTCATATCAGGAATCTTCGCATGCGTGTGCGCGAAGAGATTGAGAGGCCGTTTTGCTTGCTGTATGCTTTCCCGCAGACATGAAAGATATCTATATTTCCGACGTCGCGGGATTTGACGAACAAAAGGTCTTCGATGCGTTCTTTCTGCTGCTATCGAAGCAGACCCGCAGCACCAGGACGAACAAGCCTTATTTCAGCCTGATTCTCAGCGACAAGACCGGCCAATTGGAAGCGCGGGTGTGGGAACCTGACGATCCGCGCATCTCGCGCGATGTGAGCCGGGGCGACGTGGTAAAAGTCCGGGGAAGCGTGTCGCGGTTCGACGATCGCATGCAGATGAAAGTGGAGCAATTGCGCCGTGTGCACGAAGGCGAGGCCGAGCGGGCTGACATGATGCCGGCAACCACGTATGACGTGAATTCGCTGTGGCAAGAGCTGATGGGCTTTGTAGAGAGCTTCACCGAGCCGAATTTGAAACTGCTGCTCAAGGCGTTGCTGGACGATGCGGAACTGGCACAAGCCTATCGCGAAGCGCCGGCCGCCCGGCAGTTGCATCATGCATGGCTGGGCGGATTGCTGGAGCACGTGGTGAGTTTGGCGAAGCTCGCCGAACGCGTGGTGCCCCACTACCCCATCTTGCAGCGTGACCTGGTGCTGACGGGCGTGATCCTGCACGATATCGGCAAGGTGAAAGAGTTGGCGTGGGATGTGGGTTTCGAGTACACGGTGGAAGGCACGCTGCTGGGCCACATCCAGATGGGGCTGGAGATGGTGCAAGGGGCGATCGCGGGGTTGCCGGATTTTCCGCCGCGATTGAAGACGATTGTCGAGCACCTGATCTTGTCGCATCACGGCAAGCTCGAGTTTGGATCGCCGAAGCTACCCATGATTCCCGAGGCGCTGGTTTTGAACTTTCTGGACGATCTCGACGCCAAGATGCAGGCCGTGGCAAGCGAGTTCGAGAGGTCGGCGCGCGAAGGCAAGGCGGCGGATGAGTTGACGGGGCGCGTGTGGGCACTGGATCAGCGGCAACTGCTCAATACGCGGGCGTGGCTGGAGGGCGGAGAAGCTGCTCCCGAAGGTAAGAAAGAAGGTCAACTGAAGCTGGAGGGCGTTTGAGCGCAAGGATGCTCGACGATCCGGAGTGCAAAGCCGAGATTGTGGCTCGCCTTCGTAATGTGCAGCCAGATTCCCCGCGTCAATGGGGTAAAATGACGGCCGCGCAGATGATCTGTCACCTGAACGATAGCTTCCTTGGGATGATGGGCGACAAGCCCGCGAAGATTGTGCGCTTCAGCGTGTGGCGGCTCACGAAGGGAATCGCGCTGTATGCGCCGATGCAATGGCCCCACGGCGTGAAGACGCGTCCGGAGTTCGAACAGGGAGTTGGTGGAACGCCGCCGGCGGAATTCGAAACGGATCGGAACGTTCTTCTGGCGACGATCGAGAAGTTCACGCGGCAGCCGCGCACGTTCGAGTTTCGTCCTCATCCGATGTTCGGACGGATGACGGAGAAAGAATGGATGCGCTGGGCATACCTGCACTGCGACCACCATCTTCGCCAGTTCGGGCAGTGAGCGCGGAACTGGATTAAGCCAGAAACCAGTCCCACTGTTCTTTGGTGAGAGGAACGACGGAGAGTCGGCCGATCTGGACCAAGGGAGAGTTTGAAAAGAGCTTCTCGGCCTTTATGGCTGCGAGCGTTTTGGGCGTTTTGAGGCGCTTGCCTGCTTTCACGCGCACCACGGGCACTTTGGGATTGGAAGCGTCAACACTCACCACGGTGCCGGTGCCGACCGC
Source organism: uncultured Occallatibacter sp. (assembly GCA_964585715.1). GTDB lineage: Bacteria > Acidobacteriota > Terriglobia > Terriglobales > Acidobacteriaceae > Telmatobacter. The sequence goes on from CAZPEZ010000027.1 coordinate 40,234, forward strand.
AGTGCGCTCGTCGCCGGTATGGTAGAAGATCCAATGCGTGCCGGGCTTCATCTCGCGCAGATGCTTGACCGCTGTGGGATTGTTGACGCCATCCCAGACGGTCTCCTGGTCGCGGACCAGATTGTCGAAGGAGTAGACTTCGGGTTCGGATTTGAAGAGAAAGTAGCTCATGGAGGACAGTGAAACAGAGAAACAGTGAATGAGTGAACCGAAATCTTGGAGACTGGCCCCTGATCGCGTCAGCACACAGGGAGTCATCTGAAGGAACCAGGCGTTTGCGGGTTCCAGAATTGGCTTTCCTGCACTCCTTCGCTCTTTCTCAGCTTCTCTGTTGGGCTGTCCACTGATCCCTTACAATCAAGAAGATATGATCCGTTTTTCGACAGCCGGGGAGTCGCACGGCGAGGCTTTGATTGCCATGGTCTCCGGACTGCCGGCGGGAGTGCCGGTCGATCTTGAGTTCGTGAACCGCGAGTTGTGGCGGCGGCAGCAGGGCTACGGCCGTGGCGGCCGGATGAAGATCGAGACGGACAAGGTTCATGTAGTGAGCGGGGTGCGGCACGGCAAGACGATCGGGTCGCCGGTGGCGCTGGAGATCGTGAACCGCGATTGGAAGAACTGGGAAGAGAAGCTGCCGGTCGAGGCAGGTGACCCTGCCAAACATCAAGCGGTCGCCTCGCCGCGGCCAGGCCATGCCGATCTGGCCGGCGCTTTGAAGTACAACTTTCCTGATGCGCGCTATGTGCTGGAGCGGGCCTCGGCGCGCGAGTCAACGGCGCGGGTAGCGGCTGGAGGCTTCGCTAAGCTGCTGTTGCGCGAACTAGGGATCGAGATCGGCAGTCACGTGATCCGAGTAGGGCGCGTGGAGCTGGAACGGACGGCAACCTGGGACGAGATTGCTTCAGTTACCGCGAAATCCGAGATTCTGCTGAGCTGTGTGGACGCTGCGACCGAAGCGAAGATGAAGGAAGAAGTGGAGCATGCCTCGCGGACAGGCGATACGGTCGGCGGCGTGTTTGAGGTGGTGGCGCACAATGTGCCTGCCGGGCTTGGGACCTATGCCACCTGGGACGAACGCCTGGATGGGCTGTTGGCCTGGTCAGTGATGAGCCTGCAGGCAGTGAAGGCGGTGGAGATAGGCCGCGGTGTGGTGGCAGCCGAGTCGTTCGGCTCCGCGGTGCATGATGCGATTCACTACTCTGCCGGAGATACGGGTAAGCCCACGCGCTTTAGGCGCGATCGGAACAATGCCGGCGGGATCGAAGGCGGGATTTCGAATGGCGAAGACGTTGTTGTGCGTGGCTATCTGAAGCCGATTTCGACGCTGCGGCGGCCGCTGGAGTCGGTGCGATTCGACACTCGCGAAGCGACGAGCGCAAGCTATGAGCGCAGCGACATTTGCGTTGTACCGGCGGCTGGTGTGGCAGCCGAGGCCATGGTCGCGATGACGCTGGCGAGCCTGGTGCACGAGAAGTTCGGCGGCGACTCGGCGTTGGAGATGAAGCGGAATTTTAAGGGGTACATCGAACAGATACGGAGTTATTAGTAGAAAGAAATGATTCTGAAGATCGTGAAGTACCCGGACCCGGTGTTGCAGCAACCGGGTGAGCCGGTGACGGAATTCGGTGCCGAGCTGCGCAAGTTGGTCGCGGACATGTTTGAGACGATGTATGCCTCGCAGGGGATCGGACTGGCTGCGCAGCAGGTGGGTGTCGCCAAGCGCGTGACTGTGATCGACCTGAGCGGGCGCAAGGATCCCGCGCAAAAGCTGGTCCTGATCAATCCGGAGGTCATTTTTCGCGAGGGCAAGCAATATGAGGAAGAAGGCTGCCTGAGCTTTCCCGAAATTCGCGAGAAGATTTCACGTGCCGCCAAGGTGCGCATCCGGGCGCAGAACGAGAAGGGCAAATGGTTCGAGATGGATGGCGAAGAACTGCTGTCGCGAGCCTTTCAGCATGAGATCGACCACCTGGATGGAATGCTGTTCATCTTCCGCATGAGCGCGTTGAAGCGCGACCTGACCTTGCGCAAGATCCGCAAGATGCAGCGCGAAGGTACGTGGTAGAGCAAGGGAGCCGACTCGAATCCGCGGCGGTCCGATCGCAGTAAAGAATGTGAACAGGCTTCACAAGTGCAGAACGGCGACAACGGAGGAGTTCCAATGAGTGCTTACTTTGTGTTTACCCGCGAAAAGATGCTCGATCCGAAGGAGATGGAGATTTATTCGCAGAAGGTCACTGCGACCTTGGCGGGCCATCCGGTCAAGGTTCTCGCGGCGTACGGGCAACACGAGGATGTGGAAGGAATTCCGACCGAGGGCACAGTCATCGCAGAGTTTCCCAGCATGGAAGCTGCCAAGGCCTGGTACGACAGCCCGGCGTATCGCGAGGTTCGTGAGCACCGGCTGCTGGGCGCCGTCTACCACGCCATCCTCGTGCAAGGCGTCTAAGAGGCGCGATGAGATTGGTCTTTTGCGGAACGCCGCGGTTTGCGGTACCGACGCTGCATGCTTTGCACGCGGTTGGGCGTGAGATCGCACTGGTCGTTTCACAGCCGGATCGGCCGGCAGGACGCAAGCAGATCATCGAGTCCACGCCGGTGAAGCAGGCTGCGCTGGACTTGGGGCTATCCGTCACGCAGCTGGACAAGATTCGCAACAATGCGGAATTTCGCGCGCAGTTAGAGTCGATTGCCCCGGATGCGATTGTCGTGGTGGCCTATGGGCGAATCGTTCCCCCATGGATGCTGGCTCTGCCCAAGTACGGCTGCATCAATCTGCACGGTTCGCTTCTGCCGAAGTACCGCGGCGCTGCGCCGATTCAGTGGGCGGTGGCAATGGGCGAGACCGTGACGGGGAATACCACGATGCTGCTGGAAGAGGGACTCGACACCGGGCCGATGTTGCTGCAGCAGGAAGTGCCGATTGGACCGGATCAGACGGCGGGCGATCTGTTCGAGATCATGGCGGAACGCGGGGCGCCGTTGATGGTGGAGACGCTGGACGGATTGGTGAACGGCAGTATTCAACCGAAGCCGCAGGATCATGCGCGAGCCACGCTTGCGCCGATTCTCACCCGCGAGGACGGGCACATGGATTTTGCAGCGCATGCGGCAACGGAGTTGAGGAACCGCTGGCGCGGATTTCAGCCCTGGCCGGGGGCGTTTACGTTGCTCGCGGGCAAGAAGCTGATCGTGCATCGTATGGAGGCGCTTGCGGCTGAGCAGGCGCCACACAGCGGCTCCGAGGAGCCTGGTCGACTTGTCGTTGATCGGGACCTCATGCTGGTCAGCTGCGCGCAGGGTACCTGGCTGGCGTTGACGGAGCTGCAGCTTGAGGGCAAAAAGCGCGTGACGGCTGCGGAGTTTCTACGCGGGACTCCACTTGTTTCGGGAATGCGGCTGGGCTGAGCGCGATGGCGGTCTCTCCGGCGCGCAAGGCCGCATTCCAGGTTCTTCTCACAGTCGAGCGAGGCCGAGCGCACTCGGATGAGCTGCTGCGCGGAAAGGCAGTGGCAGAGCTTTCGGCGCTGGATCGTCATCTGGCGACTGCACTGGTGCTCGGTGTGCTGCGTTGGCAGGTCCGGCTGGACCAGCAGATCCTTCAGCACCTCAACCGACCCGGGGCACGGCTTGATTCTGAGATCCAGATTGCGCTGCGTCTTGGAGCCTTCCAGTTGCGGCACATGGATCGGGTTCCTGCGCATGCGGCGATCGATGAGAGTGTGGAACTGGCGAAGCAGGCTGGGCATCGGTTTGCGTCGCGGATGGTGAATGCGGTGTTGCGGAAGCTGGCTGGTGCTCCGCGCGAGACGGCAGCAGATCCGACGCACGCGTATCCAGCGTGGATGGTGGAGCGGTGGAGTCGACTCTATGGCAGCGACGCGGCGCGGGCCATGCGCGCGTATGGGCAGACGGAGCCTTCGCACACGATTCGGCTCACTGATCCAGGCGCGGAAGAGGAACTGCAGCAGGCCGGAGTCCTACTCGAACCGGGAAGTCTGCTGGTTGCGGCGCGCCGTGTCGCTGCGGGCGACGTGACGGCGACAGCCGCGTTTCGAGCCGACCGGGTACGCTTCCAGGATGAGGGATCGCAGCTGGTGGCGGAGATCGCCGCGGCGGATGCTGACCGTGAGGTGAAGCGCATCCTCGATGCGTGTGCGGCGCCCGGAGGCAAGACACTTATCCTTGCCGAGCGGAATCCAAAAGCGAAGGTCGTGGCCAGCGAGGCGAGCCCGCAGAGGCTGGCAGGTTTGCGAGAGCGACTGGCTTCGTTGGGCGAGCGGGTCGAGTGCCGTCCAGGCGATGCGGCGCAGATTGGTGATGTCGACGCGTATGACCTGGTGTTGGCGGACGTGCCTTGCAGTGGAACGGGAACGTTGGGCCGCAATCCAGAGATTCGGCATCGCCTGAAACCGGAAGACCTGTCGCGGCACTCGGAGCGGCAGATCGCAATCCTTCGCGCTGCATTTCGGGCCGTACGGCCAGGAGGGCGCGTGGTCTACTCCACCTGTTCGCTGGAGCCGGAAGAGAACGAAGAGGTTATTGCGAAGGTGCTTAGAGACGAGCAGGCGGCGCACGTCGTCCCGATGCAGGATCGGATTGCTGAAATGATGAACCAGGGAATTTTTGTGGTTGAGGGTGCGACGCGGCTTGCGAGTTGTATCACGCAGCGCGGCTATCTACAGTTGCTACCTGGCATGTTTGAGACCGATGGCTTTTTTGTTGCTCTGCTTGCGAAGACCTGATTGGTTTCACTCGTTTGCCAGGCGCAGTGTGTCATAGTCCCGCCCGAGCAGCGCGCACAACGCCTCGACGACGAGCTCGTGATCCCTGCGCTGCGGGAGGCCCGAAACGGTCGCGCTGCCGACGATGCCTGCTCCGGCGACCACGAGCGGAAATGAGCCGCCATGAGTGGCGTAGTCGGCAAGGGGAAGTCCCTGGCTCTCCAGAAGGGTCTCGTTCTTGACCTTTTCTTTCAGTCCGACGGCATAGGAGCTGCGATGGAAGCGAGCGACTACCTTGCTCTTGCGGCGCACCCATTCGACGTTGTCGGGGGTCGTGTCCTCCATGGCGGCGTAGAAGAGCGGCTGGCCGAAACGGCGTACATCGATCACGATGGCGAATTTGCGCTCAACGGCCATCGCGCGAAGCCGACTCCCCAATTCCCAGGCAAAGCGAGTGTCAAAGCGAGGCAGCACAAGCTCGCGTTCCTGCAAGTCGATCCGCTCGAGATCTTCTGTCAGTTCCATCCGAGATTCCTCATCATCTCCGCCATCCTACATTGCGGAGACGAGGGCCGCACGTCAGTTCTGGGCCGGCTCTTCGGCCAGCGGGGCTTGTGGAATGATCCCGAGGCGTTCGTAGATAGGGCGCATGTCCTTGCGGATGTGCGGCAGCTTCGACCAGAACCAGATTGCTCCAAGGATGCACGCGACGCCGCTGACGATCACGGTGCGCGGCGCTCCGATGAGGTGGGCGAGCGTGCCGGCGAGCAGGCTACCGAAGGGCGCCATCCCGACGAAGGCCATGGTGTAGTAGCTCATGACGCGGCCGCGCATCTTTTC
>CAZPEZ010000028.1:0-45624 GCA_964585715.1 uncultured Occallatibacter sp.
CATGGGCCTAATTCACGGTGAGCGTGACTGCGGTGGTCTCCGTTGTCGATCCCGCAGTCCCAGTTACGGTCACGGTATAGGTTCCCGCCGTCGTCCCTGGATTGCTCGTGCCTCCACCTCCACCGCCATTGGACCCGCCCCCACCTCCACCACCACCGCAACTCACAATTCCCACGGCGAGGCATGCAAACAGAACGATCATGCCGAGCATCGTCCGCAAGCGCCGCCAGCGTGCCGGCACGACGAAGAGCAGAACACAGGCCAGGCTTGCGCCTCCAGCGGCGTACCAGCGAGATCGGCCGGGTTTGGGACGGGTCAGAGCCGCTGTTGTTGCAGCGGTGGTCGTCAGGGTGAGCGTCGATGTTCCCGCGGTGCCGCCGGTGATCGTGACAGAAGCAGGAGCGAGCGCGCAGGTCGCTGGATCGTTGGCAGCTGCCGTGGCAATCGCACACGTGAGTGCAACGGCGCCAGTAAATCCGCCCGACGGCGTTACGGTGATCGTCGAAGTATTGGCTGTTGTCGCACCGGGGCTCACGGTGATGTTGCCACCATTCAACAGCGCAAATCCAGGAGCAGGTGCGGTCACGGTGACTGAGCCCGTTCCTGTTGCGCCGTTGTAGACGGAGGAACTGGTCGAGTCGGGCGTGTAAGTAGCTGTGAGTGTGTCTGTCCCCGCCGTGAGGGAGCCGGCGGGCACGGTGATGACGGCGCTTCCGCCGCTGAGCGTCGTGGCCGCTGAAGTGTAGGTCCCGCCGCTCAGAGTGACGGAGCCAGTCGGTGTAGCTGCGCCGCTTCCGCCGCTGACTGCGACGGTGACCATGGTCGACTGCGCGGTGGTGATACTCGATGGGGAAGGCGTGACGGTGACAGTAGGCGTGGTCGTCGTGGTGGGCGCCTCGCCGTGGACATTGAGCAGAATAGTATTGCCGACAAGGATGTCGGGCGCAGAACCTGTCGTCAGATTTGCAGCGAGAGCAGGCCCCGACGCGGACAGATTGATCAGATCCTGTGGCACCAGAATCGGTGCGGAAGCGGTGCCAATGTTGACTGAAGTGAATGCTCCCGTTCCATTTCCGTAAAAGATTCCGCTGAAATCTTCGGAATCGAAGAGAGCCAAGTCAAGGTTGCCGTCGTTATTGAAGTCGCCAGCAGTGATGCTGGCGTTTCGGATTGCGTCGCCACCTGAAAGATCGAGGATGGATGGCGTTGCAAAGGTGCCGTCGCCGTTTCCAAGAGCAATGACGATCTCAGCCTGACTGGCGGAGGTTTCAGCGAGAAAGGCCAGATCGAGCTTACCGTCCTTGTTCAAATCCGCGACTACGGGGAATCCGTAGAGATCCGATGCCGAGGGGATGGGAATGGGTGTCTTGAATGTGCCGTCACCATTTCCGAGAAAGACCTCGAGTTGATTCTGAAGCTGGAAGTTTGTAACAACCGTGCCGGGGATATTGACGAGCAGATCGGGATTACCGTCGCCGTTGAGGTCGGCAACAGCTTCGATTTGCGGCGGGAACGTGCTGAAAGGAGCAGTGGTGCTACTGTACGTGGTCGTAATGACAGGAGTCGCCTGGAAGGTCCCGTTGCCGTTGCCGGGAAGGACGACGATTCCCTCGTTGTAGGGGTTCACTCCTGTACCACCGGCAACTTCGTTGAAGGAGAAAATCAAGCTTGCGTTGCCGCCCTTTTTCAGGTTAGTGATTTGCAGGCCGCTGACCGCGTTCGAAATATCGAAATTGGCAGAGGGCGCAATCTGAGGAAAGGCCGTAGGGGCTGGGGCCTGAAATGTTCCATCGCCGTTGCTGGTTGCGGTGAAATAGACGGGAGCGGAGTAAATGCCGTTGTCCGCGAAAACGAGATCGGCTTTGCCGTCGCCATTAACATCGCCGACGGCAAAAGTGCTAGCACCAGTCGTGTTGGCGCCCGTGACGGTCGTTCCATTGAGAACGAAACTTGCGGGTGCTGTAATTGTCGCGGTGGGCGTGAACGAGCCCTTCCCTGTGCCAAGTTGAACGGTAAATGCCGGGACGGTTGTATCGGGATAGCCATAGGGCGTGTTGACGGTGTTCGTGATGAGATCGAGTGTTCCGCTGCCGGTCACGTCTGCAAGGTTATTGCCGTTGTAAGCGCCGAATCCTATTTGCGGTGCGCCCTGGAAGGTGCCGTTACCGCTGCCCATCAGGGCGTACGCGAGGTTGGGGGAACCCTCATCGCCGGCGTAAACTCCTCCGTCGCCGAGGCCGACAAAGATATCCGCATTGCCATCGCCGTCGAGATCACTGACTGAAATGAAGCCATCGGAATTGATGGTCGCGTAGCTCTGGCCCTGGGTGAAGGTGCCGTCCCCGTTTCCGAGCCATGTGGAAATGCTCGAGCCGTTGTTGACGACGACGTCGATTTTGCCATCCTTGTTCACGTCGCCGCTGGCAAGATTCGGTCCTCCGGCAAACAGGGGGTCCTGGAAGTAAGGAAAAGCCGGTGTCGCGACGGCTGTGAATGTCCCATTCCCGTTGCCTAAGAGGACAAGTCCGTTCGAACAGATGACGTCCTTCTTGCCGATGCCGCGCAGATCCGCGGTAATCAAGTTGACAATGGGCGTGGAAGCCGCGCTGGTATGGCCGGGGAGAGATGGGGCCGCAAAACTCTGTGCGGCTTGAAAGGTACCGTCACCGTTTCCAAGTAAAACCGAGATTTGCTGGTCGCCTGACACGGCGACGATGTCCAGCTTGCCATCGCCATTCACGTCGTCAATGACGGCTGCGACAGAGTAGTTGCCTGCGATCGGGTAGATGACACCATTCTTGAAAGTGCCGTCAGCGTTGCCGAGCATGACAATGACCCGGGCGGTGGTGGCTGCGGCGCTGTCGAGAATCACCAGGTCTCCGTTGCCGTCCTTGTTGAGATCGGCCGTGGCCAGATTGCCAGCCGTTGAGTCCTGAAAAGAGGAAAGGCTGAAGTTCGTTGTGCCCGTCAACAGGTAGATGCCTTCAGCAAGCGAAGGATAGACCAGCCCAAGACCGGCATAAACATAGACTCCGGAGGTTGTCATTCCGACGAAGATTCCAGGCCGCGAACCAAAACCAGCGGTCGGTTCTATCGCACAACCTGACGCAAAGACATCGGGAGTGGTCGTGAGTTGTGCTTCGGAATGCAGCACGCGCCCATAGTCGGGGATTAAAGCGGTTTCAGTGTAATTGAGGGTTGATTCCGTGAGCGTGTAGTTGCCAGTTGCCAGGGTAAGCGTGCAGTCTGACTCCCGGCCAAGCGCAAGCGCCGCCCCCGACGAGGTCGTGATCGTGGTGAAGTTGCCCAAAAAGTCGGCTGTGCCGGTCTGTGTGCCGTCAGTTCCGGTGACCATAGGCTTGGCGGAGCGATGCCTCGCGCGGGGCGCTGGAGGTGTGGCAATCTGGGCATCCAACAACGAAGACAACGCGAGAAAGGCACCCACCAGAATCAATGCCGCAAACGACGGGAAAATCGAGTATGCCACCCGCATTGGTGGTCTCTTTTCGAACCCCCGAATGCGCTCGAAGATGCGGGCAACGCATTGGGCAACATGGCATGGCGAACGGCGAGCAAAACGGCTGGCAACAGACCGGGGAAGACAGGTCATGGCGCGACTCCAGCGGGGCACTCAGTTGGGACGCTCAACGAGCATCCATTTAAAAGCTGGGGGAAGGATCATGAAAGCCGGTGAGCTAATTTCCCTGATTCATGGGCACTGTAGGCTCGGGGCCCCCAAAAAATCCCACAGAAAATCCGACCAAATTGCGAATAAAATAGGCAATTCCTCCCCGTCTGGCTATACTGAACGCCCGGAACAGCTCAGGCCCCTTGCAAATGCTGGTCTTAGGCAATGCTCGCCTCGATCTGGAGAAGCAGGAACTCACGATTGGTGCGCGTAAGGTGGCGCTGCCGCGCAAACCCTACGCAGTGCTCCTGTACCTGATCGAAAACCGGCTGCGGATGGTCGGTCGGAAGGAGCTGCTGGACCGATTCTGGGATGGCAAAGAGGTGTACGACCAGAGCCTCAGCAAAGCGGTCGGTGCCATTCGCAAAGCTCTGGGCGAACCGACAGCTTCAGAGTGGATCGAGACGCGCTGGGGGCTGGGCTACCGCTATATTGGTCCGTTCAACGAGGAGTCCGCGGCTTCCACCCCATCCCAGGTGAAGGATACGGCCGATCCGCCCACCGGGGTTTCGCCGCGTCCTCCCGACGGGGAAGAACCGGCCGCTCTTCGCGAGGGAGCCGTTCAGGAAATCCCTTCGGCCTCCTTGCCCCTTCGCGCACGCTGGCCATGGAGCGCGAAGGCTTCCGCAACAGGGTTGCTGGCCTCGCTTATAGGGCTCCTGGTTCTTGGCCTGTTGGCCTTCCCGCGCCACCGGGCCGGCTCGATTGCCGATCCGTCATTGGCGCCCTTTCGTTCCGTCGCCGTACTGCCTTTCACGGCCGACAGCCAGGAAGACGAGGACCAATATCTGGGCTCAGAACTTGCCGATGCAGTTGCAGCGAGGCTGAGCACCATCTCCCAACTCCGCGTGCGTTCCTCTGCTACCGTCCGCTCCATTGTTGGTTTTCAGGTCGATCCAATCGCGGACGGGAAGAAACTCCAGGTCCAATCGATCGTGAAAGGTGAGATCCACCGCGAACAGGACAAGGTCGTGATCGCCGTTCAACTTTGCGATAGTGTCACGGGTGCGGCGGTGTGGTCCGGCTCGTTCAACGCGGACAAAACCAGCATCTTCGCGACCGAAGACTCCATCGCCCAGCAGGTTTCCAGCGCGATTCTGCCGCAGTTCAAAATGAGCATCGGCAACCGATCGCAGGGACCCGATACCAGCCATCCGGAAGCCTACAGCGATTACATGAAGGCCAACTTCTTCGCCACCACGCGCACGCGAACCTCGCTCACCAAGGCCATTTCTCTGCTGAACGACGCAGTGCAGATCGATCCAAAGTATGCGCGCGCCTACGCTGCGATGGCCAACGACTATCAGCTGGAGGGTTTTTACGACTTCGCTTCTCCGGCCGATGTATACCCGCGCGCGGAAGCGGCCGCGCTGAAAGCTTTGTCGCTAGATAACACGCTCGTCGAAGCCCACATCGCATTGTTATCCACATACACCGACTACGACTGGGACTGGGCAGGCGCCGAGCGGGAGTTCAAGGCGGCTGTCGCTCTTGATTCAAATTATGCCGTCGCTTATCAGTTTTACGGATACGCCCTGATGGGCATGGGCCGCGGCGACGAAGGCCTGGCGACCCTGAAACATGCTGCACAGCTCGATCCGGTTTCACCCAGCGTGCAGACGTCTCTGGCCTGGGGCTACTATCTTCTCCGTCAATATGATCAAGGGGTTGACCAGTGCAAACGGGTGCTCGAACTCTATCCCGATTTCGTTCCGGCCCATCAATTGCTGGGCATCACGTACGGGCAGATGGGATCGGATCAGAAGTCGATGGCCGAGCTGACGGAGGCCGAAAGCCTCGAGCGAGATGGCGCCATTACTCCCGTTCTTCTCGACTACGAGTTAGCGCGAACCGGTGAACGAGCCCGGGCAGCCCGGAATCTGCAGGCCATCCAGTTAAGACAGGATGGATCGACCGTTCCCGATTACTATCTGGCCGCCGCGTGGGCCGCCGCAGGGGACCGAGAGAAGGCTCTCGAGTTTCTGGATCGCGCGTTTCAGTCGCGCTCCAACTGGGTCATCTACCTGCATTACGACCCTCGCTTTGATAGTCTGCGCCACGGCCCGCAATTTCAGGCGCTTGTTCACAAGGTTGACTTCCGACACCAAGACGCTCTGATCAGTCAGCGGTAGCTTGCGCTTCGATCCGCACCGATGCCGCTGGCGACCGGCACACGCTGAGAGTCCGGCTCGGTCAGCCCTGACCCTTGCTCAGGCGTGGACCTGATGTGGTCTATAGCCATCCAGTCCACCCAAATAGGCTCAAACGTGAGGACGTCTATTGCATGACGTGTTGGTTCGAATCGTGCCTGCCATTTGCATCCAGCACCTCTGACATACACTCAGCTCTCATCGTTGGCCTTTCACGTTGGCGACTCCGACCTGAGATCCAACATGTTCTGGCGCAGACTGAACGCTGAGCTGAGTGCGGTTGCCACAATCCGCAAGATCAGCAAGCGACAAGTTCAAGCGCCGAAGCTCTTTCCTGAGATGTTCTGCGAGTTCATTGAAGGACTGTCCTCCGAGATCGTCGCGGATATTCAGACTCTTGGCGTTGCTGCAGACTTTCAATAACTCGAGCCTCTCCGATGGGAGCAAAGCGCTCATGAGATCTCGATCGCCGAGCATCGGCTTTCCGCCAACGACGACGAGCCTGATGCTTCCCGGCTGCGCTTCGACAAGAGCCACCGGTGCCGGGCCATCTCGGCGTGGAAGCACGACAAGGTCCGCGGCGTATCCAACGGCAAGTGCACCGATCTTATCGCCGGCACCAGCAAGAAGAGCAGGATTCCGGGTAGCCATGTCTACAAAGTCGGACGGCGTAAAGACAGGCGGCCTCTGTCTCGCGTTCCATCTGTAGGCGTATTGAAGTTCCTCCGTCATGCCGTTCGTGCCGCTGGGACTCCAATCCGGAGCGATGGCGATGGTGACTCCCGCGGCCTTCGCGCTGGCGACGTTTGCGGTGACGCCGTAAAGAGAGATATTGCTGTGGGGCGACCAAATTAGGCTGACACCGTTGCGAGCCATCTCGTGAAATGCCGCGTCCTCAAGGCTCACACCGTGGATGATGCTCACGCCGGGACGCACGAAACCGTCCGCCTTGAGCATCGTGAATTCGCGCGCGGAACTGGCGTCCTTTCCCTCAGCAACGTGGATTAAGAGCGCTTTGATCTTGCCCGATGCCATCGCTTCGCGAATTGCCTCAGCCTTCAGATACGGCATCTCGAACGGGAAGACTTCGTAAGCGAGTGGCTCGGAATTCAGTGTCGGCGAATAGAGGCCCGAAAAGACATCGAGGTTGCGCGCCAGCCCCCGGACGCATTCGTTCGCATGAGGATCGGCGTTCTTTGGAGAGTAGCTGCCGACCACCGAAGTTGCACCGCCAAGCATCGCCTTCACTTCCGCGAAGCGCTCCATGTCACAGACGTTGCCGCGTTCGACCATCACTTTTTCAGGCCCTGCAAGTTTTGCGACGTAATCGCGCATCGCCTGCCAGTCGTATCGGTCCCCCACCGGCTCGGCGGGTTTCCAGCGGGGAAATACATTCCAGATCAAATGATTGTGTGTATCGATCAAGCCAGGAAAGATGACGCCGTCAGTTTCGACGACCGGTGTTCCCGAAGGAACGACGATGTCAGCGCCAATAGCTTGAATGGTTCCACTAGCGATCAGGATCGTTCCATGAGGCACGATGCCGATGGGCGTAACGAGCGTTCCGGAAAGCGCGTAAGGATGCTCTTCCGCGTGTAGTGATGCCGCCACCATGAAAGCGAAGGCGAGTAAACAAAGGAACCAGATTTGACGACTCTTTCGTTTCACGTGCACTCTCCACTTTGCTGTGGCCCCAAAGAAAACCGGGAGCCCGCAGGCTCCCGGCTGTTGTCGGCATGCACCGAGGTTAAAACGTCACGTGCAGGCCCATGGTGAATGCCCTGGAACCGCCGATCGTCCCGGTGACGGAGCCAAAGTTGGCCGCGTTGTTTGGGCAGGTTGCTTGACCGGCGATCGTTGTTTGCGACGTGCAGTATCCCTGTCCCTGTTGCAACTGCAGCGGCAGTAAAGTTGATTTCCCGGTACCGTTGGCCGTGGGCAACTCGTCCAAATTGGCCAGCGCCGATTGTTGATCCACCGGATTGTCGGACGTCACAATTTCGCCGTAACCCAGATAGCTGCGATATTGGCCGCAGTTGTTACTGCCACCATAGGCGGCGATCGCAGTTGTCGAACATCCGTTGTTCTGGCGAATCTGCGCCTGGTCCTGCGGAATATCGGGGCTCGTCGTGTTGGTAATGTTAAAAGCATTGAGTTCGTACTGAATGGTGACCTTGTCGCTGATCTTGAAACCCTTGCGGATGGAAAGGTCGAGACGCTTCTGCAGATCCTGCCGGAAGATGTTGCGCTGTCCCACATTGAACGCAGTTTGGTAGATATCCGACGGATCGCTGCCGGTTGAGACCGGAATGCCATTGGTGCCCGGCTGGAGATAGCTGATCGCGACCTGACTCGGATCGATGTATGGGATGTAGTTCCCGGAAGCATCACGGAACCTCCCCCGGTTGCCGGTTAGCGCCGACTTAGGATGCGAAGGATCCTTGATTCCCAGAACCGGGTTCATCAACGTTGGAAAGTTTCCAAAATTGATGCTGCCGACCGCGCCGTAGAACTCATACAAAGACCACGGTTCACCGCTTTGCAGAACGCCGATTCCAGTCAGGTGCCAGTTGTTGGTGAAGTACGACGCAAACGAATGCTCCCTTGTCGCATTCGGCACGTCAATCTGAAAATTGGCCGTAAACACATGCTTGCGGTCGAAGTCTGAAGATGCCCACGAATCGTGGAGCTTCTTCGGGTTATCACCGGTAAAGAACAGACCGATGTCACTCTGTTCATCCAGCGAGTGGCTCCACGTATAGCTGCCTCCGAACTGGAAGTCATGCGAAAGCCGCTTCTCGATGTGCGTTTCCAGGGCATCATAGGCCGAGACGCCTACGGTCTTAAAGTCCGCGGCATTTGGACTATAGCCGACGTACGGCGTTCTGAAGTCGGTATTGCCGGCATCGAATGTGTTCCAGGGTTCGACTGCGATCGGGCAATAATCGTACCCGCAGTCCGAAGAGTTCTGATTCAAAACGTCCATGCCGTAAGACGCGTTTTCGCCCCAGATGGGGTTGTTCGCAGTGGCAATGCCCGGCTCATTGATGGGAATCGGGATCACCGAATGACGGCCTCCGTTGCCTGTAAATCCAACCGAGACCGCGACTGTGCTGGCCGGCTGCCATTGCACATTCAGGGTGTAGTTGATTGTGTACGGCAGCACGTTGTTCTTGTCGTACACGCCAAAGTTGAGAGGTGAAGTACAGAGAAGGTATCCTTCCTGACTTTGCCAGCCGCTGCAGTCCTTGCCGAATTGACTGTAATAGCCGGTGGGAGTTCCAGTCATCTCGTTCAGCTGAGCCTGGAGGGCCGCGCCAATAACGCCCGGGTTGGAGCTTGGCGGCGTATAAATGCCCCCTTGCACCGGTGTGCTGAAAGCCAGATTGCCCATTGGGTTTTCCAGGGTAAGGCCAGAACTTTGGAGCGTGTAGCCGGTGGCTACGCTCACCAGCGGAGCGGATTCAGTGACCCCAAACGGACCGCCAATCGAACCGCCCGCCGGTTGGGAGAGATAGCTGAAGAGTTCACCGCGATCGTAGTAGAGGCCCGCGCCGCCGCTGATTACCAGATTGCCGTGGTGGGCCTTGGGAGAATAAGCGAACCCGACACGGGGTGAGATGCCCCACTGGCGTCCATCCAGGGTCGACGCTGAAACACCTTGGGTCGGGTTCTGCTTGTTGTTTCCCGCAATCACGATTCCGGAGTTCACCACGTTGAAGCCAGTCATGCTCGTGCCAGTCACATCGTAGAGGGCCGGATCGAAGTTGAACATATCGCCATACTTTTCCGTCATGCCGCCGTGGTAGTCGTATCGAACACCGGCAGTGATGCTGAGGTTGGTCAGTACTTGCCACTTGTCCTGCACATACCCGTTGATTTCATTGGTGCGGTAGTAGCGATCCGCGTTGTTGCGGTGCGTGGTCGGATCGATGCTCTCCACAACGCTGGAGCTTTTCACTATTCCCTGCAGGAAATTGTCAAACCCACTGACAACAGCCTGGGCGTGACCGGTGCGGTTGTTGGTGATATTCAGTTGCGTGTAGCTGTATCCACCACCCGCGATAATGGTGTGCTTACCTGCCGTGAAGATTACATTCGTAGATGGGTTCACGCGGTTCTGGTAGTAACCCATATCCACGAAGGCGCCGGGCGTTCCGGCAGGGCCAAGTTCGAGGCTAGGCGAGTATTGGTCGAAGTAGCCGAAGTTCCTGATCTCCAGCCCGGGCATGACATTCGCAACCAGGTTGTCCGTCTGCGCGGCAGAAACACCCAGGTTGCCTCCCGCAAACGCCTGTTTGTAGTTGCTGAACGATCCCATGCGGACGAATCCGAGACGTTGCTCCCAATTGACTTTCGAACCGATGGCGATGGTGTTGCCCAGCGAAAAGACCTGCGCACCGTTATTCTGCGTCACCGGAAAGCCGGCAGTGTTGGAGTATCCAAAAGGACGAGTCACCGGCGCTTCCTGATAAAAGTACTTCGCCGACACGCGATCTTTTTCGGTCGCGTCGTAGTCAAGCGAGATCGTGGCCTGATCCGACCGCAGACGAGAGGTTCCAATCAGGTACACATTGGGTACGCCATACTCGTAAGTCGCACTGGATTGTGCGGACGGAATCAAGTAGCCTCCATCGGGCAGTTTTGCATTCAGCAGCGCCGCGGCAACCGGATCGATCGTCACCGTGCCAGTCCCGCCCCACGAGAGGTCGGCCGCCTCCAGGCCCCCAGTACTCCGGTCGTTGGTCAAACCGCTCGGGACCGTCATCTCTGAGAGGCCGGTTGCGTTGTCTTCGTTCACGCTGCGCTGATAGGCAAGGAACAAGAAGAGCTTGTTTGTTTTGAGCGGACCACCGACTGCGGCTCCCGCGTTTGCACGGCGAAGCCACGGGTTGACCAACGACTTCGGAAACACGCCAATGCCGTCCTGGGTCAGTTGATAGGCCTGATTGAAGAAGAACGGCGAGGCGTTCATCAGATTGTTCGCGTACCCACCGTAAACCTGCCCGTGCCAGTTATTCGTGCCAGTGTTGGTGTTGACGTCAATCTGCGCACCGCTCGTAGCGCCTTGTTGCGCGTCATACATCGACGCGTTTACGCGAAGCTCCTGCATGAACTCGGGAGGAGGCGAAGGCAGGCTGTTGCCGTTCGATCCGTAGACCGACGTGCCTACCGAATACGATCCACCTGCTGTCGGTGCACTTCCAATGTTGAAGTTGTACCTCTGCGAAGAGTCGCCGCTGGAGCTCTTGCCATTGAATAAGTTCGTCGAATCGACGCCGTTCACCTGGAACGTATTCGATGTGTCGCGCTGCCCGTTGGCCCAGATTGGCTGATTGCCAAGGCCCGCGTTCGAGTCGAGGTTCGAGAGCAACTCTGCGTTCACGCCCGGCGAAAGAACCGCGACCTGCGTGAAGCTGCCCGTTGCAAGCGGTGTCAGGTCGATTTGCGCGCTGTCGAGCGTATAACCGTTCGTTGTGTCGGTCGCATTCAGGAGCGGTGTCGAGGTTACGGTAATCGACTGCGTGATCTCACCAATCTTTAACGTAGGGTTGACCGTCGTCGCACGCGCTTCCTGTACAGGAACGTTGGTCAAATCAGTGGATTCAAAGCCTTCATGACTCACCTTGACGACATAGGTGCCGATGGGCAGGTTGAAGATCTGAAAGAATCCTGACCCCTGCGACTTCGTCTTTGCCTCAAAATTGGTCGCCTTGTCGGTTGCGGTCACAGTTGCGTCGGGCACCGCAGCTCCCGATACGTCCAGCACTGTGCCGTTGATGGAACCGAGTGTCTGCTGCGCCTGGCTGGCCACTGCAAAGACGGTCGAGATAAAGAACAACAGCGCGTACCTGGTGGCCCTTCTCCAGAAAGAATGCTTCATGCTCCTGTCACCTTTCCTTTTTTGCGCTTGCCCTAATTGGTTGTTGTTGGAAGCCGAGAGTGGTCCTGCCCCGGCCATCTGACAAGCTTGCTCTTCGCGTGCGAAAGCAGAATGAATAGAGGAATCGCGGTTAATAAAATAGTCGGTGGGCACCCTGCTCGAATGCAAGCGGGAAATGGTGCAGACCGAAGGACTTAACGGCCGACCTGTGGAAAAGTCCCGAGGCGGCCCATTTCTTCCAGGTGATTTCGAGATTCTTCTGCCCTGGATCTTTCCCGGAGACTGAAGCCCAACTGATCCGGGTTTTCCGAAAGAGCCGTGCAAGCTCTCCAATGGCGCTGAGCGCCCTGCCCTGGGATTAAGACTGCCGCTTCGGCCCAGTCAAAGTGGTATGATCACTCGATGCGGTTGTCATATGATGTTTGCGCATCGCCATCCCGCGGAGCCAAGCATGATTCGACCGCAGTCTCCCCGCACCTGCAGAATTCTTGTGCCGATCTTGATTTTCTTTGCGGCATTCTCGGCCAGCTCTTCGCATGCGCTCGGCACCTGCGATCCGCATACGTTCGGTGCGAAGGGCGATGGAATCGCTAAAGACACGTCAGCCCTGCAGGCTGCGATTGACGCTTGCGCGCGACAGGGAGGAGGCGTTGTTCGCCTGGGCGCCGGAACTTATCTGACTGCTCCCATCGAGTTGAAGAGCAAGATCACGCTCCAACTGGACCAAGGCGCGATCTTGCTCGGATCGCCGGACCATCCCGATTATCCGCCTCACGACGAGTTCCGTCTGCCGGACCTGCAACCGCTGGTGAGTGCGATCGACGCAACCAATGTCGCCATCACCGGGGAAGGAACGATCGACGGCAACGGCCAAAGCTGGTGGGATGAAGCGCGCAGCATTAAAGACCACGGCGTTCTCGGGGCCGGCCATCCGCGTCCCAAGCTGATACTGTTCGACCATTGCAAACATATGCGCGTCGAAGGCGTCACCGTGCAGAACTCGCCCATGTGGCAGATCGTCCCGTACTATTCCGACGACGTGGTCATTCGCAACGTCCGAATCTTGGCGCCGGCACACTCCCCAAACACCGATGCCATCGATCCATTCTCCTCGTCGAACGTCATCATCGATCACGTCTTTGCGGATGTCGGCGACGACGATGTGGCGATCAAATCAGGCCCAATCAATTCCCCCGGCCCCGACGCACCGAGCCGTGACATCACGATTACCGACTGTACCTTTCTGCACGGGCATGGACTCTCGGTGGGCAGCGAGATCGCCGGCGGAGCGCAGAATATCCGCGCCGAGCGCATTCACTTCGAGGGCACCGACAACGGAATCCGCATCAAGGCCAACCGGGACCGCGGGAACGATGTCAGTCACCTTGTCTTCCGCGACATTGAGATGAAGAACGTGAAGAACGCCCTGATCATCAGCGAATACTATCCGGCGATTCTCCCGCACGATCAGACGGAAGCAAAGCCCATGACCCGGCTGACTCCACACTTCCACGACATTACCCTCGAAAACGTGACGGCCACCGGAGTCGAAAATGCCGCAGCGATCGTTGGACTGCCAGAGGCGCCAATCGCTGGCGTCATCCTGAAGAAAGTGAAGATCGATGCGCAAAAGGGTGCGACCATCGGCTACGCCGAGGTGAGCGGCGAAGGGTTTGTTGTACGAGCTGCGGAGGGGCAGTCGATCACGCAGTTGGCCGGCGCCAAAGTATCCCTTCGCTGAGTCGCTTCCAGGGCACGCTCAGGAGTGGCCGAGAAAAACAGGTGCGATGTGCCGGTCGTAGAGATTCTCCGTCACATTCCTTGCGATCACCGCTTCGTTCGCCTCAAGCAACCCCAGGTAGCGGGGGCCCATCTTCGCGGCTACCTTGAATCCCACGTGCAGTAGCTGGCGAAAGCTGCTGTTGTAGGCCGCAGCTCTGGGCACATGCCGCAAAGCGGATGTGTATTGCTCCGAGGTCCAGCGTTTGACTTCGTCTGGCAAGGGGAGCTTGTCCGGGTCGATATCGATGACGGTGGCGTAGGGCGTACACAATTCTTCGCGGTGCCCATACGCTTCCCCATAGATTTCTTTCGCGAGGACTAGTCCTTCTCCGCCCGCTTCCGCCAAACCAATCAGTTCTTCGAGCCAGGTCGTCCCCGCCGTTTTAAGGTGCACACCGGAATCAAAACGTTTCATCACCCGATGAATGGCCGGGTAGATCGAAAACTTGTCGCTGCCCGAGTGCACGCTCAACTTCAGATTCTCTGGCAGACCGAAATGAGCCACAGCGTAGGCGATTGCCGCAACGTCGAGCGCAAACTCCCGCTCAAACTGTGCAACATTCCCGACGTAGTCCACTCCCTTGTTGAAACGTCCGCTGAACTTGGGTGCGATCGTCTGCACAGGAATTCCTTCGTCCGCAATCGCCGCGAGGATAATGAGCAGCTCGACCGGCGTCTGAGCAGTGTTGGTCTCATCCATCGATATCTCCGGGACGAATCCTCCTTTGCCCTTGGCCCGCTCGATGGCACGATAGACTGCGCCGGCTTTCTGGACAGCGGCGAGAAACTTCTCCGCCGTCTGACGCAGTTCGGCCGCGGTGATTTCAAATGTCTCCTCGATTCCCTCGAGTCGAATGCTCCCCAGCAATCCGGCTTGTTCTTTCACAAAGCGCTCGATATAGGCAGACTCAGCCCGCTGGCCAATAAAATCGGCAACGTCGATCGTATAAAAGTCGCATGAGGGCAAGAAGCGGTCGACCGTTTGCAGCGTGATATGGTCCGCGTCGCAGAAATAGGGATGTCTCCAACATATGGCTTTCACCGCGGCGTCGGCAGCCTCCCGGACTGAGGCAGGTTCGGACCCGATGATTGTGTGCTCGCGGTTGGATTTGTTCCACACGGGTACGACCGTCATTCCGCTTTCGAGCGTTTTGGCGCACGCCTGGAGCTGCGCCTTTGCCTGATGTGCGAAACGATCTCCGGCGCCTACGGAATACTTGCTTAACCTAAGTCTCTCTTCATTCATCTTCACTCCATTGCGAATGCGTGCTTCAAGTCCGCGGCACGTTTGGCTATAGGCGATACGCTTCCTTGACGAGTCGGTAAGTCAGTGCATGCGCAACATCGAATGACTCGCTCTCGCCAAGCCGATGTTCTGCAACCAGCCGGGCGAGGAACGCGCAATCGATGCGCCGCGCAACGTCGTGACGTGCGGGAATGGAAAGGAAAGCGCGGGTGTCGTCATTGAATCCAACTGTGTTGTAGAAGCCCGCAGTCTCGGTCGCCAATTCTCGAAATCGCATCATTCCCTCGGGACTGTCGAGGAACCACCACGGCGGCCCGAGCCGCAGGCATGGATAGTGCCCCGCAAGCGGCGCCAACTCGCGACTGAAAGTAGACTCGTCCAGCGTGAATACAATCACGGTTAGTCCGCTCTCGTTGCCGAATCGGTTCAGAAGAGGGCGCAGTGCGTGCACGTAGTCCATGGCGCGGGGAATATCCGCGCCGGCGTCTCGCCCGAATCGCTCATAGACTGCGCGATTGTGGTTGCGCACGGAGCCCGGGTGAATCTGCATTACCAGCCCATCGTCCAGACTCATGCGCGCCATCTCCGTGAGCATCTGTGCGCGAAACAGCTCCTTCTGCTGTGCGTCTGCCTGGCCGGACAAAACGAGGCCGAACAACCGCGTCGCCTTATCCTCGGAAAGATCCGCGGTCTGCGCGGTCGGATGGCCGTGATCGGTTGCGGTGCAGCCAAGAGATTTAAAGCGAGCCCGCGCCTTTCGCAGCGCATCCAGATAGCCCTTCCAGGAAGACGTATCTTCATGCGTCTGCTCGCCGAGTTGCGCGATCGAATGCGAGAAACCGGCGAACTCCGGATCGACGACAGGGTCGGGGCGAAAATTCGGAATAATGCGAGCCTTCCAACCTGAGTCGCGAATGGCTTGATGGTCGGCGAGCGAATCCAGCGGAGAGTCGGTTGTGGCAAGCACTTCCATGTTGAAGCGCTCATAGAGTGCCCGCGGGCGGAACTCGGGCGCTTGCAGCTTGGCCGCGATCGTGTCGTAGTAGAGATCGGCAGTCTGTTCCGAGAGCGGATCTTCGAGGCCAAACAGCTCCTGGAACTCGTAGTCGAGCCACATGCGCGTAGGCGTTCCGCGAAACAGATAGTAGTGGCTCGCGAAAATCCGCCACACCTTATGCGGGTCTTTGAGCTCTGCTTCCCCGATCTCCAGATCCGCCAGCGAAACGCCCTGGCTGTAGAGCATGCGGTAAACATAGTGATCTGGCTGCACCAAGAGCGTCGCTGGATCGGCGAAAGGATCGTTGCTCGCGAACCAAGCCGCTTGGGTATGCCCGTGTGGGCTTACGATAGGCAGCTTCTTGATATTCCCGTAAAGAGCGCGAGCAATAGATCGCGTCGCAGGATCGGCAGGAAACAGGCGGTCTTCGTGGATCAACATAAATCGATGTCTCTTTCGCGGCGCGGCTCTTCAGCCCGGCAACTTAGAGGTCAGACCACGCCAGTATACACACAGATCGTTCCCCTCGCCCGAGAGCCGGCCCGGTCCATTCTACGCACAGGTTGTTCTACGGTGTTAATCTCGTTGTGCTTCGATTTTAAGGCCTCACAGCAAAGGTTCTGCCTCCTATGCCGCAGAGCATGCAGGAACTGTCGAATAGCCACCTGACGATGCAGGTCGTGGACCACGTCCGTTCTCTGATCGAGAATGGGACGCTTCAGCCGGGAGACAAGATCCCCCCGGAGCGCGAGTTTGCGCGCACTCTCAAGATTAGTCGTGCCAGCTTGCGTGCGGGCATTGGCTACCTTGCCGCCATGGGGGTCATGAAGATTCGGCACGGCGTGGGGACATTTATCGCGGACGGACCGCCGGACTTCGGAAAAGCATCCCTCAGCCTCATGGGCGCCTTGCACGGGTTTCAGACCTGGCAGATGTTCGAGGCGCGCATCATCCTGGAAAGTAGCCTGGCCGCTCTGGCAGCCGAGCGGGGCAGGGAAGAGCATCACACGGCGATGGCAGAGGAGGTCGCGGAGATGTTCGCGACCATCGGCACCCCCCTGGACTATCTGATCCACGACGTCCTGTTCCATCGCATCATCGCCCAGGCTTCGGGAAACCCCATCCTGGCCGCGGTGATGGAGACCGTGACTTCGTCGATGTATGACAAGCGGCGCAAGACCGTGGAACGGGCCACGGATCTCCGTGAGTCGGCCGAGATGCACCGCGAGATTTATCGCGCCATTCGCTCGCGCAAGCCGGATGAGGCAAAGACCCTGATGGAAAAGCATTTGCGTATGGCCCAGACCGCGCAGGGAGTCGAGCGCCCTCCGGAACGGAGATCCTCGGCAAGCCCGTCGAACGGCAGGCGGAGACGAACCCGGCCGGCGAAGTCCTGAAGTTGGCTGGCGCTCAAGCCGTCATAGCATTCGCGGGACGGCCCCCGCCTCCCGCATCCCAGGCTTCTCGCGGGTCACCCTCGGTTCCACACAGATAAAGGCCTTTTCTCAAAGGTCGGACCACTGTCCATTCCGGCGATGGCGTCAATTTCGTGTTTCGGGTATGCCCGCTCACGTCAGCATTGGTCAAATAGCCCTTGACAACTGCCCAAAGCGCCTGCAACTATTTTTCCGCGTTTAAAGAGGTCGGACCACCGTCCGCCTAATTCCTGAGTAAGAAAAGCATTTAGGTCGGTCTTTTGGAGGCTTTCATGCCATACATGGGCGCAAAGGCACATGGAGTGGTCGTTCGCTGTGCGGCTCTTTTCGGCTTTGCCGTGTTTATACTGTTCCCCTTCGCCTGCATATCCCAGATTGCTGGAACAGGCAACATTCAGGGGACCGTCACCGATTCAACGGGGGCCTTTGTCGCGAAGGCAACCGTGACTCTCACCGACGAATCGACTCATGTAGCGCGGACTACCACCACTGATAACGCCGGCGTCTATGTTTTTCCCGGCGTCCCCATCAGCACCTACAATCTCGGGGTCACCGCTCCTGGCTTCAAAACGTATGAAGAAAAGAGGATCGTGCTTGAGGTCGGCAGCAGCATTGCGATCAACGCGAGTCTGTCCGTGGGTACCGCGGAGATGAAGGTCGAGGTTCAATCCGAGGGGCTTCAGTTGCAGACCGAGGATGCGACGTTCAAGCAGACTATCGATCAGCAAGCCGTCACCGAAATGCCGCTCAACGGCCGCCAGATGACGGGCCTGATCACTCTCTCGGGCGGGTCCAACATCGCGCCCGCCGGCGACTTCACGGGCAGCAAATACTCTTATCAGACGGTTTCGGTTTCCATTGCGGGCGGCGGCGGAAATACAACCCTTTGGCGTCTCGACGGCGGCGACAACCAGGACTACATGGGCAACGGCAATCTGCCCTATCCTTTCCCCGATGCCGTAAGCGAATTCAGCGTTGAGTCGACCGATCTCGGCGCCCAGGATGGCGGCCACGTGGGTGGGCTGGTCAACGTCGTCACCAAGTCGGGATCCAACCAATACCACGGCGAGGCATTTGAGTTCATCCGCAACAACTATCTCGATGCCACCAACTTCTTCTCGGCGACACCCGACACGCTGCACCAGAATCAATACGGCGGCACGTTTGGCGGCCCCATCATACGCAACAAGCTGTTTGCATTCGCGGCCTATCAGCGCACCAAGGCCGATCAGTCGCAAGCCAATACGCAGGCCACGGTGCCGACGGCACAGAACCTGACCGGCAATTGGTCGGCTACAGACGGCATCCCAGGCGTCGCGGGCAGCAACGCGTGCAACTCGACCCATGCGCCCATTCAGCTTGTCGACCCGCTCACCGGCACGAAATTGGCGGGAAATCAGTATGCGACTGCGCCCACCTATAACGCGCAGGCGATGGCGCTACAGGCTTACCTGCCCGCGATCAATCCGGCCCTGGACCCGAATAACTGCGGGTTTGTTTTCTACGCCATTCCGTACAAGGTGACCGACAACCAGTTCGTCACCCGGGTTGACTATACGGTCAGCCCTAAACAGAACATCTATGGCCGCTACTTCGTCGATGGGTATCAATTCCCAGCATACTTCGATAAGAGCAATATTCTGATCACCACGCAATCAGGCAATATCGAACGGGTCCAGACCTTTACACTCGGGGATGCTTATACATTCAGCCCCAAATTCGTGAACGCGGCGCACATCTCGATTCTTCGCCGCGTCAACAACCGCGGTTACGCGCCCAACGACATCAACGCCGCCACACTGGGCGTTAATGTCTATCAGGCTGTCGCCAACGGATTGCAGATGTCTGAAGGCAAATTCACCATCGGCGGCGGGACCAACTCCGTTGCGCACTTCAACGACAATACCGCTTCTATCGGCGACGACGTGACATGGGTAAAGGGCAAACATCAGATCGCGTTCGGCGGCGAATGGGTACAGAACCAGCTCAATATCGGGAATGCGTACGAGAGCAACGGCATTTTCACATTCAACGGCGAGTACAGCGCCAACGGTCCCAAGGGCGGCAGCGCCATCGGTGATCAGAATCTCGATTTTCTGATGGGGACGCTCGGATCGTCGAGTCCGTTTCAGCAGAGCAAGCAGCAACAGAACGCACTGCGCGGGCCGATTCCCAGCCTCTACGTACAGGACACTTATCACGCCACCCCAGGTTTGACGCTCGTTGGCGGGCTGCGCTATGGGCCCAATGTCATGCCGCACGATTACTTCAATCGCGGCGTTGTGTTTAGCCAGGCCGACTTCGTGGCCAATAAAACCAGCTCGGTTTATCCAAACGCGCCCGCAGGTGCTCTCTTCTATGGCGACCCCGGTGTAAGCCGCGAATTCACCAACAACTCCTATCTGCAGTTCTCACCTAATGTCGGAATCTCGTTTGATCCGGTTGGGAATGGCAAGACTGTGATTCGCGCAGGCGGCGCTCTCATGTTCGATAACCCCGCCTTCTTTACCAGCCAGCGCAATCAGCAGAACCCGCCGTTTGCCACGGCTGTGACGAACACGCAGACGTCTTCATCGGGTCCGGTCCTCTTCAGCGCTCCGTGGTCCCAGGGCTCCATCACAGCCAGTCCATTCCCTCAGCCCGCGGTTCCATCGCCCTCACAGGCGCTGTTCTTCGCGCAATCGCAATTCATCGTGATGCCGCAGCAATTCAAGCCGGCGTACACCATGCAATGGACCCTCAGCCTCCAGCAGGAATTGGCTCACGGCTGGCAGGCCACACTCGATTACATCGGCAATACCACGCGGCACGATCCGGTTGGCTTAACGTTCGATCCGGCCGTGTTTATCCCAGGAGTGTGGGGTGCCGGCGGAACCGGCTGCACGGGCATCGTGACCACGGGACCCGCAGCCGTCAAGCCGGGAGCGGCAGGCACCAACTGCTCCACAACCGCGAACGAGAACTCGCGCTTCTTGCTCACCCAGGAAAATCCGACAGGTACGAACACGGCTGGAAAAGCCACCGGTGGGAATCAGTATGAGGGCAGCGGCGGTGGGTCGGTCATCATCGACGACGAGGCCACCGCGAACTACCATGGCATGATCGCCTCCATTCAGCACCGCATGTCGAATACCTTCAGTCTGCTGGGCAACTGGACCTGGTCGAAGTGCCTGAATATTGAGGATGCCCAGGGCGATCTGGCCGGCACAACGGTCGAAAATCCCAACAACCTGGCCATGGACTACGGCCCCTGCGGTTCGGATTACCGCCATATCGAAAACGTGGTCCTGGTTACAAAGAGCGCCTTCAGCAATCACTTGAACCGTATTGCAAGACTCATCGTCAACGACTGGGAGTTGGCGCCCCTCATCCACATTCAAAGTGGCCAGGCTTTCACGGTCACCTCGGGCCAGGACAACTCGCTGACTGATGTGGGCAACGATCGCCCGAACCTGGTACCGGGCGTGAGTCCGTATGCCGAAGCAAAGTTCCGTAAGGCTACGGGCGAGGCCAATCGCGAATACTTGAATCCGGCTGCGTTCGCCCAGGTCACCGCGTCCTGTCCCGATCACCCCGGCACGACCACACAGGCGCCTGGCTGCCCGTACCTTGGCACCTACGGAAACATCAGCAAGAACTCGTTCCGTGGACCGGATGCCCTGCAGTTCGATGCGCAGCTCTCGCGAATCTTCACGATCCACGAGAGCTGGTCTACGACACTCCGGCTCGAGGCGTTCAACGTGCTGAATCATCCCGACTTCAACCCTCCATCCGGCGCAACGACCGGCTCGCTTGCCGCAAGTAGCGGAAGCGCCGCGGCTCTTACGTCATCGACCTTTGGTCAGGTCTCGTCAACATTCAATCAAGCCCGCGTCTTCCAGGGCAGCATCAAGATCAACTTCTAAACCTGTTGTCCACTGCAAGGCGTTATTCAAAACTGGGCGCTCCATCCTGTGGGGCGCCCAGTTCATTTCGCCGATCGCCGTTCCTCGGTTCTCCTGACGGACACGCAGAATACAATTCCATCGAACGAAATCCTAGAAGGGTATTGCCATGAATCCGAATCAGAACACTCGTAGAGAATTCCTGAAGGCAGGAAGCGCTGTATTGGCGGCCACTGCGGTTTCGTGGAACGCCAAAAGTTACGCTGCAATTCCCGGCGCCAACGACCGCGTACGAGTCGCCGTGGTGGGCTGCGGCGATCGCATGAAAGGCGCGCTGATCCCTTCCTTTCTGCAGCACGCGCAGGAGATGAACTTCGAATTCGTCGCCGTCTCCGACATCTGGAACCACCGGCGCGAAGAGGGCACGGCCTACATTGAAAAGCTCGGCGGGGGCAAGGTCGACCCCGTGCGCAACAACGACGAGCTCTATGCGCGCAAAGATGTGGACGCGGTTCTAATCGCGACCGCGGACTTCCAGCACGCGCTTCATGGGGTCGAAGCCGTCGAAGCGGGCCGCGATGCCTATGTCGAAAAGCCTACGGCGCACACCATGGATGATGCGCGCAAATTCCTCGCCGCCGTCAAGAAGACCGGCAAGATCGTGCAGATCGGCACCCAGCGGCGCAGCACGCCGAGTTATCAGAAGGCCGCCGAATACATCAAATCAGGCCAGTTCGGTGACATCGTCATGGTCGAGATGACCTGGAATGTAAATCAGCCCGGCCGCTGGCGCCGCCCCAGCGTCGTCCCGCTTCTCAAAGAAGAAGACACCGACTGGAAGCGCTACCTCCTCAACCGGCCGCAGGTGCCCTTCGACGCGCGCAAGTATCTTGAGTTCCGCCTATTCTGGCCGTACTCCTCCGGCATTCCCGACCAATGGCTCGTCCATCAGATCGACACCGTGCACTGGTTCACCGGGCTGCCGCATCCGCGCAGCGTGGTGGCCAACGGTGGCATCTATCTCTGGAAAGACGGTCGCCAGAACTGGGACACCATGACTGCGGTCTTCGACTATGGTCCGCTCGACGACTCCACCAAAGGCTTTCAGGTCCAGTACACTTCGCGTTTTACGAACTCTGCCGGCGGAGTGAAAGAGATCTACTACTCCAACGGCGGCATGATCGACATGGATAAGCAGACCGTTACGTCCAGCGGCGGCCTCAGTGCCAAATCTGCTGCCGAGATGGGCATGCAAGCGAACTTGTTGCCAAGTTTCTCCCTCGTCGAGCATGCCGAGGCCGCATCGACCGCTGCCGACACCGGCGCCGATCCGCAGACCTCCGCCAACATGCGCAATTGGATGGAGTGCGTGCGCTCGCGCAAGACACCCAATGCGCCCATCGAGGCGGGCTATAGCCATTCCATTGCACTCTGCATGAACGTTGCTGCGATTCAGACCGGAGAGAAAGTCACCTTCGACGACAAGACGCAGCAGGTGATCGCCGGAGGCAAGGTCTATGCGTAACATGGTGCTGATGGGCACCCTTGCTGCAACCATGTCTCTCTCGACCGATCCCATCCTCGCAGCGCCTTCGTCCGGCGTGCAGGTCGTCGCGAACGAAGCCCAGCGCCGCATCGATGTCACCATCGATGGTCAGCCCTTCACCTCGTATCTCTGGCCCACGACTCTGAAGAAGCCCGTGCTCTATCCGCTCGTCACCGACGAAGGCATCACGGTCACGCGCGGCTACCCGCTCGATCCGCGCCCGAACGAGCGCGTTGACCATCCGCACCACGCCGGCATGTGGTTCAACTACGGCAACGTAAACGGTTTTGACTTCTGGAATAACTCCGACGCCATCAAGCCCGAAGATCGCGCCAAGATGGGCGCCATTCTGCAAACCAAAATCGTCTCCACCAGGAGCGGCTCGGATCGCGGCGAGCTCGTCATCGATTCGGTTTGGGTGACCGGACAGGGCCAGCAGATTCTCGACCAGACCACGCGCTACATCTTCTCGCGTCGTCCCCATGAGCGCGTCGTCGATCAGATCATCACGCTCAAGGCTCTCGACCGCGCCGTCTTCAACGATGACAAGGAAGGCGTGCTCGGCATCCGCGTGGCTCACTGGCTCGAATCGCCCGACGAAAAGGGCGCAGTCTTTCTCGATGCCAACGGACATCCCACCAAAGTCGACGCAGCCGATACCAGCGGTGCAACCGGCGTCTACCTCACCAGTGAAGGCGTGAAAGGCGGAGCAGCCTGGGGCACACGCGGCAAGTGGTGTTCGCTCACCGGCCACACCGGCGATCACACCGTGACCATCGCAATCCTCGATCACCCGAAGAACCCCGGCTATCCAACGTACTGGCATGCGCGCGGCTATGGCCTTTTCGCCGCGAACCCACTCGGCCGCAGTATCTTCGATCCCAAACAGCCGCCGTTCAACTTCACCCTCGTGAAAGAGCAGACGGCGACGTTTCGCTATCGCGTGCTGTTGATCTCGCATGCAGCAACCGCCGAATCACTCAACCGCGAGGCTGAGGCATTCGCCGCACAGGATCAGTAGACCTGTTTCTCGGACCAAACCCAACCAAGGCGCTCGCACGACGCGCTGGAGGATCTCAAAATGTTTGACGCGATGCGGCGCGATCTTCTGCGCAACGGCAGTATTGGCCTGGCCCTGACTGGATTTCCGGCCATCTCCCTCGCAGCGGCAGCCCAGGAAAGCTCCGCACCTTCTGCCGCGCAGGGCATCTTCGATGTCCGCAAATATGGCGCCGTTGGCGATGGCAAGACCCTCGACACGCCCGCCATCAATCGCGCCATCGAAGCCGCAGCGTCGGCCGGCGGCGGTCTTGTCTTCTTTCCCGCCGGAACCTATCTCTGCTTCTCGATTCGCCTCAAGAGCCAGGTCCACTTGTATCTGAGCCAGGGAAGCACGATTCTCGCCGCGGACTCACCCAAGCCCGGCGATCAGACCGGCTACAACGGCGGGGCCTACGATGCTTCCGAGCCCAACACCGCCTGGGATGCCTATCAGGACTACGGCCACAACCACTGGCACAACTCGCTGCTGTGGGGCGAGGATCTGCACGACCTCAGCATTACCGGTCCAGGCCTGATCTGGGGCAGAGGACTGAGCTTTGGTGCAGGACCCGCGCCCTCTCCTTCAACCACAATTCCTGGATTCGGCGCGGTGGCAGCACCCCATCCGAACGCTCCGCCGCCACCGCCGCGTCATTTCAATCCCCGCGGCGACTATCCGATGTATCAGGCCGAGCAAGCCGGCGTGGGCAACAAGGCTATCGCGCTCAAGAACTGCCGCAACGTGCTCTTCCGCGATTTCTCGATCCTCAAGGGAGGCCACTTCGGCTTCTTGCTCACGGGCGTCGACAACGTCACCATCGACAACATCAGGATCGATACGGATCGCGACGGCATCGACATCGACTGCTGCCAGAACGTGCGCGTCTCCAACTGCACCGTCAACTCGCCGTGGGACGACGGCATCTGCCCCAAGTCGAGTTATGCGCTCGGCTACGCGCGCGCCACGCGCAATGTCACCATCGCCAACAACTGGGTTACGGGGTGCTACCAGCTCGGCACTGTCCTCGACGGGACGTTCAAAAAGTTTCCCGCCGACCAACGACCGTATGGGACCGGCCGCATCAAGTGCGGCACCGAATCCAACGGCGGCTTCATCAATATCACCATTACCGGCAACGTCTTCGAAGGGTGCTTCGGCTACGCGCTCGAGTCGGTTGACGGCGCTCTCGTAGAAGACATCACCATCTCGAACACCACCCTGCGCGACCTTGCCAGCGGCCCGCTTTTTTACCGTCTCGGCTCGCGTCTCCGCGGTCCAAAAGAGTCCACCAAGGTCGGGACGTTCCGCCGCGTCCTCGTCAGCAACCTCACCTGCTACAACGCCTCCACGCATCAGGCCTCGGTCCTGAGCGGCATCCCGAATTACCCGCTTGAAGACCTCAAGTTCTCCGACATCTATATAGAGACGGCCGGCGGCGGGACTGCCGAAGACGCCAAGGCCATGCCCACCGAGCAGGAAGACAACTATCCCGACCCCAACCGCTTCGGCGTTACGCCTTCCACCGGGCTCTTTCTCCGCCACATTCGCAACCTCGAGATGAGCCACGTCGAGATCGCCAACCGCACCGCCGACGCTCGTCCGCCCTTTTATCTCGGCACTGTAGAGCGGGCCGACCTGTTCGCCCTCACTGGGCCGCGCACCGCAGACGGAGCCATACTGCTCAACGATGTGAAAGACCTGCGCGTCAGCTGGAGCCGCGCCGCCGCGGATACCGTGCTCGATCGCGTCGACGCGAAGATGCTCTAGGCTTCGACCAGTAGCCAGTAGCCCACGGCTGCGCGGTGCGCATGGTGGCGGGTATCCTCCCCCCACCCCCTGTGGTCTCTGCAATTTAGTCGATGGAGTGGAGTTACGGGCCACGCATGGGGCCTGCCTCACTTCGGGCCGCACCTGGTTTGATAGGCGATCCGTGCCCGCCGCCGTTCTGACTGGACTGAGATCGGCGGACACGCTGTCGCATGGCTCAATCCTCCCGTTCGATGAACGGAATCGATGAGGTAAACCGTCTTTTTCCGATGCTCCTGGTGGCGAGAATGCCGGGCGATCCTCCCGCCGGGACGCCTTCCACCACGGTGTCAATCTCGTTGCCGTTCTCCACAGCAACGAAGTAGGTATTCACAGTCGGCCGTCCATCGGTGAAATTGATGGTGAAGGTACCAGTGCAGTTGTCGTTCACTTTGTAAGTTCCCGTAGCCACAGGGTGCGTGAAGTCGGAAACTTCCACTCCATCGATGGTCACCGCATCGATTTGGGTCAAGTTCCCCGCACCATCGAATTCGGTGATGGCGATTCCGACTTGTGGCCCGACCGGGCCGGGGCCTCCCAGCTTTGCTCCCTCGATTGTGAACCCATAGACACCACGTATCAGTTCGTTTCTGCATGCCCAGGATGTGTTTTGGGCGTTTGCCGCGCCCCCACCCACCAATGCGACCAGAATCACGATCGCACCATTTCTTAAGAGTTCCTTCATATCCCCTCCTCGGTTGTTGACTTGTGACGATTGGTCCTCACGCCGCGCCGCCCTTCCTGGCGGTGAACGGGCCGTGCGACTGCATGTTTCTTAGCGTTCTGCCGGCGGCGGGTCAATGGATTGGGATTGAATTCGATCTAACTTGTTAAATGAAAGCCACGTAAAGATTTATCGACTCTTCTGAACACGATTTGTGTGGTAATATACGGTCCCTTGTGGTGCGAAGATGAGTGATCCCGCCAACCCTTGCCGCCGCGTTAGTACTGGACTGTTTGAGATCGACCTCCTCTCGGGCCGAGTGCTAAGGCAGGGGCAGAGTTTGCCCCTGCAAGATCAACCCTTTCGCGTTCTCGTTTTTCTTCTTGAACGTCCGGGACAGTTGGTCACTCGGGAGGAACTGCAGGCGAAGCTCTGGCCGGCGGATACGTATGTTGGCTTCGACGACGGCCTGAATACCGCAATACGGAAGCTGCGGGTCCTCTTTGGCGACTCAGCCGACAACCCGCGATTCATTGAGACGATTCCACGGCGCGGTTATCGCTTCATTGCTCCGGTGAACGAACTGCCCGAGGCCCACGGTTGGTCCGAGCGTCCGAACAGCAAAGTGGATCGGCAGGTTGAAGCCGTGACAGCCAACCCGGAAATCACCCCTGTGCTGGAGGAGAAGAATGGGCACGCGGGACCAGTAGAGCGCCCTCTTTTAGGCTCATCGAGACCTGATCTGTGGGGGTGGACGCTTTCCATTCTGGCCGCGGTTCTCCTGGTTTTCTTGGTGGTGAAAGCAAGAAACGACATGCGTCCTCATTCCTCCCAACAGATGTTGCCGGCAAAACGGGCAATGCTGGCGGTTCTTCCGTTTCAGAACCTGAGCAACGATCCTGCCCAGGAGTATTTCAGCGATGGCCTGACGGAAGAGACGATTACCGATCTGGGCCAACTGAGCCCTGCGCAACTGGGAGTCATCGCACGCACTTCTGCCATGGCTTACAAGCACACGGACCAAACTGTCGCTCAGATCGGGCACGCGCTGGGGGTCGATTACATCCTTGAAGGCAGCGTTCGACGAGAGAACGGAAGAGCTCGAATCAGCGCACAGTTGATTCGGGTAAGTGACCAGACGCATCTCTGGGCGCAGAGCTATGACACTCGAGCTCTGCATGACTTACTCGATATACAGAACGAGATCGGAAGGGCGATCGCCGAGCAGGTGCAGGCCAACGTCGCGCCACAATACCAGATCGAGTTGTCGAAGATGCGCTCAGCGAGTCCTGAAGCATACGACCTTTATTTGAAGGGCCGCTTTTACTGGAACCAGAGAACTCCAGCTGCTCTGCGCGAGAGCATTCAACTCTTCAAGCACGCCACTGCCGCTGATCCCGGCTTTGCGCGGGCCTATGCCGGTCTGGCGGACGCCTACAACATCAGCAATATTGTGGGCCTCCTTTCTGCGCAGGACAGCCTTCCGCAAGCCAGGGCCGCAGCAACCAGAGCAATCGAGTTGGATCCGTCACTTGCCGAAGCTCACGCCGCCCTCGGCATGGAGAGATCGCACTACGAGTTCGATTTTCAGGCGGCCAGAGCAGAGTTCCTGAAAGCGATCGAACTCAACCCAAGCTCCGCCTACGCCCATCTCTTCTATTCGAATTGCTACCTGATGCCCCTGGGGCGACGTGCGGAAGCGATTGCGGAAAACAGGAAGGCCATCGAACTGGATCCTCTATCGTTGCCAATCAACAACTTCATGGGCGAGACCTACCTGCTGGCCGGCGACTATTCGGCTTCCTATAAGCAATTCCGCCAGACCATCGAGATGGATCCGAACTTCCCACTTCCTCACGCATACCTCGGAGGGCTGTTGGAAATCATGGGAAGATTTCCGGAGGCAATCGACGAGCGCGAGGAAGGGGAGAGGCTTTTTGGCTGGAGTCCGCAGAAGGCCTCGGCGAGAGCGGCTGTGCTGCTGGAGGCATTCAAGAACGGCGGCGAAACGGCGTATTGGAAAGAGCGGCTGATTCAAGACTTAGACGGGATGAAAGACTCGGGCAGCAACGTTTCATCAGCCCCACTGGCACTGGACTATGCCTTGGCGGGAGAAAAGGACAGGGCGTTTGAATACCTCGAAGAATCCTACCAAGCTCGGGAAGGACAGGAGCTGACTCTGCTGGCCGTCGATCCGGTTTGGAAGAATCTGCATGGTGATTCGAGATTCTCGAATTTATTGCGGCGCATGGGATTGCCGGTGTCCGAGATCGATGCACGATGACCACTAACGAGTGCACGAAGGACACTGAACGCTCCGATCTCACTCGTAACTCCAGTATCGCCCGCTGACCGGGAAGTTACTCGTTCATTATCTCTTTGAGCGCGAACTGACGACTGCCCGTTTCGCAGCCTCTCGTTCCTTGGTCTCTCTCGCGTGTCACTGCGCCCACATCGTGCGTTCCTTGACACGTCCCGCCTGATCCGCAATCCTCGCAACCCTTTCCAAATCAATCGTCTCCGATTGGCGCGTAGCTTGCACTCTGTCCGGGCGCAGGCAACGAGAGGAGACGCGATGACAGGGTTGGTTCTCAGCAGGTTGGCGATGGCGGCAGCGGTGGTGGTCATTCTTGCGGTGCAGGCGATGACGCAGACGATGGCTCCGAAACGGCTGATCGTTGTCAGCCTCGAAGACCGCAAACTCGCGCTCCTCGAAGACGGCCAGGTCAAGAAAATCTATCCCGTCGCCGTCGGCAAGGCGTCGTCGCCCAGCCCCGAGGGCACCTTCACCATCGAGCGCCGCGTCGCGAACCCGACGTATACGCACAACGGCAAAGTGGTGCCGCCGGGGCCGGGCAATCCGGTGGGCTCGCGCTGGATGGGACTGAGCATTCACGGCTATGGAATCCATGGGACCAACGAGCCGCGCTCCATCGGCAAGGCCTCGTCGCATGGATGCATCCGCATGGCCAAGGCCGATCTCGAGGAACTCTACCCGCAGCTTCATGTGGGCGACACGGTTGTGCTGATTGGGCAGCGCAATGCGCAGACCGCGCGGCTGTTCGGTGCTCCGCAACCGGTGCTCGCAGCGGCACAGCAGCCTGTATTGACAGCGCAGACTGCGCCTGCTCCGGCGACGACGACCACTCCGATCCCGGATGCGGCGGGTCTTGCTGCGAATGCGATTGCGGTTGTCACGGCTGGCACACGGTAAGGAGGTCGGGTCATGGATGCAATGAGTGGTCTGGGCGCACTCCTGCTTCCCGTTGTCGCGGGGCTGCTGCTGGAAGAGTTGACGTTCGGAGGACTGGTTCGGCTGTTGCTGGCTCCACGGCCGAAGACCAGGAAGAGCGGGGCGGGCAGGAAACGGCAATCGTCTCCGGCGCGCGGACGTGAGGAGCTCAAACGTACAGGAGAGTTGGGAGGCGCGAGATGCTCGCACTAAAAATGTTGCTCAACATCGCGGGATGGATACTGCTTACAACCGCGTTTGGTCTTCCGTTATACGCACTTTGGTTGCGCTTCAAAAACGCACGCCGCACGCCTACTGAAGGAGAGACTGTTTCCGAACCGGAACCGATCAAACCAATTGCCTGGCGTATGCCCGCAGCCTTGGCCTTAGCGGCCTGCCTGCCGATGATGATCGCCGCGAGCATCGTTGTCGTACCCAGCGGCATGGGCGGCGTGCGCATCAGCCAGATCGGCGGAACGCTGCCGGGGACGCTCTATCCGGGCGTCCACTTCATCACCCCGCTGGTCGACAACGTCGAGATGTTCGACCTCCGCGATCACCTCTTTACTGCCGGCCTGACGACCGGGGGCGCGAAGGGCGCTGTGCAGGAGACCAACCTCGATGTGCAATCCCGCGAAGGTCTCAACATCGGGCTGGGAGTGACGATTCGCTACAAGCTCGATCCGAACAAGCTGGCCAGCGTGCAGACGCGTCTGCCCCAGCCCGCGGATAAACAGCTTGTGCCGCCGGTCGTCGCGAGTGCCTGGCGTGAGCTCGCGCCCGAATACACGGTCCGCGAGATCTTCTCGACCAAGCGCGAAGAGGTACGCTCCCAGGCGGCCGGCATCATCACAAAGAAGCTCGCAGCCGACGGCATCGTTGTCGAGGAAGTCATGCTGTCGGAGGTGCAGCTGCCGCCGGAGTACGCCAAGGGCCTCGAGAATCTTCTGCTCAAGGAGCAGCAGGACGACCAGATGAGCGTCGATACCGAGATCCAGCAAAAACAAGTCCGGATCGCCGAACTGCAGGCCGAAGCCGAGGCCGCGCAGAAGGTAAAGCAGGCCGAGGGCGACGCAAAATCGAAAGTCGTGGAAGCAAAGGGCGAGGCGGACGCGATGCAGTACACCTTGCCGCTGAAGCAGAAGCAGATTGAGCAAAGCAAGCTCGAAGCCGAAGCGCGGAAGGAAGCCACGATTCAAAACGCTGAGGCGGATGGCGAAGCCAAGGTGATTGACAGCAAGGCTGAATTGCAGCGTCGCAATCTGCTGGCCGACGCCGAAGCCAGCCGCATCAAGCTCATCGCGGCCGCCAACGCCGAGCGCATGACAAGCGAAGCAGAGCTGCTGAACAAATCGCCGCTGCTCATCAACAAAATCATTGCCGAGCGTCTGTCCGACAAGATTCAGGTCGTGATGGTGCCGTCCGACGGCAAGTTCTTCTTTGCCAACGACGTCTTCAAAAGCATGGCGAACGCTCCAGTCATCAAGCAGGAGATGGACTCAGAATCCGAGCCTGACACCAAAGGCGGCGGAAGCCACTGAGTCGTGCGCGGGGCGAGCCGGCGAGCCTCGCCCCGCATCTTTCGTAACGCAGAAATGCGCAATGTGCAAAACGATATAATCCGCGCAAACGGCAATTGCGCAGAATGAAGGCGGAATGAAGCTGATTCGGTGGGCAGTCGTGGCGTTGAGTGTGTCAATCGCTGCTATTTCGGGCAACGCGCAGAAATCCGGCCCATGGGACCAGCCCGCTGCAGCGCTTGCCGACCAGATCGCCGGTATCCTCGGCCCCGGACAGGCGCGATTCACCCTCCGAAATCTCTCCACCATCTCCAGCGAGTCCGTCTCCGCAATTCAAGCACTGCTCGAGCGAGACCTGAAGGCCCACGGCATCTTGCTCGCCGGCGATGAAGGCGCCAATGTCGTTCGCGTGACCTTGAGCGAGAACACCCGCGAACGCCTTTGGATCGCCGAAGTCGCGGAAGGGGCTATCACCCAGGTCGCGATGGTTGAAACGGGCCCCATTGCGGAGCAGCACGCAGTGTCGACAACCGGACTCACTCTTCGCGCGCAAACCGTACTCACCTCGCGTCAGCCTGTGCTGGCGGCGCTGGAGACGCCCGGCGGCTGGATCGTACTCGAACCGGAACAACTTGTTCTTTACCTCCGTGCCGCCGATGGATTTCATGCGCAGAGCCGCGCCGACATCGGCCTGAAGCGGACTCTTCCGCGCGATCCCCGCGGCATCTTCCGTGCTGACGTGAGTCCAACGCAATTCAATGCATGGCTGGCTGGAGTTGAGTGCAAGGGGCCGACGTCGCCGGGCCAACCGCCCGCTGAATGGACCGTGGCCTGCCACTCGAGCGACGATCCATGGCCGCTGACACCCGCGACCAGTCTGGCAAGCGCGGAGATAATGGAGAATATTCGCGTGAACCCAGTCACGGGATTCTATAACGCATCGCGCAACTACTTCACCGGTGTTCTCGCACCCAGCACAATCGCCGACATGCCCCCGTTTTATTCCTTTGCTGAGGTTCCTCGTTCGGTCGGGGCCGTTGCATGGTTGATCGGGAGTATCGATGGCAGGGTTCTCCTGTTTGAGAATGGCTCCCTCAAGCCAATCGCAGGTGCGCGCGATTGGGGCAGCGACTTCGCTGTCCTGCATTCGGGATGCGGCTCCGGCGCGCAGATCGTTGCCTCCAGCTCGGGCGAAGCCGCTCCCGACAGCCTGCGTGCGTACGAGCTGCCGGCACTCGAGGCCATCCCGTCGAGCGCTCCGCTCGAGGCTGGCGGAATTGTGACCGCGCTATGGTCCGCGCCCGACGGCAGGAGCATCCTTGCGGTTGTGCAGCGCGCAACTGATCAATATGAGGTGGACCGTGTTTCGGCGCTTTGCAATTAGCTGTGTCCTGTTGGTCTGCGCACTGCCCGCGGTCGCACGAACACGTCCGCACTATGGTGGTGCCCTGCGCGTTGAGACTGCGGGCGATCCTTGGCAGCTGCCTGACGGCTTCGCGCGCCGTCTGGTCTTCGACGGGCTCACTCGGATCGACGCGAATGGCTCCGTCCAGCCAGCCCTGGCCGTCGGATGGGAGACCGACAGCGGCGATCATCGCTGGGAGTTCCGTCTTCGTTCGAGCGTGCGCTTTCACGACGGCTCATCGCTAACTGCGACAGCCGTTGTCGCCTCGTTGAACCTGACCTGCAACGGCAATTGCCCGTGGACTGCGGTGCATGCGGTCGGATCGTCCGTCGTGTTCACGTCTGACAGCCCGATGCCCAATCTGCAGGTTCTGCTGGCCGGCGACGAGTTTCTGATCGCGCTCGTGGTTGCGGCGGATGGCACAACACCGCCAGGCAACATCGGAACAGGGCCATTTCAGGTCGCTTCCTCCGTCAATGGCGTGCTGTCGCTCAAGGCGAATGAAGCCAGCTGGCAGGGCAGACCCTTCGTCGATACCATCGAGATTCGTGCGCATCGCGCCATACACGATCAGTGGCTCGATTTGAGCCTGGGTCGTGCCGATGTTGTCGAAGTTCCCGTAGAGATGATCCGCCAGGCGCAACAACAGAAGTTGAAAATCGCGATGGCCCCGCACGTCGAGCTGCTTGCACTCAAGACAGTCGAATTCGGCGCCTTGGCGAATCCCATGGTGCGCGGCGCCATCGCCTTCTCGATTGACCGCGGCGCGATCGCCAATGTGATCTTTCAAAAGCAAGGCGAGGTCACGGCCAGCGTACTGCCGCAAGGACTCTCTGGTTTCGCTTGTCTCTATCCCACCGATCGCGATCTCAGCAAGGCACAATCGCTGCGCGGAGGGCTGACCGTTCCGACCCTCACGATCGCGGCCGAGAGTGACGGGGTGATGCAACTCGCTGCACAGCGCATCGCTCTCAACCTGCATGAAGCGGGACTCAATGCCGTCGTCGCGGCGCAGGGTCCGAACAGCGCGCGTGCCGATCTAACCCTGCGCAGATTTCCGCTTGCGGGCACTGATCCCTCTGCTGTCCTCGATGAAGTGTTACGCAGCGCGGGCGACTCGCTCCTCGTCGCCGATGCGAATCCGACGTCGCTCTATAAGGCCGAGCGCAGCTTTCTCGACCAGCACACGCTCATCCCGCTCGTCGATCTTCCCCGTGCGTATGCGTTGGGGCCGCGCGTACGCGATCTCCATCTAATCGCCGAAGGCCTGCCTGACCTGGCCGGCATTTCGGTGGAGGACGCACCGTGAGCCTCCGGCAGCGATTGCTCCTGCTCTTCTCTCTCACTGTGGCGGCAGCAGTTGCCACGGTTTCCTGGACAGTGCTCCTGCGCATTCGTCAAGTCTTCGAAGAGCGCGATCGCGAAGAAACAGCGCTCTTCGTGAGCCAGTTTCAGCGCGAGTTCCAGAATCGCTCTACCGAGGTAGCTTCAGCAGTGGACCGGCTAGCTGGCGCCGAGCACGTGCGGAGCATCGCATTTGCAATCGCGCAATCCGGCGACGCCGCGCCCTATCTGACCGAAGCGCAGACACTCGCGCAGGATGCTCAACTGGACTTTCTGGAGATCGTCGGACCGGATGGCAATGTCGTTAGCTCGGCGCAGTGGCCGGCCCGCTTCGGCTACCCCGAACCTGCGGCCCAAGAAGCTGGATCAGCCGCATTCCTGAAACGCGAAGACTTGCCCGACGGTTCGAGTGCCATTGGCCTCTTCGCGGTGCGCGCTGTGCGGGGCGCCGAATCGTCAGTGCATCTCGTGGGCGGCAAGCGGCTTGGTCAAAACTTTCTTGCCGACTTTCCGGTGGCACAGGGAATGCAGATCGGCCTATACAGCGATGTGGGCACGGCAGTGAATGTGAATATGGCCACAGGCGCGACCAGCCCCGCCGCGTTCGCATTCGATGCATCGCGGCTGCTCGGCGCGAACGGCGCCCTCCCCGGCGGAATGTATTACCAGAGCCTTATTGATGCTGCGCGCACAAGTGGGCAGGAGACGAGCGGCATTGTGAATTCGACCAGCCGGCGCGAGGACAGCCTGAACGCCACGGCGATCCCGCTCAAGAACGCGCAAGGCAATGTGATGGCGGTGCTGGTTGTGGCGATTGCGCGCAGCGGAATGGTTGAGGCACAACAGCATATTCGTGCCATTGCGTACGGCGTTGCATCGGGCGGCATCCTGCTGGCCATCGCCTTCAGCCTCTGGATCGCCGCTCGCGTGTCCCGTCCGATTGAGCAACTAGCTCATGCGGCCGAAGAGGTTGCAGACGGCAACTGGGACGTCCACGTACCGGAGCGCGGTCGAGACGAAGTTGCCGTTCTGGCACGCAGCTTTAATCACATGACCGCCCAGCTCACAACGCAGCGCGAGCAACTAGTGCAGACCGAGCGTGTCGCTGCCTGGCGCGAGCTTGCCCGCCGCCTTGCCCATGAGCTTAAGAATCCGCT
The DNA here is from genome assembly GCA_964585715.1 of uncultured Occallatibacter sp. Taxonomy (GTDB): domain Bacteria; phylum Acidobacteriota; class Terriglobia; order Terriglobales; family Acidobacteriaceae; genus Telmatobacter. The sequence continues at coordinate 34,784 of CAZPEZ010000028.1, forward strand.
CTTTCCTCTGCAGCTGACGGTCGAGAACCTGATCCGGTCGCGCGCATTGCCCGAATCGGAATTCGACGAAGTCTTTCGCGAGTGCACCGCGACTTTGAGCGCAGAGATCGCCAATCTCAAGACGATCATTGCCCGCTTCAGTGACTTCAGCAAACTGCCGAAGCCGGAGCTGGAGCGCATCGATGCGAAGCATGTGCTCGAACGGGTCCGATCCCTCTACGAGGGCGCGCAGACCCGCGAAGCTCGGATCGACTTTGCGATGAATGTGGCGGATTCTCCCATGCCACTCATGGTCGACCCCGAACTCCTGCATCGCGCATTGTCCAACCTGGTCTTGAATGCCATGGATGCCGTGCCCAACGGCGGCACGCTCACACTCTCCGCGCAACCCTCTGCAGACAAGATCGAGATCCGCGTGGCCGACACCGGCGAAGGGCTGACGCCGGAAGAATGCGAGCGGCTCTTCACGCCCTATTACACGACCAAGCAGCACGGAACCGGATTGGGTCTGGCCATCGTGCAGTCCGTGGTTGCCGATCACAACGGCACCATTGCCATCGAAAGCCACGCGGGAAGCGGGGCAACGTTTATCATTACGCTGCCGAAGGCCACCGCATGAGCGCAAAGACAAAGATCCTCATCGTCGACGACGAAGCGAACACGCTCGCTTCGCTTTCCCGGGCGTTTCGGCTGGCTGGGCACGAAGCTGTTGTGTGCGATAACGCCGAGCGCGCTCTCGAACTCGCGAAGTCCGAGCGGTTCGACCTGATCTTGAGCGACGTCGTGATGCCGCGGCGGGATGGCCTCGCCCTCCTCGAAGATCTGAAGACGGCAGAAGTTGCCTCGCCTGTTGTAATGATGAGCGGGCAGGCGCACATCGATATGGCGGTGCGGGCAACGCGCCTCGGCGCGCTCGACTTTCTCGAGAAGCCGCTCTCCACCGAAAAACTTCTGGTGACTCTGGAGAACGCGTTGAAGCTGACGCGTCTCGAGGCGGAGAATCGCGAGCTGCGTTCGCGTGTCGGAAAGCACGCGCTGGTGTGGACTGGCGAGACCATGCGTCGTGCGATGGCTCAGATCGAGCGCGTGGCAGCGAGCGAAACGCGTGTGTGCATCTATGGCGAAACAGGAACCGGCAAAGAGCTGGTCGCGCGGACGCTCCACGAGAAGAGCCCACGCGCGACGGGCCCGTTTGTCACATTGAACTGCGCGGCAGTTCCGGCCGAGCTGATCGAAAGCGAATTGTTCGGTCACGAAAAGGGCTCCTTCACCGGGGCTGCACAACGCCACATGGGCAAGTTCGAACAAGCCAATCGGGGCACCTTGTTTCTGGACGAAATCGGTGACATGCCCACAGCGATGCAGGCCAAATTGCTGCGCGTACTCGAAGAGGGAGAGGTGGAGCGCATCGGCTCCGACAAGCCAACCAAGGTCGACGTACGCGTTGTGGTCGCCACACACCGCAATCTCGAACAGCTTGTCGAGTCCGGCGGATTCCGCCGCGATCTCTATCATCGGGTCGTCGTCTTCCCGGTCGAGCTCCCGCCTCTGCGCAAACGCGTTGAAGACCTACCCGCGCTGGTGGAGCACTTCGCCCGCCAGGTGAGTGCGCAAAATGGATGGAAGCCGATGCCTTTCACGGGAGACGCAATTGACGCGCTCAGGAGCTACCCGTGGCCGGGCAACATTCGCGAGCTGCGCAATGTTGTAGAACGCCTGTTGCTTTTGGCGGAAGGGGAGGTCGATGCGACTGCGGTGAATCTGGCGCTGCCTGCGACGCGAGCCTCCAGTGGCTTAACGGCTCATTCGCCGAATAGCCCGGCCGAAGCAGGACCCCTCGCCGGGCGTGTGCTCGCGTTCGAACGCACCCAAGTACTCGCCGAACTGGAGCGCAGCGGTAAACACGTCATCCAGGCGGCAAAAGCCCTTGGCCTCGAACGCAGCCATCTCTACAAGAAGTGTCAGCAGTTGGGGATCGATTTGAAGAGCCTGCCCGGATCAGCGGAGTAGATGCGACAAATACAATCGGACGAATGACTTCATCGAGGCGGACAACCGATTGAGCGAGTCGGCGCAGCACACGCCGGCACGATTGCCGAGACGCAGCTGGCACATTGCCTGGCTGCTCGGCCTCGGCGTGCTGGTCAACTACTTCGATCGCGTGAATCTCTCCGTCTCGCACGAGTCGCTGATTGCCGCGTTCGGCATTTCCAACATCGCCTTCGGCTATCTTTCGGGCGCCTACAACTGGACCTACGCGTTTTGCCAGCTACCCATCGGTGTGTTGCTCGATCGTTTCGGCGTGAAGCGCATCGGACGCGTGAGCACGTTCATATGGAGCCTCGCATCGTTTTGTGCCGCTGCGTCTCCGGGAATTCCGAGCTTATTCGGCGCGCGGCTTCTGCTCGGGGTCGGCGAGGCGCCTACATTTCCCGCTAACGCTAAGGCGATTGGACTGTGGTTCCCACCGCGGGCACGTAGCTTCGCTACATCCATCTTCGACGCGGCAGCCAAGTTCTCGTCGGCGATTGGGGTCCCGGTCTTGGGCTTGATCCTCCTCAGAATAGGCTGGCGTCTGAGCTTCGCGCTTACCGGCGTCATCAGCATTTTCTTTTTCCTTCTTTTCTGGAAGGTCTATCGCGATCCGGCCGAAGACACGTCGTTGACCGACGCTGATCGCGAAGCACTCGTCTCCGGAGCAGATCATGCCGAGTGGCAGCAGGAGAGCCAGGCAGAGATAAAGTCTCTAGGCTTTCTTCTCGCGCGTCGCAAGGTCATTGGCCTTGCCATCGGATTCGGCTCCTACAACTACGTCTTCTATCTGCTGCTGACATGGCTCCCAAGTTATCTATCGCTCGCGCTTCACATTGACCTCTACAAATCGTTTCTATATACCGGCGTGCCCTGGCTGGTCGCAACCATCGGCGACCTCGTCGTGGGCGGCTGGCTCGTCGATGCGCTGATTCATCGGGGCTTCGATGCCAGCCGGGTCCGCCAGATCGTGCTGATCTGCGGCACAGCATTCGGTCTGGGAATTCTGGGAGCCGCCAGAGCGCACGATGCCGCGCACGCCCTGCTTTGGATCAGCATTTCCATCGGCGGTCTATCCGCGGCTGCGCCAGTAGGCTGGACGATTCCGTCGCTGATTGCGAGCCGGGGCAACGTGGGCCGCGTCGGAGGCATTCTGAATTTCTCGAATCAACTTTCGGGAATCGCGGCGCCTATCGTTACGGGCTACCTGTTCTCGGCGTTCCACTCTTTCGCCTGGGCATTTGGCGCGGCTGCGATCTATCTCGTGATTGGCATCGCGGCCTACATCGTGTTGCTCGGCCGCATCGAGCCGGAGCTGATCGCGGCTGGCTAATTAGAATGGGGATCGGGTCCGGCTGGCGCGCACGTCAGCCCTAGAATGAGGAGCCGCCATGAAGGCGCTGGTTCTTTCCGCATACAAGCAACTGCAACTTGAAGACGTACCCGTTCCGCAACCGGCGGAGGACGAACTATTAATCCGCATCAAGGCATGCGGCATCTGTGGGAGCGATGTGCACGGCTTCGATGGCAGCACCGGCCGCCGCATTCCACCCATCGTCATGGGACACGAGGCTTCAGGCGTCGTCGAGGCCGTGGGCCGCAAGGTCACGGACTTCAAGGCCGGCGATCGGGTCACCTTCGACTCCACCGTCTACTGCGGCACATGCTTTTTTTGCCGGCGTGGCCAGATCAATCTCTGCGACAACCGCGAAGTCGTCGGTGTTTCCACGCCCCTCTTTCGCCGCATGGGCGCGTTTGCCGAATACGTCACAGTTCCCGCGCGTATCGCCTACACCTTGCCCGACACCATGCCGTTCGCCCACGCGGCGCTGATCGAAGCGGCATCCGTAGCTGTCCACGGCGCGTCTCTTACGCCCATCGAGCCCGGCGACACGGCAGCCGTTGTTGGCGCAGGCATGATCGGGTTGCTCACGCTGCAGGCCGTGCGGCAGGCCGGTGCGGGACGCGTCTTCGTCGTCGACCTCGATGACTCGCGCCTCAAGATGGCGCGCGATCTTGGCGCGACCGAGACCTTCAATTCCAAACGGCAGGATGTCGTTGCAGAGATTCAGAAGCGCACGGAAGGCCGCGGAGCAGACGTCGCTCTGGAGTGCGTCGGCATCACTGACGCGATTGCCCTCGCCGTCGAAAGCGTTCGCAAGGGTGGTGCAGTGACGCTCGTGGGCAATGTTGCGCCGAAGATCGAGCTGGCTCTGCAGTCGGTCGTCTCGCGGCAGATCCGCCTCCAGGGTTCGTGCGCTTCATCCGGCGAATATCCCGAGTGCATCGCCATGATGGCCGACGGCACCATCCGCGTGGAGCCGCTCGTCTCGGCCGTCGCGCCCCTGGAAGACGGGGCATCCTGGTTCCAGCGTCTCTACAATCGCGAGCCGGGCCTGCTGAAAGTTGTCCTGCAACCCTGAAGAGGAAAACCATGAGCGAGAACCTATTCGATCTTTCCGGCCAAGTGGCACTGGTCACGGGCACGAGCCGCGGCTTGGGCCAGTACTTTGCGCGCGCTTTGGCTCGTGCCGGCGCAGACATTGCCATGACCAGCCGCGACCGCGGCACGCTGCAGGATTTTGCACGTGAAATAGAAGGCCTTGGGCGCAAGACATTCTCAACCGAGATTGACGTGCGCGATCAGGCCAGCATTCATCGCGCCGTTGCCGCCGTTGAGGAACACTTCGGCAAGATCGACATCCTCGTGAACAACGCGGGCTGCAACATCCGCAAACCTGCGCTCGACGTGACGTGGGACGACTGGAACACGATCCTCGATACCAATCTGCGCGGTTCGTTCTTCGTGGCGCAGGCCGTGGCGCGCGGCATGATTGAGCGCGGCTACGGCCGCATCGTCAACATCGGCTCAGTGACCAGTGTCGCTGGTTTCGCCGGCCTGGCGCCCTACGGCGCGAGCCGTGGCGGCATTCGCCAACTCACCATGAGCCTCGCCGACGACTGGGGCAGACACGGCGTTACCGTGAATTGCCTGGCGCCCGGTTGGTTCAAGACCAGGCAGAATCAGGTGCTCTATGAGAATGCCAAGTGGGTTGAGTACATCACCGATCGCATTCCCGTGAAGCGCCCGGGCCGGCCCGACGATCTCGACGGAGCTGTCGTGTTTCTTGCATCGGAGTCGAGCCGCTACATCACAGGCCAGACCTTGCTGGTGGACGGCGGCGTTTCTACGGGAGCGACCAAGGCGACGGTCTAACTGCGACCGCCCAACGCCTCGCATCAAGTATGGTGCGGCTCCGACGAATCACTTCCATGTCGCGCCGCCGTCGGTCGTCGACCATGTCGTGCCACCGCTGGCTTCGATCGTTCCCGTCGAGGCATCGTCAAATCGGATGTGTATGAGTATCTGCCCTGCGCCGTTCTTCGGCGGCAATTGGACCGTCTGCCACGTCGCACCTTCGTCCGGCGAACGATAGAGCGCGTCGTTTTCGCCACCGGCCCACACCGCGCTACCAATTGTCGACACAACGTGCAGCCTCGCGTGGTCGCCGATGGCCACGGCCTGCCATGCCCCATCGCCGAAGGCACGCTCCAGATGTCCATCGTCGTTGATGCGCCAGTGAGGGCGCGTCACCAGTCCCGCATTCGCACTCTTCGCGAACGAGCCGGCGAGCGCGGGTGCAAGACCTCGCGGCCCTCCGGTCGCAGCGGGTGGGGCGAAGGGTGCGGGCTGCGATGCCTGCCCGTGCAAGGCCATCTGCGCCGACTCTTCCGGAGCGCCTTTCTCCTGTGTCTGGGGAGCGTTCTGCGCACGGATCGAATCGGCGCTGACGATGAGGTTTTGAGTGGTCGTCTGCTCGAGAGCGGATGTTTGTGGCGCGGATGATTGCCGCGCCGCAATCGCCGCTTTTCGCGATACCGCAAACTGTGGTGCGACCTGCTCCAGGGCCAGCGCCGGCGCGGTCCTCGTTTTCTTCTCCGCTTCGCGCTGCGTCTCCCGCCGCTCCGAGACAGAAGCCGTCGGAGGAGCGGGCTCTGAAGTGACTGGCGGCGCATTCACCGCAACGGTCTTCGGTGCCTGCGGCGCCAACGCAATCTGCTCCGGCTTGTTGTAGGCAAAGCGCAGAGCCACAACCGAAACAACCGCAATGCTCGCAGCCACAGCGGCCCACGGCAGCCAGACGCGCAAAACTCGTGGCCCCTTGCGTTTGATCGGAGCCGGTGCTGAAGCCGCCGCCGGCATCATCGCCGGAGCCGCCATGCTTGGCGCCGCAGCAACCAACTCAAACTCGTGCGTCTGCTCGAGCTCGACCGCAGACAGGCTCAGCACTTCGCGGCATTCAGCGCAGCCCGCCAGATGTGCCATCACTGCCTCTCGCTCGCGCGCAAGCAGCGATCCTTCCGCGAACCCCGTCAGCAGGTCGGCGTCAGGATGATCTCCCGGCGCACCCTCTGCCAGTGCCCTGAGCAGCGAATTGGAATCCCGCGGTTTCATGCTCATTTATTCCTTAGAACGTTTCAGCCCGTCGTTCTTGCCTCAGTCTTCCTTCCACATCTACATTCAAGTCCCTTACATCGAGCTCGGCCAGCAGCGACTCACATTGCCGCACATTCAGGCCGTTCTCCTGTAATTGATACCGGATTCTCTTGCGCAACGAATCCGTGAGTCGGTCGAGCTTGCGGCTAATCGTCGACTCATGCACGCCGAGTTGCCGTCCGACCTCTGCCAGCGTGCGCTGATCTAAGTAATAGGATGCAAGCAGGAATCGTTCCTCGCTGCTCAACGCATCCAGCATCTGTTCCACGCAGGCGGCCATGCGCGCATCTCCGGCGGAGGGTTCGGTCTCGTTTCTTGCCGCAAACCCGATACCGGCCTCCACTTGCTCCTCCAGGCTTACATCCTTCGCCAGTGAACGGCAGCGGTCCACATATTCTCGGGCCAACACCGTGCGCAGCCAGCCCTGCAGTGATCCCCGGCCCATGTAATAGCGGAGCTTCGAAACGCGTTGGCCTTCGCGGTTCGGCAAGCCGTACAGCTCCGCATACAGTCCGTCTGCAAGCTCCAGACCCGCTGCGTTATCCCGCGTGATCTGTTTGGCCATGGTGTGCAGCGGATTCCGGAAGCGCTCCATAAACTCCTGCCAGGCGGCGTTGTTCCCGTCAGAACAGGACCGCGCGAGTAGCAGGTCTTCGACATGCAAGGACGCAACCAGCTCCAGCCTTTCGGCCGCGCTGCACTCCGCGCCATAGCGCATCACAACTGCTGCGATATGCTCCTCGAACGCCTCTTCGGAGATGCCGTAATACGCCGCCCGCGATTCTCGATAGCGTAGGCGAATGGCTTGCCGCAGGCGATCTTCCAAAGCACTTCCTTCGGCGGGCATGGCGTGTTCCCCCACGGCGTGTTCCCGAGGATAGCAAATTCCCTGCAAGATTCGACGACAGCCCCGTTCTACCAGTGAGCTGCCAAGGCAGCATCGACAGGAGGACGCGCAATGGACACGGTTTTTGAAGATGCATTTGGACCCGGAACCCGGCGGCGAGGCAGTACCTGGCCCCACATTGGCCACGGTGCGGATTGGAAAGGAGCTGTCGCCGCGCTCTGCGGGCTGCTGTTTGCTTCGCAGGGCTGGGCCGGGGGGCCCGAGGGGGATCGCACCTACCACGTCGAAGCGCCAATCGTCCGCGGCAACCTCGCCGTCTTTCCCGTCACGGCCGATGCGTCGCACGACACCTCGCAGTTCCTCACCCTCGACGAAGGCATCCGATCTGGACAAGTGACGGTAACCGAGGCCGGCGACGAACGCGGCATGATTCGCCCTGGCCAGCCCGCCCCCACACGGCAAGGCAGCGGCGCCGAGGTCAATCGGCTTGTGCTCTACAACAACGCATCGCGCCCCCTTTTGCTGCTCGCCGGCGAAATCGTGACCGGTGGCAAACAGGATCGTGTCGTCGGTTCCGACCGCATCGTTCCCGCCAATGCAGGCCCGATCGACCTCGGTGTGTTCTGCGTGGAGCCCGGGCGCTGGGTCGCTTCCAGCTCGACCTTCGGCTCCATGGGCGTGCAGATGGCACAGCCCAGCGTGCGCATGCCTGCCATGGCCGATCGCAACCAGCAACGTGTGTGGGACAATGTGCGCGCCTCGAATGAGCGCATGGCCGACAGCATCGGCGGACCCGAAGCCCAGGCAGCCATCCACGGAACGACCTCCTATGCCAAGGTGTTTGCCAGTCCGCCGGTCGCAAAAGCCATGGGGCAATACGGCGGGACAGAGACCGAACAATCCATTCTGCGCGAACTGCGCGCGCGCAAAGCGGTTGGGGTCGTGGTTGCTATCGATGGCCGCATCATGTGGGCCGATGTCTTCGCCAGCACCGATCTTCTGGCAAAGTATTGGGCCAAACTGATGCGCAGCTACGTCGCCGAGGCCATGACTTCCGCCAAAGGCGCATCTGTACCCGAACCGCGCGAAGCCGAAAAGTTCATCGACGAACTTGCAGGTGAACGCGAGGTGGTCGAAACAGAGGCCGAGGTGTTTCGGCGATCCGAGATCACCGGCGACGGCTACCGTGTCTTCACTCTGACCTCGCTGCTGCCGAAGACCGGCTTCGAGGTCCACATCACCAAGCTCGGATCGTAAAAGAAAGGCCGGCGTGTCTCCAGGCGCGCCGGCCTGACTTGGGAAGCGAGAAGGGTTCTATGTCGCTGATTTGGCTGCAAATGACTGATGGCCACCGTGCGAGCGGATTACCATTGCCGGCTATTGCGGCGCTTTCTTGTTGGAACCAGCAGTACCGTCGTCCGATAGATCATGCCTGGGAAACCTGCGTCTGGCGACGAAATCACGCAAGATGGGGGTAGGGACCGCGGGTTACGATTCGAGAAGGTTTGTCGGGCAGTGCGGATCGCCGGAAGGGGCGTATTTTCCAATGATCCAAGTTTTCGAGCACATGGGACGAAGATGAAGTCTCACGAGCCATGAAGTTGGAATGGATTGACCGAAAGCAGCTCCTGCCTGCCACGGTCGCTATAGTTGCGCTCCTAAGCACAGCAGCAGGGGTGGTCGGCGGCTTCGCGCTCGGTCGCGCTGTTCTGCTTCGTTCCGCCTCGGCAAGGCTCACCGAATACGCAGACGAATTGAGTTCGTACGCGCTTCGATATGGGGCCGAGGTTGGTTCCGTTTGGGACATGTACGGTGCTCCCAGTGCGCAGTTCTGTTCCCCGGCGGAGATTGCCTCGATGCGGTCTTCCGTCTTTCGGTCCCCTCAAATCAAAGACATAGGCCGTACCCGGAATGGTTCTTTGTATTGTTCCGCCATTGGGGGGCGATTTTCGACAACAACCTCGATGCCATCGGAGTACATGGTCTTGGCAAACGGCGCGCAGTTCTATCGAAACTTGTCGCTTTCCGATGTAGCCATCAACGGTCCGGTCCTGGAGAAGAACGGCGTGGCTGTGCTGGTCAGCCCCGGTGCGTTCGACTATTGGGCTCGTCCGCGGCTCCATTACGCGGTCCTGATCGTTAACCAAGCGAACGGCAAAGTGCAGAGGATCGCGGGCGAAGATCTCGGAGCGACGGCATCCTGCGCGCTTACAGAACCGGAAGCGCGATCTGCCACCACGTTGTACAACGTACTTTTCCGGGACGCAAACAAGACTTGCGTCGTCACGTCGGAAGCAATCTCGCAAGTATGGGCTGGTGAAGAGCAGGCAATTGAAGGGTACGGCGTTCTGGGAGGACTCGTGGGGCTTAGTTTCGGCCTGGCTTCCTGCTTCGTCTTTTGCCGACGCTCTGGCCTTGTGCAGCAATTGCGGCGAGCGATCCGAAAGAAGGAGCTCTTCGTCGTCTACCAGCCATTGATCGACTTGCCATCGCGCAAGATCGTGGGGGTTGAGGCGCTTGTGCGATGGATCCAGCCAGGTCGAGGTCCAGTTCCTCCAGATCTGTTTATTCGTATCGCCGAGGAGTACGGATTCATCGGCGAACTCACGAAACTAGTTCTCAGCATCGCGACGAATGAATTGGCCGACCTCATGCGCAAGTATCCTCACTTCACCTTGAGCGTTAATGTCGCGGCTTCCGATCTGACCAGCGACGCGTTCTATTGCAACCTCGAAAAGCAGACAAGCGAAACCGGGATTCGGCCCGGTCAACTAGCGTTCGAGCTGACGGAACGCTCTACGGCCGATCTGACGACCGTGCGGGCGGCAATCGAGCGCCTGCACCTGCTCAATCACAAGATCCATATCGATGATTTCGGAACCGGCTTTTCCAATCTTTCTTATCTCAACGAATTGGCAGCCGATGTGATCAAGATCGACCGCATCTTCATACAAGCGATCGGCAGTGAAGCGGTGACTGCTTCGATTCTGCCCCAGATGTTAGCCATGACCGAAGCTCTGGGCTTTCCGGTGGTGGTCGAGGGAGTCGAAACCGAGCGCCAACTGCATTTTCTTGAGTCCACTGGGAAGCCCATGACGGTGCAGGGTTTTTACTTCGGCCGCGCGGTGTCCGCCGCGATCGTCGGAGAATGGATGGCAGCCGAGGAGAACAAGACGCCTGTCATCAATATGTATGGCCATCGGCTGCCCTCGTTCGTGCCCAAGCCCGGGGAAATCGAACGACTAGGCGCCTAGCGAGGGAGCATCGAGTAGAAAACCGGATATGGTCGCTGATGCGAGCCGCAAGATTAGTGACGATATATCGGCATCGCGGCCGGAATTTGGTGGAATCCGCGGCACTGCAGCATCCTCTCAATCCGACATTTTCCCTGGCCGGATCGCCGTGTACGATGTGGCGGTACTTGCCGTAGTGAGTGCCAGGGCTGGATAGAGCCGGGAACTAGTG
>CAZPEZ010000029.1:0-43372 GCA_964585715.1 uncultured Occallatibacter sp.
ACATCGCCATGATGCCGCCCGACACATGCGCCATGCCGCTGGTCATGATGGTCATCAGCTCGCTGCGCGTGGCACCGGCCAGAAACGGCCGGATGGTCAGGGGGGCCTCAGTCTGCCCCATGAAGATCGATGCAGCCACATTCATGCTTTCGGCGCCCGAGATGCGCATCGTCTTGAGCATCACCCAAGCCAGGCCGCGAATGATGATCTGCATCAGCCCAATGTGGTAGAGCACCGCAAAGAATGCGGAGATGAAGATGATCGTGGGGAGAACCTGAAACGCAAAGATCGAGCCAAGCGAAGTGTTGGGCGTGCCCAACGCACCAAACAGCACCTTCGTTCCCGCCTGCGTGCAGGCCAGCATGCTGTTCACTACGCTGCCGGCCCAGGTCATGGCCGCCTGGCCAAAGCTGAAGCGCAGCACACAAAATGCGAAGAGCAGTTGCAGGCTCAGGCCCCACGCCACTGTGCGCCAGCGGATATGCCGCCGATCGGTTGAGCCCAGCCACGCCGCAAGCAACACGGCAAGAATGCCCAGCACCCCTGTGAATCGAGCCAATCGTCTCTCCAGGAACAGCAGCGAAGTGTTTCCCCTACCTTACAGCATTGTCTTCCCAGGACGGCGCTATAATGCCTCGTCGCTTGCGGAACCGAACATGGACAAAGCTGCCCTCTACGCCTTCATGACTCGCGCCCGCTACGGCGTGGTCTCCTCGCTCGCTGGCGACGGAACGCCGCAGTCGGCGCTGGTCGGAATAGCCATCACGCCCGAGCTTGAGATCGTTTTCGACACCCTGAAGACGACACGCAAGTACGTCAACCTTGTCGCGCGTCCCGCCTGTTCCGTTGCGCTTTGGTGGGGTGGGGAGCAGACGGTCCAAATCGATGGCCTTGCGTTCGAGCCGGCTGGCGCTGCGATCGACCGTTATCGTGAAGCCTATTTCACCACCTGGCCCGACGGCCGCGACCGGCTCACCTGGACTGGAATCACGCATCTGGTCGTGCGTCCGCGGTGGATTCGCGCGACCGACTATGACCAGTCGCCGCCGGTGATCAAAGAGTTGCGATTCAAGGAATAGTCGGAAGAAGGGTAGCTTCGCGCTTCAGAGGCGTGTCCTTGCCGCGAGAAATGCTTCGGCGGATTCCGTGGTGAAGACGCGGTCGACGAGAGCGACCGGCTTCGGTGCTCTCTCCGCAATCGTCACTGCTTTGCGAATCAGTTCGGCTGGCTCTTCGAGCATCGCCGCCTGCGTGGCATAAAGCGTCATCAGCGGCTCACCTTTCTCGATCTTCGCGCCGCGCCTGGCGTGAAACACGATGCCCGCGTGCGGATCGACGGGCTCGCCGGCTTTCTCGCGCCCCGCGCCGGTGCGCTGCACGGCCCATCCCAGCATCATCGTGTCCATCTCCGCGATATAGCCGCTTTCCCAAGCTTCCAGGACCTGCATGGCGCCGGGTCTATGGAATCCCTTCAGATCGTCGAAGGCAGAAACATCGCCGTGCTGCGCCGCGACCATCTTGAGGAAGAGGGCAAGCGCCGTTCCGTCAACCAGTGCCGCTTCGGCCAGCTTGTAGCCGATTTCGGCTGTCGGAGCTTTTCCGCCCAGATGAACCATCCATCCGGCCAGCTGCAGCGAGAGCTCGCGGACGTCCTCGCTCTCGGCTGCCCGTTCGCCGCGCAGCAACTCGACACACTCTGCAATCTCGATCCAGTTGCCGGCCGCGCGGCCCAAGGGCTGTCCCATGTCGGTCATCAGCGCCGCCGTATGCGTTCCGGCAGCTTCGGCCGTCGTGACCATGAGCGCCGCAAGGTAGTTGGCGTCCTCGTGGCTCTTTAAGAATGCGCCGGACCCCGTCTTCACATCGAGCACGAGCGCGTTGAGTCCGGCCGCCAACTTCTTGCTAAGGATCGACGCACAGATCAGCCCGGGGCTCTCAACTGTGCCCGTCCGGTCGCGAAGGGCGTAGAGCACGCGGTCCGCCGGAACCAGCTTCGGAGTCTGCCCTACGATCGAAGCACCGCACCGCGCAATCACCGACTCGAACTCTGCCAGCGATAGCGCCGTCCGATAGCCAGGGATCGATTCCAACTTGTCCAGTGTGCCGCCGGTATGACCCAGGGCGCGGCCGCTGATCATGGGCACAACCAGCCCGCAGGCCGCAGCCAGCGGAGCCACGAGAAAACTTGTCTTGTCGCCGACGCCGCCTGTGGAGTGTTTGTCGACTGCGGTCTTCCCCAGTCGGCTCGGGTCAAACTTCTCACCGGAGTCGCGCATGGCCATGGCGAGAGCCCGCGTCTCCTCCATGGAGAGACCGCGCAACCACGCCGCCATGAGCCACGCTGCCAACTGCTCGATAGGAATGGACTCATCCGCTGCACCGCGAACAATGAAGCCAAGTTCCCGCGCACGCAGGGCTCCGCCGTCGCGCTTCCTGCGGATCAGGTCGATCATGTGCAACGGCGTGCTTCCTGACAGGGGCTTCTCTGCTTCACTCATGCCTGGGCTCACTTCAGCTTCATCTCCGTTGCCAGCGGCATCAGGTCGGCAAAAGCCATCACCCGCACGCCATCGGAGGCAGGAAACGCGACCGGCGCGTTCGACTCGGTGAACTCGGCGAGCATCTGCCGGCAGGCGCCGCAGGGCGGGCTCGCCGCCTGGTTCAGATTCGCGACCGCGACAGCCTGTATGCGAATCTTCGGCCCGAAGCGGGAAACAGCCTCCACCAGCGCTGCTCGCTCCGCGCAGATCGTCGCACCATAGCTGACGTTCTCGACATTCGTGCCGGTCACGATCTCGCCGTCCGAGAGTTGCAGCGCTGCTCCAACCTTGAACCCGGAGTATGGCGAGTAGGAGTTCTGCGCCACGGTACGCGCCCGCTCCAGTAAGGCTTCCAGCGCCTTTTGGGAAAAGTCTGTCATCGTCGTCCGGCGAGCCCGTGGGCACGCGTGAAACTTGAGGCTAATCGATCCCCGCGCCACCTGTATACTTAGGGACCCGCCGCCTCAATTCAAGTTCAGCCCCTTCGGTCTGGTGGTCGATGGTTTGGCCGACCCGGAGGAAATTGTCGTCAAACCCCTTTCTTCGGCGCTCAAAGGCATCGGTCTCTACTCGGGCGCGACCGTCCTGGGCAATGGCGATCTGGCGCTCATTCTTGATCCCGGATCGATTGATTGGAACATGCCTGTCATGGACGGCCTCGACATGCTGCGCCACCTGCGTGCCGAGGGCTTCAGTGGCATCAAGGTCATGATGGTCACCACCGAGGCGGAGAACGACTTCATTGTGCGCGCGCTCGACGCCGGGGCCGACGAATACCTTATGAAGCCGTTCGATGGAGAGGCCATGGCGGAAAAGCTGGCCATGCTTGGCCTCGGGGAGAACTGATTTTTATGCCGTCGGGCCCTAAGCGCATTCTCATCGTGGACGATTCGGCGGTCATGCGGAGCTTGTTGCGTTCCGTTCTTCCCGCCGCGCGCGGATTCGAGGTTGCCGGAACGGCTGACGACGGAGAGTCCGCGCTAAGGCTCACCGAGGAACTCCGTCCCGATCTCGTCTTGCTCGATGTGCAAATGCCGGTCATGGACGGGCTGGCGACCCTGCGCAAGCTGCGTAGCCGAGGCCATAGGATGCCGGTCATCATGTGCAGCGCCCTGACCCAGCGCGGCGGTCGCGTCACAATCGAAGCACTCGCCGGCGGGGCCTCGGACCATGTGGCGAAGCCGAAGGGGCAAGCCGGCCCAGTTGAGGCGATGCAGACTCTAGCGCGCGAGCTTCTTCCCAAGATGACCGCGCTTACGTCCCCCGAATCGGCGGCTCCCGTTCTCCCGTTCTTCCGCGGCTCCCGTTGAAGCCGGACGTGCCGCCATGTTGCGCAACCCATCGGTGTCTGCGCCGCCTTCGGTGTTGGTCATGCCCGAGCTATTCACGCGCCTTTTGGCCGAGCGTCTGCGCGAGCTTGTCTTCCGGATTTCGCAGAATGTGCTCGATCCTTCCCGCGTCATCTTCCTGCGCAATGTCATGCTTTACTTTTCGCAGGAGACGCGTCGCGCCTTGCTGTCTGGGATCCATTGCCTGCTCGCCCCGGACGGAGTCCTGTTCCTCGGTTCGGCGGAGCAGCCCACCGATCCAAGCATATGGAATGCCGTTCTCGCGGGAGGTACCTGTTACTTCCGGCCGCGCTCTACCGTTTGACCGTATCAAAAGATGCCCAAGGTAACGGGCATCTACCACGATTGGGGAAGCTTTTCTCATACAAAAGTGGGATTCACGGGAGTAGAATCCTTCAATGAAAAGGCTGGCTTTTGACCCCGCCACCACTTCCCCGGTCGTGCGGTCAAAATCCGCGGGACGCAGTGCAGGCCTGATCCTCTCGCATCAATGAGACCGGAGTTGCCATGAATTCTGCAAGTGCTTCTCTCAAGCATTCCCCCGCGGACCGTCGCCGGGGCGAGCGGCGAAGCTCGCCGGAGCTGGCCGCCTATCTCTGGATTGGCACGCTCCCCAAACCGGCCAGCGTTCGCGATATCAGTTCGACAGGCGTCTATCTGCTGACCCGTGAACGTTGGGCGCCCGGGGACCTCGTCTCGATGACCTTGCAGCGGAGAGGACCTCTGGAAGGAAGCTTCGATCGCCGCATAGCCGTGCAGGCTCGAGCCGTTCGCTGGGGAGACGACGGCATCGGCATGTCTTTTGTCCTGCCGACCGGCGTGGACCTCCGCCTCTGGGAGAGCCCGCTCAAGAGCGCCGCCGAACAGACCGAACCGGAAGACATTTTGCACGAATTCCGTCTCGCGAGCGCCCTTGCGTTCCTTCAACGCATCTCCCCTGCCGCGAGCGACGAGGCCGGACGTCTGTTGCGCGAGGGGCTGAGCAATTTTCGCGTGGCCAGCGCACTGGAAATCCTGCTCAACGCCGAGCGGATGCTCTCTTTTTCCGCAAATGTCGATCGCCTGAGGGCGCCAGCGTCTATCGTCCTGCGCATCCTCGAAGACGGGTCATGGGCAGATGCCGAATCCACCCAGCATCTCTGGGCCGGCCTCCTTACAACCTCCTGTTCGCTCGGCGGTCGCGACGAGTCGAATCTGTCCTTTGTGAATCTGCTGTGCCAGCTCACCTCGTCGCACGTCCGCATTCTCGGCGTGGCCTGCACGAAAGCAACCAAGTTCATGGCGGGTCTCGAACGGATCTCGTCGCGCCCCATCACCCTCAGCGCGAAGCAGATGAGCGAGATCACCGGTTCCCGCGACCTGATTCGCATTCAGCGCGATCTGGAATACCTCTCCGACCTGGGATTGCTTAACACAAACTCGCATACCCGGGCTTTTACGCCAGTCGACGGGACGGAGATCGCTCCCACGAGCCTCGGGCTGCAGCTCTTTGCCCGTTGCAGCGGCCATCGTGGTGCGGCGCAGGAGTTCTACGGAGTACCTGGCTCCTCAACGACGCGCTCGGTGGGCGAGCGAGAACTGCCGGTGTCCGACAGGACGCTGCGCTAGTTCGCGTCCTTCTAGCCATCCGAATCTGAGATTCCCCGGGGCTCGGCCTCGCCCAGCAGCCGCTCCACTTCTGTGTGGAGGAGAGCCGTGATCTCAGCCTCAGTTTGCTCTGCGCCAAAGGTTATTGGCTGCCCGACATGCACCTCGATCCTTCCGGAACGAAACCACCCGCGCCCTCGGGATTTCAGTTCTCCCAGTCCACGAATCGCCACTGGAAGCACTGCCGTCTGAGCCTGCTTCACCAGCAGACCGATCCCGGGACGAAAGCCCGCCAACGCGCCCGCTGCCGAACGAGTGCCCTCGGGAAACACCATCACATGTATTCCACGATCAAGCGCTTCACCCGCGTGCGCAAAGCTGCGCTGAAAGTCGCGACGGCGCGGCAGGGGAAACACGTTGTAGAGCGCTGTCACAAGAAGATAAGCTGCGGGGCCGAAGAGCATGAAGCGGTGATAGCGCGGTCCTCGATTGGGATTGCGGAAATGCCGGTAATCATCGAGCATCTCTCCCGCCATGGCGATGGCCATGCGACGCCGGATCGCCCCAGGCAGCGCGTACTCGATCAGGGGTCCGTCGAATGCCGTGACATGGTTTCCGATCACCAGCATGGGCTCTTTGACATCGAGGGCGCCTTGACGGACCACGCGCGGCCGGCCGAGGAACCAGATCATCGGCTGTGCAACTAGATCCAAGAATGCAGCACGGATCCATCCGATCGGCTTCCACCACGGCCAGTGCGGATAGATGTAGTTGAGTGCTTCGGGAACGACTGGTTGGGGCGACATCACCGGCGGCGCGTCTGTTTGCTGTTCCTTCGCAGCCATCCCTCGCTGATCCTCGGTTTCGGGTAGGTGACCCCGTTCATCTTGTTTCCTGGTCCCTGGTCCTTGATCCCTGTCTCTCTGATTCCCGTCTATTTGATTCTTGCCCGTTAATCGCCGATGTCCGTTCGTTGATCCCCCAACCCACGCGCGCAACTCGCCAAGAGTCCGGATCTCGTCCAGCGCGTTCCCAGACCCCACACCGAAGCGCTCCTCTATCGCTGCGGCAAGCTGCACGCGACCGAGACTGTCGAGGTGGAAGTCTTCGCTCAGGCGCAGTTCGTCTCCACCGGCGGGAATCTCGCCGGCAAGCCCGGAGACTAACTGGAGGAGCCAGTCGCCCTTTGCGTTGGGCACGGTTGCTGCCGTTCCGTTTCCGACGTGGCCTTCCTGCACCGCCCAGGCAGCTACGGTCTTGCGCCGCACTTTTCCCGTTGATGTGCGGGGCAGATCCGGCTCGGGCCAGACCGCCCATCGCAGAACCCGCTGAAACTCAGCCAGTCGCATATTCGCGTGTTCAATTGCCCTCGCCGCCGTTCCCTTTGAGCCGCGCATCGCCAGAACGGCAAAGGGTTCCGGACCGATCGCCGTCTCCACCGGCACCACAGCGCATCCCAACACACCGGGCTCCTGTTCGATCGCGGCCTCCAGGTCCTCGGGGTGAATGTTTACCCCTGCCGCGGTCACGATCGTCTCACTCTTGCGTCCCAGAAACCGGAGCTCGCCGGAAGCCTGAGCCTCGGCGATATCGCCTGTTGCCAGCCACTCTTCCTCCCGAACGCGCATCGCACCTCCAGTCCACGTTGCATTCGAGATCATGGGCCCGCGCACCAGCACCTCGCCATCCGGACCGATCTTCACTTCGCGTCCCGGCAGCGGCTTGCCGATGGTTCCTCGAGCCACATGAAAAGGGTGATTCAGCGTGATTAGCGCCGTCGTCTCCGTCATGCCGTAACCCTGCACAACAACAAGTCCCAGCCGATTCCAGAACTGCTCTAGCGGACCCGGCAGTGCGCCACCGCCCGAGACCAATGCCCAGAACTTCAGGCCCAGCGCCCGATGCACATCGCGAAACACCCACCAGCGCGTCCACGGTCTCATGACCGTCGCACTGGCTACCCGTTCTGCCAGTCCAGGGATAGTCGCTTCGAGATGCGCCTTTAGCAGCGCCATCACACGCGGCACGGCGGCCAGCACGCTGATCCTTTCGCGCTGGATTGTTTCGATGAGACGCGGTGCAACCAGTCGTGTCTCGAAGTGCACTTCTGCTCCAAAGATCGCAGGCACCCACAACCCCATCGTCTGCCCGAAGACGTGGCTCAGCGGCAGCGTGTGCAGAATACGCAACGGATGAAAGATCCGCTCGTAGCGCATATAGGGCTGCGCGCCGCGCTCGATTGGGTCCACACTGGCCAGCACATTGCCGTGTGTGTGTACGATGCCTTTCGGCTCGCCAGTCGTACCCGACGTGAAAAGAATCTGCAGCGGCGTGTCGAGGTTCAATCCTTCAACGGCTCCGGATTCACGCGAGGGCAGGGAATCGGCCCACTCCTCAAACCTCAGCTTCGGCCACCGGCACAGTTCTCGGACCAGCCGTTCATCTCCCACCGCGAGCTTCGGCTTCACCTCCGTCGCGACCCGTAGAGCGAACTCCGCGCTTCCGTTGGCATCGAGCGGAACAGCCAGCACTCCGCGCAGCATCATTCCGTAGAACGCCGCAACCCACTCGGCGCTGTTCTCCGCCCACAGCACCACGCGGTCTCCCGGCCCGATGCCTCGCTCCTCCAGCAGCGCCGCAAACCGCCCCGCTTGGCGCGCAATGTCGCCGTAGGTCGCGACACGCCGACGGACTCCCTGGATGCGGACGACAGCAATGTCGCGTTCGTTCCGCCGAAAGTCGTCGAGCAATGTGGCCAGGTGGGGGCGCATACTTTTCTCCGGCATCCTACTAGCGTGAATGGTTTCCTACCGTGACACGTGGACAGCCGCGACCCGGTCCGGCCTCTGATCTCCGTCCCGGACTTTTCCTTTCGCTTCCTCTTCGCCAGCCGACGCGCTATTCTCTATTGAGCCATGCCGTCCAGCGACTCCCCTGCATCCGCCCAGGACCCCAGCACCGACCCCCTCGCCGACTTCCACCCCGTCACGGTTGAGTGGTTCCGCGCTGTGTTCGATGCGCCCACTGCTCCGCAGCGCCTGGGCTGGCCTGTCATCGCTCGCGGGGAGAGCGCCCTGATCCTTGCCCCGACAGGCACAGGCAAAACCCTCACTGCTTTCCTTTGGTGCCTCGACCATCTGATGCTCCATCCACGTCCGGAGTACGTAAAAAAGGGCGGGGTCCTTACGGACAAGTCTTTGTCGGAGGAACGGCAAAAAGGAACACGGGTCGTTTATGTCTCCCCACTCAAGGCGCTAGCGGTCGACGTCGAACGCAACCTGCGTTCACCTTTGGCCGGGATGGCCAACATAGCCCGACGCCGAGGCGTCCCGTTCCACGAGCCACTGATTAGCGTGCGCACTGGCGACACTCCGCAGCAGGAGCGGGCGCGCTTCCGCCGGCAGCCCTCCGACATCCTCATCACCACACCCGAGTCGCTCTATTTGATCCTTACTTCGCAGGCAGCCGAAGCCCTCCGTGGCGTCGAGACCGTCATTATCGATGAGATCCACGCCCTGGTTCCCACCAAACGCGGCGCCCACCTAACGTTGTCACTGGAGCGCCTCGAAGCGCTGACCAAAAGCCGAATTCAGCGCATCGGTCTCTCTGCCACCCAGCGGCCGCTCGAAGAAGTGGCACGCTTTCTCGGGGGTGTGGAAATCTCTGTGGATAAGTCGGTCGCACCAGAGTTCACAGTTACGTCAGAAGACCGAAATTCAGTAACTTCAAATGCAAAAGCTCAAGTGGTAGACGAGCTCTTTGGTCCCTCCGCAGCAGGTCTCGATCTAGCCGACCCGACGCTCAGGCGTTATCGTCCTGTTACGGTAGTAAATACGAGTTATCTCAAGCAGTTAAAGCTACGAATTGAAATTCCTGTTGAAGATATGGCGAACCTGAACGCCATGGAGGAACTGCCCAGCGGCCCGGCATCGCAGATGCCGCGGCGCGTCTCAATCTGGAATGCAATTCACCCCCGTTTGCTCGAGCTGATTCGGGACCGGAATTCCACAATCCTCTTCGTCAACTCGCGCCAGGTGGCCGAGCGGTTGGCAGGCGCACTGAACGATTTGGCCGGTGCACCGATCTGCCGCGCCCACCACGGCTCGCTCGCCGCCGCCCAGCGCTCGGTCATCGAGGAGCAGCTCAAAGCGGGTCAGATCAAGGCGCTGTGTGCCACCTCCACCCTCGAGCTCGGCATCGACATGGGGGCCGTCGACATGGTCATTCAGATCGAGGCCCCACCCTCGGTCGCCAGCGGCATGCAGCGCATCGGTCGCGCCGGGCACTCCGTCGACGCCATAAGTGAAGGTGTCCTCTTTCCGAAATACCGCGCCGACCTGGTCGCCTGCGCTGCCGTCACCCGCGCCATGCACGACGGCCACATCGAGTCCACGCGCTACCCGCGCAACCCGCTCGACGTACTTTGCCAACAGCTCGTCGCCATCTGCGCTCACCCGCCGAGCGTCGTCAGGACGCCGCCGAAGAAGAAGCCCCGCCGGATCCAGCCCGGCACCGTCCTGCCTCCCGATCCGAAGCCCGAAGTGCCGGTCGATTTCCTCTACGACCTTGTGCGCCGCGCTACGCCCTTCGGCGGCCTCACACGGTCCAGCTTTGAGGGTGTTCTCGACCTGCTCAGCGGCCGCTACCCCTCCGACGAATTTGCCGAGCTCCGTCCTCGCCTGAACTGGGATCGCATCCGCAACGTCGTTACTGCCCGCGACGGCGCCGCCCGCCTTGCCATCCTGAACGCCGGCACCATCCCCGACCGTGGTCTCTATGGCGTCTTCCTCGCCCACACCGAAGGAAAGTCCATCCGTGTCGGCGAACTCGATGAAGAGATGGTCTTCGAGTCGCACCCCAACGAAACCTTCATCCTCGGCGCCTCCACCTGGCGTATTGAGGACATCACTCACGACCGCGTACTCGTTGTTCCTGCCCCCGGCGAGCCGGGCAAGATGCCGTTCTGGAAGGGCGACGGCCCCGGCCGCCCGCTCGAGTTTGGCCGCCGCATCGGAGCTCTGGTCCGCGAGCTACGCGGCCTGCCCAAACCCGCTGCGCTGACACGCCTGGTTACCGAACACGATCTCGACCCCAATGCGGCCGAGAATCTGCTCCAGTTCCTCGCCGATCAGGAATCCGCGACCGGCCAGGTCCCAGATGATCGGACGATTGTCATCGAGCGTGTCCGCGACGAGCTTGGCGACTGGCGTGTCTGCGTTCTCACGCCCTTCGGCAGTCGGATCCATATTCCGTGGGCCATGGCCGTCAGCGCGCGCATTCGTGCCTCAGGCGGGCCTGAAGTCGAAACCCTCTGGGGCGATGACGGCTTCGTTCTCCGCTTCCCCGACACCGACGAGCCACCCGATCCTGACTGGTTCCTCATCGAGTCGGCCGAAGCCATGCGCCTTGTTCTTCGCCAGCTCGGATCGACGGCTCTCTTTGCGGGACGTTTTCGAGAAGCAGCCGGTCGCGCGCTCCTTTTGCCCCGTCGCCGCGCCGACCAGCGGTCGCCGCTCTGGCAGCTCCGGAAGCGCTCTTACGATCTGCTCGGCGTCGCCTCGCGCTATCCATCGTTTCCCCTGTTGCTCGAGGCCTACCGCGAGTGCCTCCGCGACTTCTTCGACATGCCTGCGCTTCTCGAAACCCTGCGCGCCATCGAACAGCGCCAGTTGCGGGTCCATATCGTCGAAACCCGCAAGCCGTCCCCGTTCGCCTCATCGCTGCTCTTCAGCTATGTCGCCAACTTTCTCTATGACGGCGACGCGCCGCTGGCTGAGCGCCGCGCGCAAGCACTCACCATCGACCAGGACCAGTTGCGCGAACTCCTCGGCGAAGCCGATCTGCGCGAGCTGCTTGATCTCGATGCCATCGCCGAAGTCGAAGAGACCGCGCAGTGCCTCACCGAAAGCTACCGTGCGCGCAACGCCGATGGCGTCCACGACCTTTGCCTTCGTCTTGGAGATCTCTCGCAGCAAGAACTGGCCCGCCGCGTCACCGACCCATCGGTGCTGGAAACCATCCCACGCCTTGTCCGTGCCCGCCGCCTCCTCGAACTGCGCATTTCTGGTGAGCGCCGCTTCATCGCAGCCGAAGACGCGGCCCGCTATCGCGATGCGCTCGGCATTCCTTTGCCGCCCGGTCTGCCCGTCGCCCTGCTCGAGCCGATCGCACATCCAGTCCTTGAACTGGTCCGCCGTTATGCACGCACGCACGGTCCGTTCACCCTCAGCGAAGCGGCGAACCGTTTTGCCCTCGATTCCGCAGTTGTCGAAAACACTCTCCGCACGCTCGCCGCAGAAGGTCGTGTGCTCGAAGGCGGATTTCGCCCCACTGGCCTTCATCGCGAGTGGTGCGATGCCGAGATCCTGCGCCAGATTCGCCGCAAGTCGCTCGCCAAACTCCGCCGCGAAGTCGAGCCGGTGGAGCAACACACGCTTGCCCGTTTCCTCACCCACTGGCAGGGGATTCTTGCTCCGCGCCGCTCGGGCCACAATCATCTCGATGCCCTTCTCGACGCGATCGAAAGTCTGCAAGGCACGCCGATCCCTGCGTCGCTGCTCGAGGCCGCGGTCCTGCCTGCCCGGATTGCCGGCTACGACCCCGCAGGCCTCGACACCCTCGTTGCTGCCGGCGAGGTCGCCTGGGAAGGCGTCGAGCCCATCGGCGAACGCGACGGCCGGATCGCGCTCTTCCTCGCCGACAAGCTTCCTCTGCTAGCTCAACAGCGGCCGCAAAGTGAGCCACGCACCGAGCGTGAAGAGAAACTCCTGGCCGTCCTCGAATCGACCGGCGCCAGTTTCTTCGATCCGCTGCATCAGGCCATCGGCGCCGGCTATCCCGGTGAAACGATCGATGCGCTCTGGAGCCTCGTCTGGCGCGGCCTCGTCACCAACGATTCGCTCCACGCATTGCGTGCCTACATCGCGCGTCCCGACAGCGCTCGCGCCCCGCGTCGGCTGCAGACTGGCATGGTGTTCCGCTCGCGTCGCACCACCCCGCCCAACGCACAGGGCCGCTGGGCACTGCTCCCGATCCGCATGCAGAAGGGCAGCGAAGGAACTCCGACGGCGACGGAGTCCTCTCACGCCCTCGCGCTCCAGCTCCTCGCCCGTTACGGGGTCCTCACACGTGAGGCCGTCGCTGCCGAAAACATCCCCGGCGGATTCAGTGCAGTCTACGATGTCCTCAAGGCTCTCGAAGAGTCCGGCCGCATTCGCCGTGGCTATTTTGTCGCCGGACTCGGTGCGACACAGTTTGCCCTGCCCGCTGCCATCGATCTGTTGCGTCAGCTCCGCACAGAGCCGCCTGCCGAGAAGCCCGAATTTGTCCAGCTTGCCGCTGCCGATCCGGCCAATCCCTATGGCTCAGTGCTGCGCTGGCCCGACCTGCCCGTCACCGACGACGATTCGATCAGGGTCCCCCCAGACAGGTCCTCGTCTGTGGGGCGAGAGACCGCGCCGCGCATTCTCACCCGTGCGGCCTACGCTGAAGTTATCCTGCGCAATGGCCAGCTCGTTGCTTGGCAACGCCGCGGCAACCCCAACCTGCTTGTCTTTCTGCCCACCGACGAACCCGAGCGCTCGCAGATCGCCGCCGGTCTCGCGCACTTCCTCTGTGATCGCGGGCAGGAGCGCATGCACGTTCACCGGCATCAGGGCGTCCTCATCACCACCATCAA
Source organism: uncultured Occallatibacter sp. (assembly GCA_964585715.1). GTDB lineage: Bacteria > Acidobacteriota > Terriglobia > Terriglobales > Acidobacteriaceae > Telmatobacter. The sequence goes on from CAZPEZ010000029.1 coordinate 13,155, forward strand.
CGGCCAGCCCGTCACAGCCCATTTCATGGCTCGTTTCCTCATGGACGCAGGCTTCTACTCCGGCCCTCTAGGGATGCATCTGCGCCGCATCCTGCTGCCCGTGACTCAGCACGAATCGCATAGCGGTGAGGTCCAATAGAAAATGCCTGAAGGCGACACCATCTTCCGCACCGCCCGCGCTCTCACCCGCGTACTTGTCGACAAGCCCATCACTGGCTTTCGGTCGAACTACCCGCTGCTCACGCGCTTCCACGACGACACGCCGCTCACCGGGCAGACCGTCGATCGTGTGGAGTCACGCGGCAAGTGGGTGCTGATCTACTTTTCCGGCGGCGGCATCCTTGTTACACATATGTTGATGTCCGGCAGCTGGCACATCTACCGCCCCGGCGAGACTTGGCATCAGCCCGGCCGCAACATGCGCATTGTGCTCGAGAACAGCGTCTGCCAGGCCGTCGGTTTTCGCGTACCTGTAGCGCAGATGCACACCGCCAGTTCGCTCGCTCGCGACCGCCGCATTCCCAGCCCGACCTCAGACGTACTAAATCCCTGCTTCGACGCCGAGGGCGTAAAGCAGCGTCTGCTCTTTTGTGCCCATGAAGAGATTGCCGATGTGCTACTCCATCAGGAAGTACTTGCCGGCGTAGGCAACGTCTTCAAGTCCGAAGTTTGCTTCGTGACCGGCGTCAATCCGTTCTGCAAAGTTGCGGATCTAGGTGCCGACGAAATCGACGCCCTCGTCCAAACTTCACAGCGCCTGATTGCCGCCAATGTGCTTGAAGACTCCGGCGACACCATCGTGACCTATCGAGGCCAGCATCGCCGCACGGCGCACACCTCCGACCCCACCGCGAGCCTCTGGGTCTATGGCCGCACAAATGATCCCTGCCGTCGCTGCGGTGAGCGCATTCGCCGCCGCATCCAGGGCCCGGACGCACGCGTCACTTTCTGGTGTCCGCAGTGCCAGCCCATGCCCGACGGCACCGAAATCGACGGCTGATTCAATTCAGATCGCGAACGGCCCGAATGTTGCCGTCACGCTTCCGCGCTCGTCCTTCGAATCCACCACAAATACCGTGAATTCGCGTCCCTCGCGCGGCACGCGCACCACAACGTGCCCCTCGTTCGACTTCAGAAGCCGTGAGAACCGCTCGTTAGTCAGCAACGCCTCCGGCGTCATCCCGGTCGCAAAGACCGATCGCTCGCCGGAGTAAAGTTCCTCGCTGAATAGGTTAGCCAGCACACTCATCGCCGGATGAGACACGTGCCATGTGGGCAGAATCCACACGCGCGGACGCAAGGCTCGAACCGCCGACGGCCCGCACGCATCGAAGTACCCGTGGTGATTGGCGACAGCCACAGAGACCGGTCCAGCCGCTTCAGCTACCGGTGTTTCGATGTCGTGCCATGGGAACCGCCCGTAATCCGTGTCGGAGGTCAAATCGCCGCCGGTGTAGTAACGAAATCCGCTGTACTGAAGCCGGAGGGCAACGCAGCACATGTTCTCGGTGGGCATCGCCGCAGCCGAAAGGCCTTCGACAGGAGGGAAGCGGGCCGTCGCATTCTCTCCCTCGCCAGGCCACACCTTGCCGTTCGCCGACAGAACGCGCGCATGAAAACTCGGATACTTGCTCGCCTTTTGGCGCAGAGCCAGCTGGCTCGTCGAACCAACGCGCGCCTGACTCACTTTTGTCCCACGTCGCGCCATCTCCTGCACGAGCGCGATATAGTTCAGCGCAGTCGCGTCTTTAGGCTGCGTCGGATAGCTGTAATCGGGCCATCCGCGATCGATCACCTCTTTGATCGGCACTGTCTCAGCCACATCGGCCGTGCCCGTCAGCCGGTAGTTGCCGCGCTTCGATTGCGGACTCGACGCTGTCACTTCGCCTACGTGATCCCCATGCAGATGTGTCAGCAGCATCAGGTCAAGTGCATCGCTGCCGATGCGATTCAATTGTCTTTGCACATAACGGGCAATCCATTCGCCTGCTCTCCGGCTGGCATTGGGCCTCGCAGGAGACATGGTGCGCTCAGCCGAATGTGCTTCGCCGGCATCGATCAGCAGGGAAGTGCCGTCCGGCCCCAAGACAAGCGTCGAGTTACCGCGGCCCGTATCGATGTGATGGATCTCGAGTACACCTGTCTCCCACACAGGCAAAAATCCGCCCGATCTCTTCTCTTCAGCGGCCAGCGCAGGTCGGTCCGACTCGGCCGACCAAAGGGCCGCGATTACCGCGCCGCACGCCGACTTCAGGAACTCTCTTCGTTGGGGCATGGCTCTCCGCTGTCATTAGTGAGGCTCGAAACGCCAAGCCTTAGTTGCCCGGCTTTCCGATTCCGAAGATTTTTTGCAGGATGTTGCGATGGTCTGGCGGATGATCGCATGGATCGGTCGGAGCTGTGCCATCGAGGAACGTTGCGTCATAGGAGTCAGGGCACGCGGCATCGCTGAGCAGGTTGGTCGCCTTGTCCAGGCTCACCACTTCGACGCCATCGGGTTCAGTAAACTCGCGCGTGTCGGAGTACTGCGGCAGCTGCACCGCCTTCTTCATAAAATCCGCCCACACCGGAGCCGCGGCCTGAGAGCCTTCGAGTTTGATGTCCGTGTAGTCGTCATTGCCGACCCAGACGATACAGAGCAAGTTGGTCGTAAAGCCCGCGAACCACGCATCGTGATCCGTACCTGTCTTGCCGGCTGCAGGCGAAACGAAGCCCATGTTACGTACCCCGGCGCCGGTTCCGTCAAAGCGCAGCACATCCTCCATCATGCCTGTCGTGAGGAACGCTACGCGCGGATCGAGAATCTGCTTTGTCGTCGGCGTGAAATCCTGAATCACGTCGCCGGCCGGAGTGCGTATGCTGGCCAGCATCCAAGGATCGATGTGCAGGCCGCCGTTGGCGAAGATTGTGTACACGCCCGCCATATCCAGAGGCGTCGCATCATAGGATCCGATCGCCATCGACGGCGTCGGACGAGCGCTCTTCACACCGGCATCGCGCGCCAGCTGAGCCACGCGGTCGAACCCCACCATGCTCGCCAGGCTGATGGTCGCATTGTTGTCCGACCGCATCAGCGCATAGCGCGCCGTCATCTCGCCGTAGTACTTTCCTTCGTAATTGCGCGGTGTATATTCATAGTCCGTGCCCTCGCCGTAGGTGGTCTGCTGATCGTTCAGCATCGTGACCGGCGAAAACAGCTTGTCCTGGCCCGGCAGCATCGTGCCCTCGGCGGCTGTAGCAAAGGCTGCCGCATAGACGAGCGGCTTGAAGATCGACCCCGTCGGCCGATGAGCAACGGCGTGGTTGACCTGGCTCGTTCCGTAGTTGCGTCCCCCTACCAGAGCCAAAACCTGCCCGGTGTGCGGGTTCAGCGCCACCAGCGCGACTTGCGGATAGATATTGTCATACGGCAGTCCCAGCTTCTTGGCGCGCGCGTGGAGTCTGTCAACCTTCGCGTCGATCAGCGGCACTGTCGAATCCACTGCAGCAGTCGCAAGCTGCTGCAGATCGGGATCGAGCGAGGTATAGATGCGCAAGCCCTCGCCGTTGAAGTCTCGGTCGCCGAGCCTCTGCACCAGCTGATCGCGCACCAGGTCGACAAAGTAGGGCGCTTCACTGGCGTCTGCGCTGCCCGGCACCAGATGCAGCGGCTCTTGTTTCGCAGTCTCCGCTTGCTCCTGCGTAATGGCGCCCGTCTCCACCATCGAATCCAGCACCAGGTTGCGCCGTTCTGTTGCCCGCTCAGGATGCCGGAATGGGCTCAGCCGGTTCGGGCTCTGGATGATGCCTGCCAGCATCGCGCACTCGGCCAGATCGAGCTGCCGCACATCCTTGCCAAAATAGGCCTGTGCTGCTTCGCCGAATCCATTGATCGAAAAACTGCCGCGCTGTCCCAGATTGATCTGGTTCGCGTACATCTCGAAGATCTGTTTCTTCGTAAAGCGATGCTCGAGCTGAAACGTGATGATGATCTCTTTCAACTTGCGCTTAATGCGCCGCTCAGGCGTCAGGAAAAAGCCGCGCGCCAGCTGCATCGTCAGCGTCGATCCGCCCTCCACGTAATGGTGGCCCGGCTTGAGATCGTTCACAATTGCGCCCAGAATCCGGATATAGTCCACGCCCCCATGATCGAAGAAGCGCCGGTCCTCGATGGCGACGACGGCATGAACAAGGTTCGGCGGCATTTCATCGTAAGTCACAAGGCGCCGCTTCGTGCGGCTGGCGTCGCTCAAACCCGTGATCAGCAGCGGCTCGAGCTCGTAGCTCGCCAATTCCTGTCCATGATCGTCGGTGACCGACTGCACCTTCCCGTTGCTGACGCGAATCGTCGCCGAGTCCTCGGAGTGATACGACTGAGGACCGGGACGTACGGTAATGCTGTTACCGTTCTCGCTGAACGTGCCCAGGGGAGATCTCTTTGCCGCCGTATCGTCGGTGTAGCCGGCCTCACGCAGTTCATTGGCAATCAGCTGGGGGCCGAGCTGCTGTCCCGGACGCACCTCGCGCGCCGCTGCATAGATCTTCGCGGTCTGCGCAAACAGCGGCTGCTTGAGCCGCTGGTCCACAATGCCTTCATACTTGACGTAGTAGAAACTGCTGACGCCCACGAGCGCGATGGCGGCCACCACGACAACCACCAGGGCGACGCCCAGCGCCAGCATCACCCACGGATGATTCCCCTTCGGCATCGCCAGCTTGAGCTTTAACGCCATCGCTACTCCTTAGCTTCGTTCGGCCTTTCCCATTCGCCGGGTGCGCCGGGGTGACCCGGGAGGGACCATGCCAGGCAACGCTCTAACTGGCCGCCCCGCCCAGCAACTCATCTTCCTGCACCTGGCTCTTCAGGTGCGCCACCACATCGGTTAGTGGCACCTCCTGCTTGGCCCCTGTGGCGCGCGTAACGAACTCCACTTGGCCGCCCGCCACGGATTTGCCCACGGTCACGCGAAACGGAATGCCCACCAGATCCGCATCCTTGAATTTGACGCCGGCGCGCTCGTCTCGGTCATCCAGCAGGACGTCGAGACCCGCCGCATCAAGCTCCGCGGCCAGCTTCTCGCCCGTCTCGCGCAGCAGGGCATCGCCCATATTCGTCACGGTCACAACCACTGTGAACGGCGCGATCGACTCCGGGAGCCAGAAGCCGTTGTCATCGTGCGACTGCTCGATCGCAGCGGTCAGGATGCGCTCGATGCCGATGCCGTAGCTGCCCATGATCGGCATCACTTCCTTGCCGTTCGGGTCGAGTACTCGCACGCCCATCGATTCGGTGTACTTGTAGCCGAGCTTGAAGATGTGCCCGACCTCGACCGCTTTGCCGACCACCAGCTTGCCTTCACAGTGATCGACGGGGCAGGCCTCACCTTCATTCACGCTGCGAATGTCAGCACTCAGCGTCCACGTGAAATCGCGACCCGGCACCACGTTGCGAATGTGATAATCTGCCTTGTTCGCCCCGGCGACCAGGTTCTTCCGGCCTTCAAGAGACTTGTCGACGATGACCGTCAGTCCATCGCCCAACGGCTTATCGACGTGCTTCAATCCCACCGGTCCCAGATATCCTGCCGGCCCGTTGAAGTACTGTTGCAGTTCTTCCGCCTGCATCGTGCGCAGCTCTGCAGCCCCAATCGCGCCCAGCAACTTGGTCTCGTTGACCTGGTGATCGCCGCGTAGAAAAGCAGCTACCCCATGCCACGTGTCCTTCGCGTTCTTCGAGCCTGTCCCGCGCTTCAGCACCATATACGCCACGCATTTGATGTCGCTGGCCGGCGAAATCTTGAAGAACTCCGCCACATCGCTGATGGCCGCGCAGCCTGGCGTGTGCACCAGCTCCGGCGTGCCATCGCCCGTCGGCTCCATCTCCTGCACAGGCTCCAGGCGCGAGGTCGCTTTCTCGAGATTTGCCGCATAGCCGCACACCGGGCAGCTCACGATCAGGTCTTCACCGGCATCGGTGTAGACCATAAATTCCTGCGACTGCGAGCCGCCCATGGCCCCGGAATCGGCGTCGACGGCGACGAACTTCAGCCCGCACCTTGTAAAGATGCGCCGATAGACGGCATCGTGCAGGTCAAAACTCTTGTCTAAACCAGTCTTGTCCAGGTCAAAGGAATAGCTGTCCTTCATCGTGAACTGCCGCACCCGCAGCAGGCCCGCCTTCGGCCGCGGTTCATCGCGAAACTTCGACTGAATCTGATACCAGATCTGCGGAAGCTGCTTATAGCTGCGCAGCTCATTGCGCGCGATCGCCGTCATGATCTCTTCGTGCGTCATTCCTAAACAAAGATCGGCTCCCTTGCGGTCCTTCAGGCGAAACATGTTCTCGCCCATGCCCGTCCAGCGGCCGCTCTCGACCCAGGGCTCTTTGGGCAGGATGCCGGGCAGGTAGAACTCCTGCCCGATCTTGTCCATCTCCTCGCGCACGATCGCAATGATCTTGTTCAGCGATCGCTGCCCCAGGAACAGGTAGTTGTAGATGCCCGCGCCCAATTGCCGGATATACCCGGCCCGGAGAAGAAACTTGTGGCTGGCCACCTCGGCGTCCGACGGGGCCTCGCGCAGAGTAGGAACAAAGAGCTTCGACCAACGATGCATAAGAGAGTGAGAACGAACTTTCCCGTCCGACTTCGTCCGGCGCGAAACACCTTGCGCTCGCCGGATGCGCCATGGACGCAAATCGATCAAAAGAAGCAGACTCCATTCTAAATGTTCGAGGAGTTGAGACGTGCTTTGCGGCGTTCCAACTCTCGCCGTCGGCACCCGCTTCGACACCAGCATCCCTGGCCTCCTCGCCTTGCCTGCAGGTGAATGAGCAAGACGGAGGCCATCTCCGCGCCACTGAAAACAAACCACCTATGAAAGATGCGTCGTGTCCGCCGCGACACGCACGTGGATCGGTTGACACGCTCGCTGACTGGTTGAAGTGGAACCGCCGGTTCAATGTGCGAAAAGGCAGCAGTCGGAATCGGGATTGTCGCCTGGTCGGGAGAGGCTCACTCTAGTCCCATGTTCTTCAGGATCAGCCGCTCAAACATCGACCATGGCAGCAAACTGCGCAGCAATAACCCAATTTTCGCGTCGCGCCCCACCACGTAGCGCAACTTCGGTCGGGGATTCTCGAGCACCGCGACAATCCGATCGATCACTGGCTGCGGATTGCCCTTTTTCGTCCCGGTTTGTATCTTGGCCTGCCAGCGACCGACCCGGGTGGCATTCGGCGAGCTTGGATTGGTCAGGTTCTCAGCGATCTTCGCGTTGCGCGTCCAGATATCGGTCTCAAACGCTCCCGGCTCGATCAGCACTACCTGAATCCCGAGCGGCATCATCTCGTAGCGCAGTGACTCCGTCCACCCTTCGAGAGCGAACTTCGACGCCGAATAGCTGCCCACTCCCGCAAAGCCCATGCGCCCCGAAACCGACGAGATCATGACGATGTGGCCGAAGCCCTGCCGTCGCAGCTGCGGCAAAAACGCGCGCGTCACTGCTGCCGCTCCAAAGAAGTTCGTGTCGAACTGCTGGCGTAACTCTGCATCCGTAACATCGTCGGCAAAACCCGGCAATGCGAACCCTGCATTGTTCACGATTGCATCGAGCGGGACCTTACGCCTTCCCACTTCGGACGCAATCGTCTCGATCTGCCCAGAGTTGGTTACATCGAGCGCATGAACCTCGATCCTTTCGCCTACGCCCGCAGCACGTGCAGGCTCTTCGAGCAAACTGCGCCGGCCCAGATCGCGCATTGTGGCGATCACGTGCCATCCGCGCTTAGCGAGCGCAACCGACGCCAGCAGGCCAAACCCGCTCGACGCACCGGTGATGAGGACAGTTTTAGTTTGAGGCATAGCTCGACCGGCCCAAGGTCATTCGTCGGCAGAACCGACATAGGAAAAAGGGCGCGCACGCGGCGCGCCCCTCCAACCTGATTGCCGTGCTCTGGCCGTTCCTACCGCCGAGCCGCCTGTACCGCCATGTCCAGCTCATGCTCTGCAGCGCGCAGATGCTCTTCCGCTCTGACGCCATGGCCTTCCATGTCGTAGTGGTTGGCGGCACGGGCATGCTCCATCTCGTGGATCGCCTCTATGACATGCTTGTGCACTGCATCGAGATCGTGCCAATCGTGCACTTGTGCGGATACCTGCATGCCCAGGACAAATGCTGCCGCGAGACCGAGAACAACGAGAGTCTTCTTCATGTTTCCTTCCTCCGTTTCAGAATGTGTCGTGGTTAGGATGACGCCACGTTATAGCACAGCCACAGGCGCGGTTTCTTGAAAAACCTTCCACCGAAAGTCCCATGCCCTTTATTGGACTTCCGGCACTATCTCCTCCACCGATATCTGAACTGTGACCTGGAAACTGCCTTTAGATCAGCTCCACTCCCCACAGATCGTGCAGGTGCACCAGCCCTTCGACCTTGCCCGCCGCATCCACGACCACTAGCGACGTAATCTTGCGCTCTTCCAGAATCGCCAGCGCCTTTGCCGCGAGCTCGTGCGCCCCAATCGTCCGCGGGTGCGCATGCATTGCTTCGCCCGCCGTCTTGCTCAGAGCAGCCCCGCCCTCGCGTTCCAATAGTCGCCGCAAATCGCCATCCGAGATCACCCCGCGCAACTGGCCTTTCTCCTGCACAGTCGTGATGCCCAGCTTCTTCGAAGACATCTCGAAGATCACATCGGTCATCGGCGTCGACGGACTCACGACCGGCAACGCATCGCCTGTGTGCATTAGGTCGCGCACCTTGGCCAGCTGCTTGCCCAGCTTGCCGCCTGGATGCAACTCGGCAAAATCCTCGGCCTTGAATCCCTTGCGCAGGCTTACGGCAATCGCCAGCGCGTCGCCCAGCGCCAGCATCGCCGTCGTCGATGCCGTCGGCGCCAGATTCAGCCCGCAGGCTTCACGCTGCACGCTGCAATCCAGCGCTATGTCGCTCGCCTGCGCTAGCGTCGATGCCTGACTGCAAGTGAAGCTCACCAGGGCATCACCCTTCCGCTTCAGCGTGGCCAGAAGCCGCAGAATCTCTTCTGTTTCTCCGCTCGCCGACAGCGCAATCACGACATCGCCGGGCATCAATACGCCCAGGTCGCCGTGCACCGCTTCTGCAGGATGCAGAAACAGCGCCGGGCTCCCCGTCGAGCTGAGCGTCGCCGCAATCTTCTGTGCAACAATGCCGCTCTTACCCATGCCCGTCACCACCACGCGTCCATTGCCCTGCCCGCAGCGCACAATCAGCTCCACCGCGCGCTCAAAGTCCGCAGCCATCGGGCCTTCCAGCCGAGCCGCCAGGGTCTCCAGCGCAGCAGCCTCGGTGCGCACCAGAGCGGCCGGCGTCAGGCAATCGTCTTTCTTGCTCGGATTCATCGGTCTGATGGTAAATCAGATCGCTGCCGTCAATCGTCGCGTTCGGCTGTGATGTCACTGCCGGCGAAGCCAAATCGGCATAGAATGCCGGCGACTTGACGGGCCCGCCTAAAAACACCGGCGACCCAGGAGAGAACGAGAGGTTCAGCGATGTCCAGCCACGCCAAAGAGATTGTGTCCGTCGACCGAGCCACTGCAACCTCTGCCCGTCTTGGATTCTGGGTCAGCCTGCTGACGGCGTCGCTCACGATCGTCTCGTTTGCGATTGCCATCCTCACGCCTCCGCGCTCCGGCCCTTTCTGTACGGGCTCGCGCGTTGCCTATCCCTACAGCAACACCGCAGCCTTCTTCCCCAAGGACTACTTCTGGATGTTCCCTGCCATTCTGCTGACCCCACTATTGCTCATGGTCTGTGCCTGCGTGCACTCCTGGGTCGCCGCCGAACGGAGAATCTTCACTCTGATCGCTCTCCTCTTCGCGGCAATCGCAACCGGCCTCATCACGCTCGACTACTTCATTCAGCTCCAGGTGATACAGCCCAGCCTGCTTCACGCCGAGACCAACGGTATCGCGCTCTTCTCGCAATACAACCCGCATGGCATCTTCATTGCCCTGGAAGACCTCGGCTACCTCATGATGTCCGCCGCCTTCTTCTTCCTTGGTGCCGCGCTCGCCCGAGACAGCCGCCTGGGGATTGCGACGCGATGGCTCTTGATGGTGAGCTCTGTACTCGCATGTGTGACCTTCATCGGCATGTCTCTCTATTTTGGAAACAACCTCGAATACAACTTCGAGATCGCGATCATCACCATCAGCTGGACGGCCCTGGCCGCCGCATCGATCCTGCTCAGCATCCTCTTCCGCCGAACGTTGCGCGTCGGTCCTTGAATTTGGCATTTCTCGGTGAATGTCATTTCATTGCTAGCGTCGGCCGCGACGGACGCCGTTCCACTGCGCCTTTCGTACAATAAGAATCAAGAGGTCGCATCCCCGTGAAGCGCAATACCATCGTTCTTGGCATCACACTTCTTCTTCTCGCACTCTTCGCATGGGCCGGCTGGGCCAACTGGGAGTACCGCAAACAGGCAGCCGAAAAGCGGCTCGCCTCGATGGAAAAGGCGGAGCTCGTTGCGGACAGCAGCGCCGGGGCAGGCGACGTTCCCCACTTTGTTTCCCAGCTCACGAGCCATCCCGCGCCCGACTTCACACTTGAAGATCTCAACGGCAAAAAGGTCTCGCTCGACAGTTACAAGGGCAAGGCTGTCCTCATCAACTTCTGGGCCACCTGGTGCGGCCCCTGCAAGATCGAGACCCCCTGGCTCGTCGAGCTCCGCAATCAATACGCGAGCAAGGGCTTTGAGATCCTCGGGCTTTCGGCCGACGACCTCGATCTCGACGACAAGGCGAAGCTGGCCGAAGAGAAGCGCGACATCGCCAAGTTCGCGCAGCAGCAGCACATGCAATACCCGGTCCTGATTAATGCCGGTTCGCTCGACAAGGCTTATGGGGGACTCGATGCGCTGCCCACCTCCTACTTCGTCGATCGCAGCGGCAAAGTCGTTGCCGCAACGCTCGGCCTCACGTCGAAAGACGATATCGAAGGCAACATCCGCAGGGCGCTGGCCGAATGAACTGGAGGACGATCTCGCGCTGGGCCGCCATTGTTGGCCTGCTTAACCTCGCGCTCATGATGAGGAGCCAGTCGCCCCTCGCCGACTCAACCAGCCGTTCCATTGCCCGCGGCGCGCCGGTCGAATACCTCTTTCCGGAGCAGGTCACGATTGCAGTCGGAAAGGCGAGCCCTGTGGCCCTCCACTTTCGCGTCGCGTCGGGCTTTCACATCAACTCGCACACGCCCAAAGAAGAATCCCTCATCCCCACGGCGTTCTCGGTTCCTGAATCGTCCGGCGTAAGGCTGGCGTCCGCGTCCTATCCCGACGGCGAGGACTTCATACTGCCTCTCGACCCGAGCACCAGGCTCAGTGTCTACACGGGCGAGTTCACGATACAAACCCGTCTCGTCGCCGAACACGGCAATCACTTGGTCCAGGCCAGCCTGCACTACCAGGCCTGCGACAAAAGTGCCTGCTATCCTCCCAGGACCATCACCGTCCCCATCGATGTCATCGGGAATTAGGCGATCAGCCGGACCAACCTCTCGACAGTAAGCGTGACGAGTCTAATTTCGAAAGTACCGGGCCAGTACAGGGTGACTCCTGATTCGATGCGTTGGAAACGGGTATCCTATCCCCACCGCCAAAGCGCGCTTCCTCCATCTGTTCCTTGAGCCAGCGGCGTGTGCGGCCTGAATCATGAAGGGCCTGCTCCGAATTTCCTTCAACGCGGCACTTGCCGCCGGCCTGATGGGAGTGCTCGGCCTCGCACCTGCAGCCCGCGCCGCCGACGATACAGCTCGCTTTTACGGCCAGTGGAAGACCACCGTGACCTCCAACGGTCAGACGGTCACCATTATTTCCCTGCACGACTCCAACGGCTTTCGGAACTATGTCGTGACACCGACCGGGCTCACCTTCACTGGCTCGGGAGCATTCTCCGCGACCAACGGCATCTGGTTCGCCGCCGCGCCGCCTCCCAACAATGGTGGAACCTATCGCTTCGTCGACAACGACACGGCGATCTGCAGCAACGCAGTCGGACAGACTGTGACCTGGCGGCGTGACAGCACACCCCTGGGACAGGGCATCGCACCACCTTCACTGCCAGAATCGACCGTTCCAACCGCGCAGCCGAGAATTGCCGCTTCCCCTGCGCAATCAAGCGCCAGAGCTTCAGCTTCACAAGCCTCCGGACACGATGCACAAGCAACGCCAAGCCCGCAGCAGCGTGGCCTCACTGCCGAGGCTCCGGCAAGCCAAGCCGACTTTGGCCCCGGCAGCAACTACGCACTCGTGATCGGGATCGATGACTATGCCGCACCTCTACCCAAACTGAAGACTGCAGTCAACGACGCCAAAGGGTTCGCCGCTCTCTTGACCAGGCAATATGGTTTCAATGTAACGACACTCCTGAACCAGGACGCCACCCGCGACAAGATCCTCGGCGCCATCGCCCACTTCCGCAAGAGTCTCGCCGAGAACGACAGCTTTCTGATCTACTACGCCGGCCACGGTTCCTATGACCGCGATACCGACAAGGGCTACTGGCTGCCCGTCGATGCCGATCCCGATCCTCTCATCCGGTCACGCGACATCTCTGCCGACGACCTGATCACCGAAGTGCGCGGTCTCGCTGCCCGCCACGTCATCGTTATCTCGGACAGCTGCTTCTCCGGCGATCTCTCGCGCGACGCCGGCGACCTGTCCCCCTCCGACGGCAACCAAGCCTACATTCGCCGCATGATGCGCGCTCCGTCGCGCACTCTTATGGCCAGCGGCAGCGACGAACCGGTCTCCGACTCTGGCTCGCAGGGCCATTCGGTCTTCGCCGCTCAACTGCTGCAGGCCATGCAATCGCGCATCGGGCAATCCTTCACCGCTGACGACTTGTTTGTCTCGATTCGCAAGTCGGTCCTCGCTCGCTCTGGCCAAAGTCCGCAGTACACACCCCTGCGCAACTCCATCCGGCCAACGGCCAGCCTCGATACCGGCGACTTCGTCTTCAGCCCAATCGCAAAATCAAAGTAGGTGTGTAGGAACGACACTTCTGCGAGCGATGAGCGAGCGTCTGCCGCACTGCAGATGCCGCGCGACTAGCGAGCGTTGGCTCCATGCAATGGCCCACCGGAGGCGGCTTTCTCGATCTTCGCCCACGAGTCCTTCAGCGCCAGCGTCCGATTGAACACCAACTTCTCCGCGGTCGAATCCGGATCGACGCAGAAGTAGCCGACGCGCTCAAACTGGAACGGCTCTCCTACCTTCGCCTCGGCAAGAGACGGCTCAAGCTTCGCGTCGCTCACAATCTCGAGCGAGTTGGGATTGAGATTGTCGAGGAAGGTGCCACCTTCAGGAACATCGCCGGGATCGGGCTTCGTGAACAGCTTGTCGTAGAGACGGATCTCCGCGGAGATGGCGTGGGCACCCGAAACCCAGTGAATCGTCGACTTCACCTTGCGGCCGTCCGGCGAGTTGCCGCCGCGGCTGGCGGGATCATACGTGCAATGCACCTCGACGACGTTGCCCGCCGCATCCTTTACCACGCTCTGTGCAGTGATGAAATACGCATTGCGCAGCCGCACCTCTTTGCCCGGTGAGAGCCGGTAATACTTTGGCGGTGGGACTTCGCGAAAATCATCCTGCTCGATATAGATCTCGCGCGAAAAGGGCACCTGCCGTGTCCCTGCCGAAGGATCTTCCGGGTTATTTGCCACCTCGACAAGCTCTTCCTGTCCAGCCGGATAATTGTCGATCACCAACTTAAGCGGCCGCAGCACAGCCATAGCCCGCCGCGCCCGGTGATTTAGATCGTCGCGCTGGAAGTGTTCGAGCAGCTCGATGTCCTGCACGACGTTGGTGCGGGATGCGCCAAGATAAGTAACGACGGCGCGGAGAGCCTCGGGGGTGAAGCCGCGGCGGCGTAGGCCTGAGAGCGTGGGCATGCGCGGATCGTCCCAGCCGCTGACATACTTCTCCTGCACCAGCTGCAGCAGCTTGCGCTTGCTCAGCAGCGTGTAGGTGAAGTTGAGGCGATCGAACTCGATCTGCTGCGAGGGGAAAATGCCGAGCTGCTCGATGAACCAGCGATAAAGCGGTTGGTGGTCGGCAAACTCGAGGCTGCACATTGAGTGCGTGACGTGCTCAATCGAATCCGACTGCCCGTGCGCGTAGTCGTACATGGGGTAGATGCACCACTCGTCGCCGGTGCGGTGGTGCGTGGCGTGCAGTATCCGATACATCACCGGATCGCGCAGGTTCAGATTAGGCGATGCCATGTCAATCTTGGCCCGCAGGACCCGCGAGCCATCGGGGAAATCGCCCTTCTTCATGCGCTGAAACAGATCGAGATTCTCTTCTAGGGCACGGTTGCGATAGGGGCTGTCCTTGCCCGGTTCCGTCAATGTCCCGCGATACTGGCGGATCTCATCGGCAGTGAGGTCATCGACGTACGCCTTGCCGGCTTTGATCAACTGCAGCGCCCACTCGTAGAGCTGTCCAAAGTAGTCCGAGGCAAAGCACAACCGCTCCCAGCCGAAGCCGAGCCAGTGAATGTCCTTCTGAATCGAATCGACGTACTCCTGCTCTTCCTTCTCGGGATTCGTGTCGTCGAAGCGCAGGTTGGTCTTACCGCCGAACTCATCGGCGAGGCCGAAGCTGATGGAGATCGCCTTAGCGTGGCCGATGTGGAGATACCCGTTGGGCTCTGGTGGAAAGCGCGTCTGCACCACGGCGTCGCCGTACTTCTTCGTGCGCACATCCTCGGCGATCTGATCGCGGAGAAAGTTGGAGTTCGATTCGGCTGATTTTGGGTCGGTCATTGCTGCAGTTCCTTACTCCGAGAAAACTCTCCGTTCAACTGAGCGATTGCAGGCTGGATTCGGCCTTTTGGATGCGCGCGAGACAAACCTCGCGGCCAAGCACAACCATGGTTTCAAACAGCGGCGGGGCATTCTTGCGTCCGCACACTGCCACCCGAATCGGCTGAAACATGGGCCCAGCCTTCAAGCCGAGCGAAGCCGCGGCCTCGCGAAGTGCCTTATCCAGCGAGTCATGATCGAAGGTCACTACGGCCAGAACTTCCTGCGCCTTCTGCAGCACGCGCTGCGCCAATGCCGCATCGCCCGTCGATTCTCCTTTTCTTGGGGAAATCAGTTCTGCCGGGTCATAGGGAGCGAGCTCGTCGACAAAGAAGAAATCCGCTGCTGCCGGCGCCTCGCTCAGCAGGCGAATGCGCTCCCGGATCAGCGGTGTCACTGCTAACAATTTTTCGGGGTGCGCCTTCAGGCCGGCCCTCGCAAAAAACGGCGCAAGCAGCGCGGTCAGATCCTCTACTGGCAGTGCCCGCAGATGCTCGCCATTCAACCACACTGCCTTGGGGTCAAAGGGATCATCGTCCTTGAAATTCACCACCGCGTTGGCCCGATTCACGCCCTCGATCGTGAACAACTCCCTCAACTCGTCGAGGGTCATGTACTCGCGATCGTTTTTCGGCGACCAGCCCAGCAGACAAAGAAAATTGATGAACGCCTGGGACAAGAACCCAGCGTCGCGATAGGTCGTCACGCTTACCACCGGCCCATGTTTCCGCTTCGATAGCTTCGCGCCATCCGGCGCCACCAGCAGGGGCAAATGCGCAAACTGAGGCGTCGCGACGCCCAGCCCCTCGAAGATCAGCAGATGCTTGAACGTGTTCGTCAGGTGGTCCTGCCCGCGGATGATGTGACTGATCCGCAAATTTGCATCGTCCACACACGAGGCCAGGTGATAGGTCGGATTTCCATCCGACCGCAGCAGCGCAAAGTCCTCCACCTCATCGGCGGCCTTTGTTTGCAGGCCATATACTGCGTCGGGAAAAGACAGCACGAAGTGCTCGCCCCGCGGCACGCGATACCGCAACGCAAAAGGCTCGCCCGCAGCAGCACGGCGATCGCTCTCCGCGCGGGCCATCTCGCGCATCCCGGGATTGAAGAGCCACGCCCCCTGCGATCCGGATTGCACATCCTCGCCGGTGTGCGCGGGCGTGAAGTCGCGATAGGCCAGGCCTTTGGCAAGGATGTCCTCAGCGGCCTTGCGATGCAGGTCGAGCCGCTCCGACTGTTTGTACTCTTCATCCCAGTCGAGTCCCAGCCAGCGCAGGCCCTCGAAGATCGACTGTACGCTGGCCTCGGTGTTGCGCTCGACATCGGTATCGTCCAGACGCAGCACCATGGTGCCCTTGTTATGGCGGGCATAGAGCCAGTTGAAGATGAACGTGCGGGCGCTGCCTACGTGCAGAAAGCCGGTCGGCGAAGGCGCAAAGCGAACGCGAGGACCTGCGGAATGGGAGAGGTTTGCTTCAGCCATCGATCAGGAATGCTTCTATTCGATGCTAAAGCATCAGGCGCTGAGCGCGCTGAGCCGGAACCTCGCGGCGCATCGCCCCCCACCCGAATTGCAATCGCTACCCCTGCGGCGGCGGTGGAGGAGGATACGGATATCCAAACTGAGGCGGCGCGACCGGCGTCACCTTCCACTCCGCGAAAGCTAGAATATAGATCAGGATCAGGTTGCCCAGCGGAATGATGTTGATCAGCGACAGCCAGGGGGAGAAGCCGGCCTTCTTGCAAATAAACCAGAAGGGCACAATCACGACGATGTAGCCGATAAGAATGATGACCGGCAAAATCGCGAGTACGGTCATCGCGATCCGGCGGGCCTGCTCCGGATCGATAGGGCTCTGCTGCAACAGTATGAGAACGAGATGCATCGGGCGCGCTCCAGGTTGGGAGGTAAACTCCCCGCCACAGTACGGCGAATCGGCCGAAACTGCAATCGAATTCTTCTTGAAGAGCGACGCGATCAGTGCGCGGCCCAAGCGAATCATGAGCCGAGTCTTCAAAGGCCCCTGTTCACTGTTTCACTGACGCTCTGTTCACTGGTCTCACGTGATGTCCTCGGTATCGTAGACCGGATCGATCGCCCGCTTTTTCGGTACACCGTGCACGGAGGCCAGCAGGTCGTCCACCACGTCTTCCAGCTGCTTCTGGCTCTCAATCACGGCGCTCATGCTCTTTAACTCATCGTCGTCCACAGTTCGCTCCACAAGCACAACTGCGTGGCACTGCGCCACGTTGTCCAGGTTCAGCCCTTCGGGTGTTTTTGCTTTGATGCTCACCTGGTTCAGTTCTACTCCCAGCAGCTCTGCCACACGCGCCCGCATCTCGCCGGCAATCGGTCCAATCTTCGGCGCGGCGAGCACCAGCGTTATGTCCACATTCACTACCCGATAGCCGGCGTGGTGCAGCTCTTCAAGCGCCAGCTTCAGAAAGATCGATGAGTCGGCATCCTTCCAGCGCGGGTCGCCCGGCGGAAAGTAGCTGCCGATGTCCCCTGCAGCTACAGATCCCAGAATTGCGTCAGTGATCGCGTGCAGCAGCACGTCGCCATCGGAGTGCCCGGCCAGACCTTCGGGATAGTCGAGCGTCATGCCGCCAATACGCAGCGGCACCCCTGGCTTGAATACGTGCGAGTCATAGCCAAATCCGATGCGTGTGTCCATATCGCGGTGTGGGTCTCCGTGCTCGATCCGTCGCTTGCTCACCGGCGGCCGTCAGAAAGGTAGATCCGGCCAGCCTGGGCTCAGTGGACGCGCTGGCGCAAATAAAACTCGGCCAGCTCCAGATCGCCCGGCTGCGTAATCTTCAGATTAACCTGAGAACCGGGTACTACGGCTACCGGAAGCCCGGCCCGCTCCACGACCGAGGCCTCGTCGGTCCCCACAAAACCGTCTGACATGGCCTCCGCAAAGGCCTTCTGCAGCAGTTCATAGCGGAAGCCCTGCGGCGTCTGCGCCTGCACAATAAACTCCCGCGGAATGGTCGAGGTAATCAGCGCTCCATGGGCCGTGCGCTCCACCTGCTTGATCGTGTCCACCGCCGGCAGTCCCACGATGGCGGCTCCGTGCTCCGCGACTGCGTCAATCGTCCGCTCGATCGTTGCTGCATCGATCAGCGGCCGCACCGCGTCGTGGACCAATACGATGTCCTCCGGCTTGGCGGGTAGAGCTGCCAGAGCATGCGCCACCGACTCTTGCCGATTGTCGCCGCCCTCGACTACATGCACCTTGTTGCCAAATCCGTAGTCGGCGACATCTGCCTCAACGCGCTCCATCTCCGTTTTGCGCACCGCTACGTAGATTGCCGTTACGCGCTTCACGGCGGCAAAGGCACGCAGAGAGTGAATCAGAATTGGGACCCCATCCAAGGCAAGAAACTGCTTCGGTGGGGGCCCCGACGACGGGTCCTTGTCGGTGGGGTGTTTCGGCTGCGGACCGGCCATCCGGGTACCCAGCCCCGCCGCGGGAAGAATTGCAAATACCTGCATAACTGGTGGAGTATACATCGCTGCTGCGTGCACAGCACAATCGCGGCAGCATGGTCGCTCTAGGTCATCCTCACGTCTATCTCACTGAGTCCTCCAGCCAAATCATCTCGTTTGACGCGTGAAATCCCGTCGCTTCATAGACTGGCCGTCCCGCCTCGGAAGCATGCAGCGCTGTCGCCCGGATTCCGCGTCGACGCGACTCGGCCAGCGCCTCGCGCACCAGCCCACGCGCCACTCCACGCTCGCGATACTCCGGTTCGACCCAGAAATTCAGCAGATAACCGCGATGTTCACCCGCCGGATCGAGCGGGTGCGGCGGCCACTCCAGCTCAAAAAAACCACCTGACGCTACAGGCAGCCCGCCGTCCTCCACGATCCAGCCAATGTATTTGCCGAAGCCGATCATGCGCTCGACCCACGGCACAAAATTGCGCCGCATCTGGCCCAGTGCGGCCGGATTGCTCTGCTCCATCGCGGCAAACATCGCGTGGCGGTGCGCGGCGATTAGCTCAGCATCAGCCTGTGTGGCCCTGCGCGTCGTCAACATGTTGCCCAGTATAGGAGCAACCCGCTGCTTGTTCCCTGGTTCCCTAGTTCCCTATGATCTCTCTCGTGCCTGCCTCACTCCCTCTCGACGTATCGTCGCTCCGCCCCGGCCTTCGTCTTGCCGTCGGCCTCTCCGGCGGTGCCGACTCCGTCGCGCTCCTCTGTGCGCTTGCAGAGAAGAGCAGGGAACTGGGCCTCGTTCTCCACGCCGCCCACCTGCACCACGGCCTGCGCGGCGAAGAGGCCGACGCCGACCTCGAATTCGCCCGAGCCCTCGCCCAAAAACTCGACGTCCCCTTCCACCACGCAAGAGTCGACACGGCCGCCGAAGTCAAGGCCCACGGCGAATCCATCGAAGAAGCCGCACGTCGGCTGCGGTACGCGTGGTTCCAGCAACTCATGTCCCAATGTCCGCCCCAGGCAGTGGTCGACGCAGTCGCCACGGCCCACACACTCGACGATCAGGCCGAGACCGTTCTCGCCAAGTTTCTCCGCGGTGCATGGACAGAGGGCTTATCTGGAATTCATCCCGTCCTCGAATTTCCTAAAGGCAAAATTATTCGCCCGTTCCTCGCCGCCAGACGCGCCGAGATCGAGTGTTGGCTGCGTGAGCGCAACCAGCACTGGCGCGAGGACTCGAGCAACCGCCATCTCACCTTCACTCGCAATCGCATTCGTCACGAACTGTTGCCACAGCTCGAAGCATGGAATCCCCGTCTCCGCGAGCACCTTGCCCAGATGGCGGAGCTTGCCCGCGACGAAGAGGCCGCCTGGGAGACCGAACTCGAGCGTCTCGCTCTTCAACTCATTCTGCCCGGCAGTCCGGTCCGCGGCGGAGGCCGGGCTGCCTCGCAAGACTTGGCCATCGACGTGATCCGCCTCGCCGAGCTCGCCCCCGCTCTCCAGCGCCGCTTGCTGCGTCAAGCGGCCGGCCAATGCGGCATCTCCATCGATTTCCCCGCAACCGAATCGCTCCGGCAACTCGCCCTTACCGGCCGTGCCAGCCAGAAGCTCGAGCTGGCTGGCGGCCTGCATGTCGAGCGCACCCACCGCGAACTGCGCTTCACCGTGCAGCCGCCAGGTTCCTCGCCTGCAAACAGTACGAAAGTTGCAGCGGAGATTCCGGTGCCCATTCCCGGCGAAGTCGAAGTCCGCGCCTTGGGAATTCGCCTCCACGTCGAGCTGGCGAACAACCCACCGTCCACGGACTCCGCGCCATCAACCGCGATCCTCCGCGCATGGAAGCCTGGCGACCGCGTCCGCCTGCGCTACTCGAGCAGTCCACGCAAGGTGAAGGAAGTGCTTGAACGGATGAAAGTTACAGGGTCCGATCGCATCTCCTGGCCCGTCCTCGAATCCGGCGGTCGTATCGTTTGGATGAGGGGAGTCGAACTCGAACCCGAGTCCGGTCTCACGATTGTCGCCCTGCCCCTGGTTGCAGCGCACCTCGAAGCAGAAGCCGCCCCTCCCGCCATCCCGAATTGATCCCGCACCTATCCCTCGGTATAGGTGTTCAGTTCGTGAATACTCTCGTTCCGCCCTCCGTGGTCGATCACTCAAGCTTGGGAGTACAATCTGGTTACTGCTCATCCCGGCAGACGGGTTTCGTGTCTTCGGTCACGAGCTTCTGCACTTTCTGTGACTTCAATCGAGGTGCAGGCGTCTAACAGGGATGGAGTAGGCGGTGCAGGAAGCTAGAAGCAGCTTATCCCCCGCCGGGAAAGAGGAATCCTGGTGAATTCTACCGTCAAAACGATCATGTTCTGGGTCTTCATCCTTGTCTGCCTAATGTTGCTGTGGACCGTCGTCCAACGCGGCACCAACATGGGAGGCAAAGACGCAGAAGTCTCCTACTCCGACCTGCTCGAAAAGGTCGGCGCCGGCCAGGTGCAGGATGTGACGATCCAAGGCACAGAGCTGCACGGCCATCTGAAGGCCAACCCCAAGGATCAGTTCCACACCACGCTCCCGCCCAGCACCGATAGCTTGCTCAACAAGCTCGACGTGGCCAAGGTCTCCATTCTGATCAAGAATCCTGAGAACAACATCCTTCTTCCGCTGTTGTTCAACATTGGCCCCTTCGTTTTGCTCGGCGCCATCTGGTTCTTCATGCTCCGCCAGATGCAATCCGGCGGCAACAAGGCGCTCTCGTTCGGCAAGAGCCGCGCGCGTCTGCTCTCAATGCAGCAGAAGAAGGTCACCTTTAAGGATGTGGCCGGCGTCGACGAAGCCAAGGAAGAGCTGAAGGAGATCATCGAGTACCTGCGCGAGCCGCAGAAGTTCCAGAAACTCGGCGGGCGCATTCCCAAGGGCGTACTCCTTGTCGGACCTCCGGGAACCGGCAAGACCCTGCTTGCCCGTGCCGTGGCCGGTGAGGCCAACGTGCCGTTCTTCTCCATCTCCGGTTCCGACTTTGTCGAGATGTTCGTCGGCGTCGGCGCAAGCCGCGTCCGCGACCTCTTCGAGCAAGGCAAGAAGAACGCACCCTGCATCATCTTCATCGACGAAATCGACGCCGTGGGCCGCCATCGTGGCGCTGGCCTCGGCGGCGGACACGACGAGCGCGAGCAGACACTAAACCAGCTGCTCGTCGAGATGGACGGCTTCGAATCGAACGACGGCGTCATTCTCGTCGCTGCCACCAACCGTCCCGACGTGCTCGATCCCGCGCTGCTGCGCCCCGGCCGTTTCGATCGCCGCGTAGTCGTGGGACTGCCCGACATCCGCGGCCGCGAAGAAGTACTTCGGGTACACGTGAAGAAAGTTCCCGTCGGCGACGACGTCAATCTCAATGTCCTTGCTCGTGGAACACCGGGCTTCAGCGGTGCCGATCTGGCCAACATGGTCAACGAGGCTGCGCTCAACGCTGCGCGCGTCAACCGCAAGCAGGTTCTGATGTACGACTTCGAACTGGCCAAGGACAAGGTTCTTATGGGCGCGGAGCGCAAGTCCATGCTCCTTTCTGACGCCGAAAAGCGGGTCACCGCGTATCACGAGGCCGGTCACGCCATGGTCTCGTTCTTCCGCGAAAACTCCGATCCCATCCACAAGGTCACCATCATCCCGCGCGGCATGGCTCTGGGCGTCACGGTCTACTTGCCTGACGATCGCCACAACTACACGCGTGAATACTTGGAGACCCGCCTGGCAACGGCCTACGGCGGACGCGTGGCTGAGGAGATATTCCTCAACCAGATGTCCACCGGCGCCGGCAGCGATATCGAGACGGCAACCGATCTCGCCCGCCGCATGGTGTGCGAGTATGGCATGAGCCGCCTTGGCCCACTGACCTTCGGCAAGAAGGAAGAACAGATCTTCCTTGGCCGAGAAATCGCCCAGCATCGCGATTTCAGCGAAGAGACAGCGCGCCAGATCGACCTGGAAGTGCGCCGCCTCATCGACGATGCCTATCAGTCGGCGCGTACCATCCTCGACGCCCACCCGGACGCGATGCATCGTATGGCAGCCGCTTTGCTCGAGCGCGAAACCATCGATGCCGAAGAGGTCCGGTTGCTGATCGAAGGCAAAGAATTGCCGCCGATCCGCTCCGTTCTGGCTTCTCCCAGCGATGGCACCGGCACCGGAACGCCACAGCAGGTTCTTAAACCCGAGAGCCGCGGCGGTTCGGGATTTCCCGAGGGTTCGCCCTCACCGGCATAACCACCTGCGGTGGGGCAGACGCGGCTTGCGCCGCACATAGCTTGCCGACTTTCGAATCTAATGAGGCCGCTCTTCGGAGCGGCCTTTCTGTTGCTTTCGAGAACTTCGACACCTTTATGCTCAGTACGCGATACTCATAGCATGCCGGTCAGAACCATCATCGACATCCCTGTTTCGCTGCATGACGAGTTGCGGCAGCGTGCCGAGAGTTCTGGCACCTCGATCCAGTCCCTGATTGTTCGTGCTCTTGGGGAGGCGTACGCAAGCACCGGCAAAAGGGAACCAGTCACAGGCCCTTTGGTCAGCGGGAAGGGGAAACTCGGGCCCTGCTTCCCCACCGACGCGACCCCGCATGACCTCATTCTTTCCTGATCTTTCTGCACGGAACGAAATTGTCAGCAAAGAATGAACCGAGGACTCCTCTCCTTCGACATGTGAGAGGAATGCCTAGAGAGACAGAGAATCAGGCCAGTTACGAATGGCTCGCACTCCGCTGTCAGTCGGGCGAACCGGTGCATTTGAAGACCTGATCGCGGTCATGGAGCGGCCGTTGCTCTAATACGCGATGAGCCTGACCGGCAGCTTCAGGCCTCTCTGGACAGAGAGGCCGGGTCGCGCTCCGTGCAATAGCAAGGGCGGACCGAAGCCCGCCCTTCCATGCCTGGAGTTTTCTGCTGTTAGAAGATCCGGTACGAGACGCCCACATCGCCGCCATACGGCTTCAGCGTTCCATTCAGCCAGTTTGGCCACAGCTGGTACTCGAAGTTGATTGCCCGCAGCGTGATCTTACGCGTCAATGGAATATCGACGCCGCCACCCAGCGCCAGGTCGGCGAAATGGCCGTACGCATAGTTGTACTGAAAGTTCATCTTGCTGTAGCCGAACAACGCCTTCGCGTACGGCTTGTAGCGCCGCGTCTCGTGAATCGGCACCTTCGGCCCGATCAGATAGTTGTCTTCGGAGATGTTTTCGTACTCGTTGAACCGCATCCAGCGGCCCTCGGCTTCAAATTGGATCCAGTGCCTCACGCGCAGATCCACGTAAGCGCCAAAGCCGTAGAGATCGTTCGGCGCCTGTGCCGGCACGCCGGTCCCGGCGTAGTCGGGTTGAAATAACGATCCCATGCCGCCCGCGCTGAGCGAAATCGGCGATCGAGTTGCAGAAGCGACAACCTGTGCGTGCGCCTTGGTTGCCAGGGCGCACAGAACGCAGCAGAAGAGTAGAACGGCGCTTTTCTTCATCGTAGAAGCGTTTCCCAATCCTGGTGAAGCACTCATCTTTCCTGGCTTCGCATCAAAGTCCAGAGTTTAGGTTTAAGGCCGGAGGGGGATTCCAATGCGATCCGGCTCAACAGTAAGTTATTGCGGGCCCGCAGCTGGTGGCGGGTTGGAGACCCCTTGAGTCGGGCTGCTCGCCGCCGGATCTCCACTCGCCGCTGGTGCTGCTTGTGCTGGCGGATCGCCGGGCGCTGGTGCCGCCGTTTGTCCCTGCGGAGCGCTGGCAGGCTGGTCCGTCCCCGGTTGCGCAGTGCTCGTGCCCGGTGCGGCCGGCGGAGCCGCGCTCGCTGTCTCATACCGCTGCAGCTTGAAGTAGATCGGGGTCACTTCCAGCGGCATCTTGTCACGCGGATTCAGAGGTGCGTAGATCTTGGCGTTCAGCATGTGCACTTTGTCGTCCCAAGGATCGGTCTTCAACCAGCTTCCCAGCGGCGAAGCGGGAATCTGCGTCAGATCGTCCCAGTTGATCTTGGGCGCCTGGCTCGAAAGGTCCGACATCCACGGCGTCCCGTCGGCCTTCAGCAGCGAGTCGCCCAGCATCGGTGTATTCAAAGCGCGCAGCTGCTTGCCGCGATCCGCGAGCTGTGCCCAGAACAAACCGGCGTCAGGCAGCTTGTCCTTGTACATCGAGGCCTGCAGATACTCCATGGCTCTCTTTGCTGCCGCGGCATCGTCGATGTCGCTGTGGTTCATTTCGATGCGGCGGAACGTTGCCTCATCCGGGAAGAGCAGCCGGTCATTAAACGCATAGCGGGTGTCGATGTGGTGTCCCATCGCAATGTGCGCCAGCTCGATCGCAACCACTGACGCGATCGCTGACTCGCTGCGCGGCAGACTATCCACCAATCCCTTGCTCAGCAGGATCGTGTTGCCTACGGTCGTGGCTTCGACAGTTGTCGTCAGCATCACGCGGCAGTGCACCGGGCTCGCCAGCTGCAGATTGCTCGGGACCGCGAGGTTGATCACAATCTGATCGAGCACCTGCGTCTCAAAGCCATTCGCCGTCAGCGGCGCGACCAGGCCCGCCTCTTCCAGGCGATCGATCACGTTGTTCTCGGCCTGTTGCAGCCAGGCGCGGGAGGCCTGCAGCGGACTCACGTCCTGTGAGTCGTCGCTCTTGTCCACCGCATCTTCGATCTTCATGCTGACGTTCTCGCTGTCGCGCGTCGGCAGTTTCAGGCTGTAGCCCCAGAAGTGCGTCTGAGCCTTCAACCCGATCGGCTTGTCGCTGTCGCCCCGGTTTGACTCTTCCACGTAGATCGCCACCGGCAGCCAGATCCCCGGCTGCACGTTCATGCGCCAGCTGTCGAAGTGAAAGTAGTAACGCGAGTCATCCGTAGACGAAGGTCCCGTATAGGTTCCGTTGAAGCGCACCACGTTGCCGTCCTGATCCTCGATCCAGACGCGCCCATAGAAGCGCCCCATCCCACCCACCTTGGGATGCACGTCGAAGACCCACGCCCGCACTGCTCCCAGGAACTCGCGCCGCACATAGCTGAACTCGTAGTGCTGCGAGTCGAAGCTCGACGGATCCAGGAACATCATCTGCATGAAGCCCGTGGGATTGTAGGTGAATCGCTTGTCCAGTCCCAGAGACTTGCTCAGACCGGTGATTGCGGCGAACGAGCCCTTAAAGAATCCATGCTTCGACTTATCGCGCGGCTCGTATGTCTTGTCGAAAAAACCTTTGCCAAAATCCACACGGCTCAGCGTGTACTGATCGTCGATCGGAACTTGGTACAGCTTCACATCCGGCCGCGTGTCCTGAATGTAGGTCTCCACCAGCGGGGTCCGCTCCTGGATCGCCTTGATCAGAACCTTCTCCTGCGCGATCGCTTTCTCCACCAGCGCGCTCTGTTCGGGTGTCAGCGGATGCGCCTGCTCGTACTTGGCAGGTTTTTTCTTCCCATACGCGCCAGATACACCCAGCACCAAAACAAGCAGGGTGAGAGAAATCTTTCGAAACATCATTCGCAAGCTCCTGGTTGCTTTCTTTCGTGTTCTCGGCTGTGGCTCGAACTGCGATGAACCGCAAGCTCTGTCTCAGCCAGTTTCTTTTCGTCTACTCTCGTTACGCCAGCTGGAACGTGATCGTAATGTTGGTTGTCAAATCCACTGCCTGTCCATTCTTGGTGGCCGGGCGGTAGCGAATCTGCTCTGCGACGCGCCGAGCTTCTTCATCAAGTCCGTGACCCAGACCGTGCACCACACCGTTCACCACCACATGGCCTGTAGCCGTGAACGTCACGCGCAGAATGACGTCACCCTGGACCTTCAGTTGCTTGGCCTCCGGTGTGTACTGTACCGGCGGCTTTGAAAGCACTTCAAGATTGGTCGAAACCGGTTCTACCTTCGCCATCGTGGTGGGCGTCGCCGCAGCTACTTGCGGAATCCCAGCCGATCCAACTCTGCCACCGGCGAATGCCCCCTGCGCCGTGCCCGTACCGCCCGGAATCCCGGTCGACGCCACGTGGCCAAAAGCACCTGCGTTCGATCCCGCCTGCGTTCCGTTGCCAATGCCTGTTGAACCCACCACACCGTGCGGCGCAACCGCGGGTCCCTGCATGCCTCCGTAAGGATTGCCGATCGCGGCCACCGTTGCCGGCTTCGCCGCATTCGGGTTCGGCGTCACGCCCTGCAAATCGCCTAAGTGCACGGCGGCGGTCGACGGGTGCTGCTGCGGCGCGATCGCCGGAGCAGCTGCAGCCAGAACGGCCTTGGGCTGCGGAGCCAGCGTGATCGCCGGCCTCGCCAACTTGATCTCTGGCATCTTCAGCTTGGTTTCGATCTCTACCGGTTTCGGTTCCGGTTTCGGCTCAATCCTGGGTAAATTGATCTTTGGTGCATCCAGCTTCACTTCCACCTTGGGTGGCTCGGGAAGTTTCGGCGGCGGAGGCACCTTCACCTTCACTTCCGGCGGCGGCTGCGTCGGAAAGATCAACTCCGTTTGCTCGAAATGATGCACCTGGATGGCATGCTTGGCCATCATTCCGATATAGAGAATCGTGACCAGGATCGTCATGTTGATGATCGCGGCCGTTACAAATGATCCCGACCTGCCTTCCGGCTCGGGAAGCAAACCAAAGCTAGCGCTTCCTGAATATTGATTCATCGGCATGTCTCGAATTCCTTCAAAGGTATGAGGGCGGTATGCATGAAGTCGATCGGCAGACTTGCGGCCGGCTTCCACTGGCTCATCGCATCTCGGTTGACATTTGCTGTTCTCGACACCGTTTGCGGGGGAAAGTTCCACCGTACGTCAGGCGAAGAGCCGATTTGTTGATATTTCCTTTTGAGTGTGCGGTTGTTGGCGGGGGAATAAAAAATCGAACGAACTTTACTCGGCAGAAGCTCGATACAAACTGCCGTGCCAGGCACATTCTCGCTCACCTTAACCCCGGACATCAAATACTCCCATTCCGTCCAAGGCAAAGGAAGCAGAACCATCCTCCCCGCGAAGAAGGGGAAGTTCGACTCTGGATTGCCCCGGTTCTGCGACTCAAGAGGATTCACTCAACGCAGCTGGGATGTCAGGGCAGTCCAGCGATCTCAGAGTTAATTTCACCCGAAGCCACAACCTTCGAGTCGACGCTACAACAGGGGGCCGTCGACACTGGTAGAAGCCTAAGTGGGGTACCTCTACTCTGGAATCGCTCTAGAATGTGCTACTTGGCATGCCGCTGTTGGCGGTCTCGGAGCCCGGAGCAGACACTGTTCCGGCCCTGCCTGTGTAATAGACTTACCCTAAACCAAAGTGCTCTCGAAAGGACAGTATTTTTGTGAAGATCCTAGTTACCGGCGGTGCTGGATACGTGGGCGGCACCGTCGCCGTCCTTCTGGCCTCCAAAGGCCACAATCCCATTATATTCGATAACTTGTGTCACAGCCGTCGCGAGCTCGTCCCCCCTGGTATAGAGTTCGTCGAAGGCGATCTTGCCGACCGTCACGCCCTCGAGAATCTCTTCGTAACCGCGACCGATTCGGGAGCCCCGTTCGACGCCGTCCTGCACTTCGCTGCGCTGATTGAAGCCGGGGAATCCATGAAGTCGCCTGAAGTCTACTTCCGCAACAACACCGCATCGACGCTGTCCCTTTTCGAGGCCATCCTCGCCCGCGGTCCCAAACGCGTCGTCTTCTCTTCAACCGCCGCAGTCTACGGTGAGCCCGAGTCTGTTCCCATCCCTGAGACCGCGCGGCTAAACCCGACCAATGTCTACGGCGAATCCAAGCTGATCGTCGAGACGATGCTCGCCTGGTTCAATCGCATCCACGGCTTGCACTACGCGTCGCTGCGCTACTTCAACGTGGCTGGTGCTCCCGAAGGCCCCCATGGAATCACCCGCGGCGAAGATCACGAGCCGGAGTCCCACCTGATTCCCCTCATCCTCGATGTCGCCCTCGGACGTCGCGACAAGATCAAAATCTTCGGTGACGACTACGCGACGCCCGACGGTACCTGCATCCGCGACTACGTCCACGTCTCCGATCTCGCCGACGCGCACCTGCTGGCTCTCGGCGCGCTCGAGATGCACGACAAGCTCATCTTCAACCTCGGCAATGGAGCCGGCTTCAGTGTGCGCGAAGTCATCGAATCGGCCCGCCGCATCACCGGACACCCGATCCCGGCAGAGATTCAACCGCGCCGCGCCGGCGATCCCGCTGTGCTCGTCGCCAGCTCCGACAAGGCGATCCGCGAGCTCGGGTGGAAGCCCCGCTACACCCAGCTGGACGACATCATGCGCACCGCCTGGGTCTGGCACCAGAAGCGCTACCCCAGGTAACTGCGCTGCTTGGCCGCCTGCTTAGTTGGTCCTTCCGTCGCGTTGCAGACGCAACCAGTCGTAGCGCAAGGGAAACGGAGCTGTTCTTGCTCGTCCTGCGAATGACCTTTGTCATTCTCCCGTCCCTTTTCCGTTTTGGAAATGCGTGTCGGGTGCATCATCCTCGGAAGTGAGGCACCCGGATCGAGCGGGCGTTCTCTGTCGCACCGGGAGCCCTTTGCTGCCTGCCAGGTTGTTCAAACCGGAGTATTCGGAAAGCTTTCGCTGTATCGGCCCAGCCTGCGAGGACTCGTGCTGCGAGGGTTGGACTATTTACATCGACCAGCCCACCTTCGACAAGTACCGGGCTCTGCCGCCCGGACCGCTGAGCACAATCATCGAGGAGAACGTTCTGCGCGCTTCGGCAGATGCCAACTCCACCAGCGGAGCGGCGTCGCCTTTTGCCCAGGTTCGCATGACCGCCGACGCCAAATGCCCTCTGCTCTCTGCCGATCGGCTCTGCCAGGCTCAGGTGGCACACGGGGAAGCCTATCTCTCCCACATGTGCGCCACCTATCCACGCGCCATCTACTCCATTCAAGGCGAGACAGAAAAGGCGCTCTCGCTCTCCTGTCCGGAGGCCGCGCGGCTGGTGCTCCTTGATCCGGACCTGCCCATGAGCGCCGGTCAAAACGACGGTTCGCTCGCAGGAAATGTCGCCGCGTCCGGCAGTGATCCCTGGCAGCCTCACTTCTGGTCCATCCGCGATTTTGCGTTGGCGCTGGTGCGCAATCGCGCCTACCCGCTCTGGCAGCGGATGTTTCTCCTTGGTCTATTCAGTCAACGGCTCGACGCAATCGCGCTCGCAGATCTCAGCGAAAAGGTTCCCCCGCTTTTGGCTGGCTTTGCCGCAACGATTCAATCCGGAACCCTCCTGCCGGCGATGGAGGCTCTGCCCGTCGATCATGCCAGGCAACTAGATCTCGTGCTGCGGCTGGCAGGGATGCTTCTGAAGAGGTCGAACCTTCGCCCGCGCTTCATCGAGTGCCTCGAAGCCTTCAGACAGGGCATCGGAAATGCTCCGGGGGCCACACTGGAATCTCTCACCGCCCACTACGCGGACGCGCATGACCGTTACTACGCGCCGTTCTTTCAAAACCGCCCGCACATCCTCGAGAACTATTTGATCAACACCATCTTTCGCTGCCGGTTTCCGTTTGGCAGCGAATGGGCGCGAACGAGCGCTGTGCCCTCGATGAGCCATGAATTTGCCTTACTCACCGCACAGTTTGCTCTCATGAAAGGTCTGCTGATCGGCGTCTCCGGCTCCCATCGCGAGAGGTTTTCTGTGGATCACGTGGTGCACACTGTTCAGGCAGCCGGCAAACACTTCGATCACCACATGGACTTCCTCAAAGATGCCCATGCTCTGCTGGTCGAACACCGTATGGACGATGCCCGCGGATTGGTGATTCTGCTCCGAAACGCCGCATCGAATCCGTTTCAGCCCGCACTGTCGTCGATTCAACCTTCAATGCACGCTTCCGGATCTGACATGAGTGTCCCGCCTACGGCCCAGTCTTCGGCGGTGTAGCCGATGGTTTCTGCGTCGTCGTTGATGTCCCGGATGGCTTCTGAGTCGCT
>CAZPEZ010000029.1:43472-45166 GCA_964585715.1 uncultured Occallatibacter sp.
CCGGCGTTGTCGTCGTCCCCGTGGCCGCCGGCTTCTTACGCACGGGCTTTTTCACCGGCGGCTTCGGGCACTCCGGCGGAGGCGGAAGCGCCGCACATTTGAACGCCGCCTGTTTCTGTACCGTCACCCGCAAGTCGACAAGCTGCTTCTCCTGCGACGCCGCGCTTTGTTCCATGCTGTCGTCCAGCGCCAACCGCGCCTTCTCCAGATTGTCCAAAGCGTTCCGCAACTGATTTGCCTGGTCGTCCGGGGCCGCCATGCGCCCCGCTTCCACCACGCGCAGCAGCACGTCGTAGAGCGCATCGATGTGCCGCGACACCTGCAGCGCCTTGCTCAGTGTTCCCGGCGCGGCATCGGCGTCCTTCAGCAGTCCGGGCACACGCTGCTGCAGATCCCCCACGATCGAGCTGATATCTGTGTTTGCCTCGTCGCGCACCGACCCGCGCTTCCACTTCTCGACACGCAGCCCGCCGAGCGTCTGTCGTACCGCGTCGAGCGAAGGCTGCAGAAGGCTCGACGCCGTAGGTGCTGTCGGTGCAGCCACTGGGGTCGCAGCCGGAGCCGCAGGCGCTGCCGGCTGAGGCACACTGGCCGTCGTTGGCGTCTTCGAGGCCTGTATCCCTTGCGCCAGGCAGATCGCAAAAGGTGAAGAATAGACAGTGATCGCTAAGACTGCATTCGCAATTCGCATGAAGTGTTTTCCGATCTGAAGAATAGCCCAGTTCTCCACTCGCATTCCAGCCCTGTTCCTGAACTCCACATCCGCGCGCAGTATTCAGGCTGTCCAGGGCGATCAGAACGCGCCGCGTTTTCCACGTTGGATGCACTCGAGGCTTGGCGCGGGCGGCAAAACGGAGCATACTGACGACCAGAGCTAGCCGGAACGGTCGGAGCCCGGCAGGCACCTTCACTTTGATCGCATTTACAAAAAGCGCCAACGATTCTGAGCCGCTGGTGCAGCCACGCCTTTCTTGAACCGATTCTGGCTCCGCGTACGTCTGCTCTCATACTGGCCGCCTTCCCCTCGGTTCGCGGCTGACTGGAGCCATCGATGCCGGCAACTCATCCGCTTCCCCAAACCCTGGGGCAACTGCGCACCAGCCCTCATTTTGCCGAAGCCTGTTTGAAGACCCGCAGCGTCAAGGACGAAATGCGGCGAAATCTCATGACGCGTCTGCGGTCCGGTCAGGCGTTATTTCCGGGCATCGTCGGCTACGACGACACCGTCGTCCCGCAGATCGTGAACGCCGTGCTCTCCAAGCAGAACTTCGTCCTGCTCGGCCTGCGTGGCCAGGCCAAGAGCCGCATCCTGCGCGCGCTGACCGCTCTCCTCGATGAAACTCTGCCCTACATCGCCGGCTGCGAGATTCGCGACAATCCCTACGCGCCGATTTGCAAACGCTGCCGCGACCTCGTCGCCGAGCAGGGTGACGCCACGCCCATCGCCTACATGGATCGCGATGCCCGTTACGTCGAAAAGCTCGCCACGCCCGACGTCACCGTCGCCGACCTCGTTGGCGATCTCGATCCCATCAAAGCCGCCCGCGGCGCGCAGGACCTCTCTAGCGAACTCACCATGCACTATGGCCTGCTGCCCCGCGCCAATCGGGGCATCTTCGCCATCAATGAGCTGCCCGACCTCGCCGGAAAAATTCAGGTCGCGCTCTTCAACATCATGCAGGAAGGCGACGTGC
>CAZPEZ010000030.1:0-42345 GCA_964585715.1 uncultured Occallatibacter sp.
AGCCGAGCCATCCGAAGATGTCGATGTTGTCCCAGCCCTCTTTGTTGTCGCCGCGGGGCGGGTAATAGTTGATGCGGACCTTGTGGAAGATGTCCTTGTAGAGGTCGGGATAGATCTCCGGCTGAAAGATGTAATCGAGGGAGCCGAGCTTGGACTCTTCCTTTGTCTTGAACGACTCGGGATCGTCGAGAACCTCGCCGTCGCGATTGCCCAGGATGTTGGTGGAGTACCATCCGCTGACACCGAGCATGCGTGCTTTGAAGGCCGGCGCGAGCACGGTCTTCATGAAGGTCTGGCCGGTCTTGAAGTCTTTGCCGCAGATGGGGGCGGAGTTCTTCTTGGAGAGCTCGATCATGGCGGGCACGTCGACGGTCAGATTCGGTGCGCCATTGGCGAAGGGAACGCCCTCGCTCAAAGCAGCGTAGGCGTAGATCTGCGAGGGAGCGATGCCCGCGTCGCTGGACTCGAGGCCCTTCTCAAAAGCTTCGATCGAAGCATGGACGGCGGTTGGCTCGAGGAAGATCTCAGTGGAGCCGCACCAGATCATGACAACCCGGTCGACGGTCTTCTTGAAGGCCTGAATGTCGGCACGCACCTGGTCCGCAAGATCCTTCTTGTTCTTCCCCTTCTTGACGTGGGTGCCGTGCAGGCGCTTGACGTAGTACTGATCGAAGACTGCAGGCAGCGGCTTGATGGTCTCGAGGTACGGCCTGAGCTGCTCGAGGATCTCTTTATCGAGGACCTTGGCGTGCGCGGCCGCTTCGTAGACGTTGTCTTCGAAGATGTCCCAGCCGGTGAAGACGATATCGTTCAGGTCGGCGAGGGGGACGAACTCCTTGATGAGAGGCGAATTGTTGTCGGTGCGTTTGCCGAGGCGAATGGTGCCCATCTGCGTCAGCGATCCGATCGGTTTCGCCAAGCCGCGGCGGACTGCATCTACACCGGCGATCATGGTGGTGGCGACGGCGCCAAGTCCAACAACCATTACGCCAAGTTTGCCTGTTGCGGGGGCTATCTGCTTCGCCGCTCCGCCTTGCTGCTCGTTTGACATCTGTCTGCCTTATTCCTTCCGTTTGGTTGCCGCGGATCAGCGTGCGATCCGCAGAATGAATTTCGGGGACGAATCAGTGTACGCCCGCGACGAAGGATCAACCTTCCTGCAGGCCCTTGCGCCTTCGGTTGAGATGCGACCACACAAACCAGATGATGGCGGCCACGAGCGCGATTTCGACGGCGAGATGAAAGCGATGAAAGGCCTGTTCAAAGCGCGGATCGGTGTGCCATTTCTCTCCAAGCTTCATACCGGCATAGGCGAGGGCAAAGCACCACGGCCACGAACCGACGAAGGTATAGAGGTGAAAACGAAGCTGCGGCATCTTGGCGATGCCTGCCGGAAACGCGATGAAGGTTCGGACGACAGGGAGAAGACGCCCGATCAGGACGGTAATGCCACCGTACTTATTGAAGAAGTAAGTCATGCGGTGCAGGTCGTGGTGGCTCATCAGAACCCAGCGGCCGTAGCGCTCGACGAGAGGGCGGCCACCCTTGGCCCCGATCCAATAGGCGACGACAGAGCCGAGATTGCAACCGATCGCTCCTGCCGTTGCGGCCCAAACAAGATTGAAGCGATCGAGGTACACCAAGTAGCCTGCGAACGGCATGATGATTTCGGAAGGCAGAGGGATACAGGCCGACTCAATTCCCATCAGTAGGACGATGCCTGCATAGCCACCCATGTCGATGACGTGCGTGATGAACTCAACAAGGGCTGCGAGAATGCGTTCGGTCATGGGGCAACTTCAAGTATATAGGGCCATTTTAGAGAGAGGAGAGCGATCCACGATGCCGTTGCTCCCCTGCTACGATTGTGTTGATTCATGGTTAGGCACGAGGTGTGACGTTGGCTGAGTTCTCCCCTGTTCCGTTGACGCTGGAAGGCGCGAGCGTCCTGCATCAGTTCTTTCGCTTTGACTGGGCCAAATGGAGGAGCTTCGCGGACGGCGGGCGCAAAGAGATGGTCGAAGAGTTCGTGACGGCCTTGAGGAGGCTCGAACAGGAACCGAACGGCAAAGTGCATACGGCTCTGTTTTCGCAGCTGGGCCACAAGGGCGATCTGATTCTGGTTCACTTTCGCGACTCGTTTGACGCGTTGAACCAGGTGGAACTGGATCTGGCCCAGACCTCCTTCTACGATTTCCTGGAACTGAAGCACTCCTACGTCTCGGTCGTCGAGCTGGGACTGTACGAGTCCACGCGAAAGACCTATGAAGCAGCCGCGGCAAAGGGCTTTGCCGAGCACTCGCCGGAGTGGGATGGGGAGATTGCCGAAGCGATGAAGCGCAGCGTCGAAGCGATGAGGCCGCGGCTGTGGCCGTCGGTGCCGGAGGCGAAATACCTGTGCTTCTATCCCATGGATCGCAAGCGTGGCCAGCAGGTGAACTGGTACACGGTTCCGTTTGCCGACCGGCAACGCATGATGCACGAGCACGGACTCATTGGGCGGCGCTACGGGATGCAGGTAAAGCAGATCATCACCGGATCGATAGGAATGGACGACTGGGAGTGGGGTGTGGACCTGTTCGCCGACGATCCAGTGGTCTTCAAAAAACTGATTTATGAAATGAGATTTGACGAAGTGAGCGCGGTGTATGCGCTGTTCGGGCAGTTTTTTTTGGGAGTGAGGCTGCCGGTCGCAAAGCTGGGCGGCTGGCTGGACGGCAAGCTGTAGTTGGAGCAATTCGGATGGCACTGAGCAAGGTTGCGACCAAGAAACCGGTGACCAATGGGAATGCGGCCAAGAGCGCAAAAGGTCCCTCTCCGGGGTCGGCGAAGAGGCCTGCGAACGCAAAGGCCGCCAGTGGATATCTTGCCCCGGAACGTATTACCGCGATTCTCAAGGGGCTCGATGAAGCCTATCCGAATGCGGAATGCGCGCTGCATCACCGTTCGCCGTGGGAGTTGCTGGTTGCGACGATTCTGTCAGCGCAGTGTACGGATGTACGCGTGAACATGGTGACGCCGGAGCTGTTCAAGCGCTTCCCTACTCCGGAGGCCATGATGAAGGCCAAGCTGCCGGAACTTGAGGAGCTGATCAAGACCACGGGGTTCTTTCGCAACAAGGCGAAGTCGATCAAGGGCGCATCCGAAAAGATCGTGAAGGACTTTGGCGGAAAGGTTCCCCAGACGCTGGACGAGCTGATCACGGTACCGGGGGCAGCGCGCAAGACGGCCAACGTGGTGCTGGGCGTCTCTTTCGGTAAGGCCGAAGGCGTCGTGGTGGACACGCACGTGTTGCGCATCGCGCACCGACTCGACCTGGCCAAGGGCGATACACCGCAGAAGGTAGAGCAGGAGCTGATGCAGATCCTGCCCAAGGATCACTGGATCCAGTTCTCGCACCAAGTCATTCACCTAGGACGGCAGGTGTGCGATGCGCGCAAGCCCAAGTGCGAGAAGTGCAATCTCGAACCGCTGTGCCACTCCGAAGACAAGACGTGGTCGTCGTGAGACAGGGAACAAGGGAACAACAGATCGATAGCAACATCCGACCCGTGAAGCCAATCAGGCCTTGCGTTTGAATCGCCATTCGTCGATGTAGGCCCAGGAGCAATCTGGGTTCTGCTCCTCGTTGATGAAGGAGAAGGTGTCGTCGCTGTGCCGTGTCCAGCGCATGCGCCACTCGACGTTGATTCCGATCATGGTCATCGTGCCGGTGAAGGCAATTGTGTTGCCGACCCAGCCCTCGGTTGAGCGAAGCAGGCCGTAGGAGCCGCGCATTAGAAGGTAGATCCATTGGCGGCTGAATGGGTCGAACGTGATCTGGGGTATCTCGCGGCCGTCCGGAGCCAACGCACAGATCCAGGCGCCACCTTCGCCCAAGCCGAAGCGGCTGGTTCCAATGCCGGAGTAGGCCGGCGACACTGCGGTCGCAGGGACCCTGTTTTCGTGCTCCCACTCATCTTGAATCCACGCGAACTTCTTGAGCTCTGACGTACGAAGAGCGGAGAGGCCTGCGACACGCTCAGGATTGAAAACGCCAACCTGGCGAGCCGGATCGACGCGCGACGGCCCCATTTGCATGATTCCCGCAGAAAACAAGCGTTCCATGAGCATGTCGCTCTTCCCTCCCGGATTGACGTTCTTGCTTGACCGGACTGCGTTAGAATACACAACTATGGTTGTGGAATCCAAGCACGTTGACCTGAAACGGCTCGATCTCGGCTATCTCGCCCTTTTTCTAGGCCAGCGCGTCAACGAACTCGTCGTTCAGCGGCTGGTGCGCGCCGGGTTCACAAACGTCCGCGAAAGCCATGGATATGTTGTTCAGCACCTGATCGAGTGCGAACGGTCCATTTCCGATTTGGCGCGGCGGATGGGAGTGACGCAGCAGGCAGCGTCCAAGACAGTCGCCGAGATGATCCGGCTCGGCATACTGGAAGCAAGGACGGAGGAAGACCGGCGGGCGAAGGTGATTCGGATTTCGGAACGCGGGTGGAAGTCGATCCATTTCAGCCGCAGGGCGCGCGCCGATTTCGATCGCAGGCTCACAAGAGTCGTCGGGATCGACCGCTATCGGCGCGTGAAGGTTGGCCTAATCGCATGTCTCACAGAATTGGGTGGCGTGCAAAGAATCCAGTCGCGGCGGGTGCGGCGGCCTCAATAGGTCCTATGACGCCGGCGCGAAGTGACGCACGATGGCCGCGATAAGGCCCTCGATGTCGTGCGGGCTTGCTTCGGCGGCGGGCGGCCAGTTGAGTGCGCGCAGCGTTTGCGATGTGATGGGTCCGATCGAGATGGCTGCGACATAGGGGAACGGGAACGGTAGCGCAGCGGCCTGTGCAGCTTCTGCCAGATGCGTCACGCTCGATGAGCTGGTGAAGGTGGCGGCGTCGAGGCCACGGGCGAAGGCGTGGCGGAGCTGCGGTGGAGCGGCGGCCGGAACAATGTTGCGATAGGCGTCGACGACCTCGACGATGGCTCCGGCGGCACGGAGGGCGTCGGGAATCACGTCGCGCGCGATGGCCGCGCGGGCGAGGAGGACGCGCTTGCCGGCGATTTGATCCTTGAGCGCAATCACGAGGCTCTCGGCTACCTGAGCGTCAGGCACGACGTTCACGCGGAAGCCGAAATGCCGCGCCGCTTCCGCAGTTGCCCGACCGACGGCTGCCACGTTCAGGTGCTCTACGCTCGCCGCATTTACGCCAAACCTCTGGCAGCGAAGGCTCACTTCTTGCAGAGTATTTGTGCTTGTCAGGATCAGCCAGTCAAATTGCTCTAGACGTTTCAGCGCATTGTCCAGGGGCGCATACGATTCGGGCGGGACCATCTCGAGGACGGGGACCTCGATGGGGATCGCGCCAAGTTCCCTCAGGCCATCGCTCAGCTTGGGTGCCTGGGAGGCGCCGCGTGTGACAAGGATTCGGCGGTTGGTGAGGGGTCGAGTCGTCATGGATCGTCCTGGCGATCATTGTTGCAAAAAGCGAGAGACGGAAAAGCAGACAAATAGATCAGGATTGGATTGGGGCAACCGCCTCAAGCAGCGGCCCGGCGCCAGCCTCGATCAGCTTCTGTGCAGTGAGCTGGCCAAGAGCGGCCGGATCATTGCCCTTCCGCGGGGCGCGTTCGTGGATGCGCACGGCCTCGCCTGAATCTGGCGCGGCAACAACGGCAAAGATCTCGATTTCGGATGCGGTGGAGGGTCGGCAGTGGACGCCGATCGGGACCTGGCAGCCTCCGCCCAGTGCGGCCAGGGCAGCCCGCTCGGCGGTGACCGCGAAGCGCGTGTCGGGATCGTTGAGAAAGCCGAGAGCGCCGATTGTGGCCGCGTCGTCCTTGCGCGTCTCGATTCCCAGAGAGCCCTGGCCTGCAGCCGGGCAGAATTGCGCAGGATCGAGTCGCTCGCGAATCCATTCGGTCTTGTCGAGACGGTCGAGGCCGGCGGCTGCCAGGAGGATAGCTTCAACCTGTCCTTCGGCGAGCTTGCGCAGGCGCGTATCGACGTTGCCACGGAATTCGACGCTGACGAGGTCGGGACGCAAGGCCTTCAGCTGTGCACGGCGGCGCTGGCTGCTGGTCCCGACCTTGGCACCTTGAGGCAGCGAGGTGAGATTCGGATGGTTCTTTGAAACGAAGACGTCGCGCGGGTCAACCCGTTGGGGAGTTGCCGCGAGCGTGAAGCCTTCCGGCAATTCAGTGGGCAGGTCTTTCAGCGAGTGCACGGCCAGATCGATCGCCCCGGCGGCGAGCGCTTCTTCGATTTCCTTGGTGAACATGCCCTTGGAGCCAACTTGGGCAAATGTTATCTCCTGCAGGCGATCCCCTGTGGTCTTGATGATCTGAATATCGACTTGGTGGCCCTGCGAGCACAGGAGTGCGGCAATATGGTTTGCCTGCCACAGAGCCAATTGGGAACCACGGCTGCCGATGCGGAGGTTCATTTGCGACCTGCCGCAGTAGCCTTCTTCTCTTCCTGGCCCGCACTCTTGGCTTCTTCGCCCCGGGTCGTTGAGATTTCGGTGACTTCAGCGGGCCGATCGGCGAGTGAAGGCAGTGACCAGGTCTCGCAGAGGGCTTCGACGCGCAAAGAGTCGTTATCGCGGGCGGCCTGTTTCAGCGCCTGCATGGGCGGATGGAGGAACTTGTTGACGAGTCCACGGGTGAGAGCTTCGACCGCAGCAAGTTGTTCTGCGGTCAAAGTGCCGAGACGGGCATGCATGCGGCGGATCTCGGCCTGCCGAATCTCTTCGCCCTGTTGCTGCAGGCTCACAATGGCTGGCGCAACGTTGACCGTGCGGCGGCGTTGATGGAAGAGCTCGACTTCGGCAGCGATGAGGGCTTCGGCATCGCCCGCCTGGCGGCCACGCTCAGCGATGTGCGAGGCGGCAACCTGCTGCAGGTCGTCGATGTCGTAGACGAAGATGCCTTCGATTTGATTGACAGCCGGATCGACGTCGCGGGGCACGGCGATATCGATAAAGAACATGGGCCGGTTGCGGCGCCGATGCATGAAGGTCTGGCAGTGTTCGCGGCGGAAGATGGGATGCGGGGCGCCGGTGGAGCTGATGACAATGTCGGCGTCGCTGGCGGCGTCGTAGATCTTTTCGAAGGGGATGACGCGGCCTTTGAAGGGTTCGGCAAGCTGGCGGGCACGCTCCTGGGTGCGATTGGTGACGAGGATGGCTCCCGCGCCCTGCTGCACGAGATGGCGCGCGGCGAGCTCGGACATTTTGCCGGCACCGACAAGGAAGACGGTGCGGCCCTGGAGCGAGCCGAAGATCTTACGGGCGAGATCGACGGCGACGGAGGCGATGGAAACGGAATTGGCGCCGATTTCGGTTTCGGTGCGAACGCGCTTGGCTGCGGCAAACGCAGACTGCAGAAGATGTTCGAGCTGGCCACCGACGGTCCCTGCCGTGCGCGCCACGCCGTAGGCCTCTTTCACCTGCCCTAGAATCTGCGGTTCGCCGACGACCATCGAGTCGAGGCTGGCGGCGACGCGGAAGAGATGGCGGACAGCGTCCTGATCGTGGTGCTGGTAGATGTGCGGCGCGAGCAAGGCGGGATCGAGGGCGAACTGGCGATGGAGGAATCCGGTAACGTCGGTTTCGGGCGACTCGAGAACGGCCAACATCTCGACGCGATTGCAAGTGGACAGGATCATGCACTCGGCAACACCGGGCTCTGCGGCCAGGGCGCGCGTCGTGTCCGTCAGATCGTCACGCGAGATGGCAATGCGTTCACGCAGCTCGATGGGCGCAGTCTTGTGATTCACCCCGATGAGAGCAAGCGTCATGGGGCACCGAACCTGTGGACGTGACTGACAAGATTGGCAGCCCAGACGGCAAGCATGAAGACGAGTACAGCTCCGGAGAGATAGGCAGCCCTTCGGCCACGCAGCCCGGCGGATTGGCGGAGGAACAAGAGCAGAACGTAGACGCCCCACATGGCATAGGAGGCGACGACTTTGGGATCGAGGAAGTAGGCCGCGCCCAGCGAGGTTTCCTGCACAAGGACCGCGCCCAGGATCAGGCCCACCGTCATACAGGGAAAGCCGAAGAGGAGCATGGCATGAGCGATGCGCTCGAGTGTATCGAGAGGCGGCAGCCAGTCCAGCGGCGCCGAGGCATCTTCCCCGACCTTCAGCTTCGATTTGAGGCGGCGTTCCTGAATGAGATAGAGGACCGATGCCAGAAGGCTGAACCCGAGCCCGGCATAAGCGGCGAGCAGGGCCGAGATATGCGCAATGAGCCAACTGTTACGGACGCCCTGCGACGGGAAGACGTAGTGCGTGAGACCGAGCGAGGGCACGAAGACCAGGAAAAAAGTAACCGGAAGAGCAAAGATGCCGAGCGAGATGGCGCCCCACAGCCACCAGACGAGGAAGAACAGGCCGGCAATCAGGAATCCGAGGAGCGACTCGACTTCGCGCGCGCCGACGGGGACGAGACGATGGGCCTCAGCAAGCATTTCGACTGCCGAGACGAAGTGGAAAAAGAACGCCATGCCGCCGAGGTGGACGCACCACTTACGCCAGCGCTCCTGCGAATAGAGAACCGACGGGAAAATGGCGACACTGGCTCCTGCATAGAGAATCGCCGCGACTCGGAGCCAGACCAGATGCATACCGAACACAACCTTAAGGCCTTAGCTCTCAGTATACTGTGATCCAAATCACCGAAAGGCGCGTGCGATCGCTGTGGCTGGAAAGACCTAACCTGCCGAAGGTGAAGACTTTCCCGACAGCGACAGGGGTCTTGCAAGAACCGCATGCGGCCCTCGCGTCAGGCCCCATCCCTCTGCCTGGCGCCAAGAAGGATGGGAGTCTGCTGAACGGGCTCTATTTCTTGGTTGCAACGTAGGTCGAAGTTCTGTCTGTGCGCTTGACGTTGGCGACGATGGTCATGGTCTTTCCTGAAACCGTGATCTTGTCGACTTCGACCACCTCGCCGCCACGCTTGTCGGTCTCCTCGATCGTGTGGGCGTCAATTTTCTTGATCGAGACGGTGTCGGTAGAATAGCTGCCCTTGTACGGAGCGTCCGTGCCGTCGAGCGTGGCGGTATACGTCTCGCCAGTCGGCTGCGACATGGTGATTTCGTCGCCGGTGGTCTTGTAGGTGACGAGAAGAGCATTGTCGCTTTGACTCACCTTGTTGATCTGCCAGGAGCCAGAGGTCGCATGAACAGCGCTTGGAGCGGTGCCGACGAGCTTGGCCGTGGCTTCCGAGGTGACCAGCTGGTCGCTACTCATGGGATGAGAAGTGGATTTTATGGTGAGCAGCTTACCGTCCGCCGAGACGGAGCGCGTGGATTCCGTGTCAACCTTGCCGTCCTTCTTGTAGACGACCTTGATTGTGCTGGGATCGACTGCGGTGACGGCGAGGGTGTCAAACGTTTGGCCCGTGACGGCGTGGTCCTGGCCATCGGCCTGGACATCGTAGGCTGGACTGCAACTGACGCAGTGGTACCAGCCCTGGCTTAGATAGAAAACGATTGGTTTGGGCGAGATCTTGGTCTTGCCGAGGTCAACCCGCCAGGTGCCGTCAAATGGAGATGCGGCAAACGACGCCTGGGGCATCCAGTACGCAGCCGCGAGGAACGCAATACAGAGAATCAATCTTGCTGTTCTTGACATGGGAACTCATCCTTCCTGATGGTTTCGATTGAGGAACCGCGGATTTGGAAACCGGATCGCATTGTCCCAGACCGCGGTGCGCCCTGTATATCGAAAGAATTGACGGCAGTTTCTTCCTACCAGTTCGGTGGCAGCTAATCCAGACTCACCCAGCGTTGTGTGTCGCCGGACTCCCGTCGACCGCCTGTTCCAAATGGGTCCAGACGAACCCGGCGTAGAGACACAGGTAAAAAACGCTCATTGCCAGCAGGCTCAGGGGGACTGGAAAATCCCAGATGGCGGTGAGCAGGCGGCTGGTTGGGCCAGCCGAGGCCGGATGCAGATGGTTAACGACGGCAAGGAACGTGACCCAGGGGAGATCGCCATTGAGGAAGAAAGCTACCCAAGTCACGAAAAGGGCCGCCCATCCGGCTTTACCGCGGCGTGACCAGAGCAGCGCGCAGGCAGGAACCGCGAGCAGAATCAGCTTGGCATCGTACTGACGGTGGTAGACCGGCAGCATCGAGAGCGGCGCGATGGAGGCCAGTGCGAGCCAGGTCGTCGTCGGGCCGATGCGTGACCGCAGCGTGACGAGTCCCCAGACCAAGAAGAGCGGAGCACAGAGAAGGTAGCTCGCCAGATCGTAGGTGTGGGGATCGGGCCAAAAGAAGCTGGTAATGGTCTGCAGGTTGGTGAGGACCAGAGTTCCGTGGCCGCCACTCGGATCGTTCATCGCTCCCGGCCCTGAGAACACGCGAAGATTGGAGGCGAACTCCTGCAGCCAGTGCGGTGCGATGTGGGTGACCCATAGCAGCGCAGGGATGCCGAAGGCAGAGAGAAGAGCCATTGTGGCGAGCGCACGTCTGCGGTAGACACCGCCGGCCAACAGGAAATAGAGCCAGACGAAACCAGTGTCGTGCGGTTTGAAGGCAAGACTGAGGGCGAGACAGGCGATGCCGACGAAAACAAACCGCTCGCGCACGAAACACCATGCGGCCATGACGCAGAGCGGCACAACGAATCCTGCAGGGTTGCCGAAGTAGAGAAGCGAGCCGCTATTGGCGAGGCAAAATGCAACCAGAGTACATGCCGCCAACGGAGCTTCCTCAGCGGACCCCGACATGAGGAATGCCGCGAGCACAAAGGCGGCGGCGATGAGAACGAACCAGAGGCCCTCCGCCAGCGCGAACGGCAACAAAGCCAGGGGAACCGTGAAGGCGAAAGCAGGCGGGAGGTAGATATTACGGGTAATGACCTGGCGGTCCCGGTCGGCAACAGGCCAGCGCTCGTGATGCTGCGCGTAGAGGGCGGCCACGTCGGAGTCGCTGTAGGGGTCGCAGTGGGTGAGGAGGCAGGCGCC
Source organism: uncultured Occallatibacter sp. (assembly GCA_964585715.1). GTDB lineage: Bacteria > Acidobacteriota > Terriglobia > Terriglobales > Acidobacteriaceae > Telmatobacter. Next base: position 10,971 of record CAZPEZ010000030.1, read on the forward strand.
ACTGAAGTAGGCCGTTCGAAAATCGAAGAGAGGGACGCGGCCGGTGTTCATCAGCACGATGCCAAAGAACAGAAAGAAGACGGTGCCGAGAAGCATGAGGTAGAGTCCATCGCGGCGTTCCTGCTTCGGCTCCATAAATGCAAGAGTACCGAGACGGAAGCGGAACGAACGGCGAAATTGCTGAAAAGTGTTGGCCATTCTGGTTACGGGAGGGGAGGCACAGACTGCTGGGAGATCTGCGTCCCAGCGTTCCACAAGGTGGACTTGGACCGACCTGCAACCGACCCGCGAGACGGGGTAAGCTGGAAACCAGCGTGCTACGAGAGGATCTCCCCCGCGAGTCGACCATTGTTCCCCCACCTGCGCCCGAAGGTGCCGCGGAACTCGCACTCTCGTCTTCGGACGGCAACACAGATGCTGCAGAACGAAGCGCGGCGACATCTGGGGATAGCCCTCTGCAGGCAAGCCACGAGTTGAGCAAGCCGGCTGAGCTTACGCCGTTCATGCGGCAGTGGTCGGCAGCAAAGAAAGAAAATCCCGACGCACTTCTCTTCTTCCGCATGGGGGACTTCTACGAGCTTTTCTATGACGATGCCATCCTCGTGAGCCGCGAGCTGCAGCTCACGCTCACCGCGCGCGACCGCGAGAAGCAGTTACCGATGTGTGGCGTGCCTTACCACGCGGTGGAAGGTTATCTCACGCGACTATTGCGCAAGGGATTTCGCATTGCCATCTGCGACCAGATGGAGGACCCGAAGCTCACCAAGAAGATCGTGCGGCGCGAGGTGACACGGGTGCTCTCGCCGGGTACGGCGCTCGATGCGGGCCTCGGGCAGGAGCAGAACAACTTCCTTGCTGCCTACTTTGAATCCGGTCCAAAGGAGAAGCGCGACAGAACGGTCGCTGCCATCGCCTTGCTCGACGTTTCGACGGGCGATTTCCGGACGGCAGAGTTTCGCGGGGGAGCGGCGCAGCAACAAGCGACTGATGCAGTTTTGATGGCCGGCGCCAGAGAGGTTCTGTTGGCAGCAAGCGCCGAAACACCCGCGGCTCTGGAGCGGATTGCAACCCGCACGCGTGTCGAGGACTGGGTGTGGACGCGCGACTTTGCTTTGCCCCTGGTGGAGCGGCAGTTGAAGGTGCGGACCGTCGAAGGATTTGGGCTGGTTGGGCATGAGGGTGCTGCAATTGCCGCGGGAGCCGTGCTGCACTATGTGCGCACGACGCAGAAGAACGAGGCACTGCACATCGACTCGCTGCGGTTCGAGGAACACTCCACCGCGCTCGAGCTCGACCAGGTGACGGTGCGCAACCTCGAACTAGTGGACCCCTTGTTCGCGGGGCAGGATCAGCGCACGACGCTCTTCCACACCATCGACGAGTGCCAAACGCCGATGGGAAAGCGGATGCTGCGGGCGACGATTCTTCGGCCGCTGCTGGACAGGAATGAAATTGAATCGAGGTATGAGGCCGTCGCTGAAGCACACGGCGATCTATTGAGACGCGAGGAGGTGCGATGCGCGTTTGCCGGGATTCTCGACCTTGAACGGCTTTTGGCACGGCTGAGCCTCGATTCGGCGGGTCCGCGCGACGTGCGTGCGATGGGGGCGAGTCTGGCGCGGCTGCCAGAGTTGAAGCGCGCGTTAGAGGCAATGGCGGCGCCGCTTTGGTGCGCGTTGACGGAGCGGTTGGATCCACTTGAAGACGTAACAGCGCCGATTGAAGCGACGCTGATTGCCGATCCGCCGCTGACCTTGGCCGACGGCGGCGTGATTGCGGCAGGGGTAGATGCGGAGCTCGACGAGTTGCGCACGATCTCGACCAAAGGCCGGCAGCAGATTGCAGCGATCGAAGAGCGCGAACGGCAAAGGACGGGGATCGGCTCGTTGAAGGTCCGCTACAATTCGGTGTTTGGCTACTACATCGAGATTACGAAGGCGAATCTAGCGATGGCGCCGGCGGACTACGAGCGCAAGCAGACGCTCGTCAACGCAGAGCGCTTTACGACGCCGGAGCTGAAGGAGTACGAACGCAAGATTCTGACCGCCCACGACCGGTCGATCGAAATCGAGAAACGCATCTTTGCCGAGTTGCGCAAATTCGTGCTCGATGCAGCAAGCAGGATTCGGCGATCGTCATCCGTCGTGGCTGAAACAGACATGCTGGCAAACTTCGCGCATCTGGCTGCGCTGCGCCGGTATGTGCGGCCGACGCTGACGGACGATCTGGTGCTGGAGGCGGTCGAGGCGAGGCATCCGGTGATCGAATGCTGGTTGGAGGAGACGCGCGAGGGGCGCTTCATTGCCAACGATCTTTATCTCGATTCTGGCGAAAACGGACCGAGCCTGCTCTTAATTACGGGGCCGAACATGGGCGGCAAGAGCACGTATCTTCGGCAGGCGGCAATGCTTGTCTTGATGGCGCAGATGGGATGCTTTGTGCCGGCGGCAAGTCTGCGGCTGGGGTTGGTCGATCGCATCTACACGCGCATCGGCGCGAGTGACAATGTCGCGAGGGGCCGATCGACGTTCATGGTCGAGATGACCGAGACGGCTACGATCCTGAATACGGCGACGAAGCGCTCGTTGATTCTGCTGGACGAGATGGGACGCGGGACGGCGACTTTCGATGGCCTTTCGCTCGCATGGGCAACCGTTGAGTTTCTGCACGCAGAGACAGGCGCGCGGACGTTATTCGCGACCCATTATCACGAATTGACGATGTTGGCCGAGAAGCTGAAGCGCGTGCGCAATCTGCGCGTGGGTGTGAAGGAGGGTGCGGGCGGCATCGTCTTTCTGCATACGATTGAACCGGGGGCCGCAAGCAAGAGCTATGGGATCGACGTAGCGAAGTTGGCAGGACTGCCGCCAGCGGTGATCGAACGGGCAAGGCATGTGCTGAAGCAGCACGAGAAACAGGAACGGCAGAGCGTGCAGGCGGAGACGGTTCCGGAGCCCCTGCAGCTGACCATCTTTACCCCGCTGTCGCAGCGGATCGTGGATCGCATCGAGGCCGTGGATGTAAACGCGTTGACGCCGCTGCAGGCGCTGAACCTGCTGGAAGAGTTGCAGCAAGAGTTGAAGGGCAAGGGCCAAAGCACTTAGGGAACGAGGGATCGATGGCGACAGGATTGAGGCAGGCGGCGGGAAGTCTGCTGGTGGTGGGACTCAGCGGCACGGAGCTGACTGGCCTGGAGCGGGCGTGGCTGCGCCTGGTGCGGCCGGGCGGGATCATTCTCTTCAAGCGCAACGTTCTGGATCCTGCGCAAACGCGCGCTCTGCTCGACGAGGCAACGGGGTTCTCGGTTCGGCATGCGGTTCGCTGTGTGGATGTGGAGGGAGGGACGGTCAATCGGCTGCGCGACGCACTCGCTCCTTTGCCTTCGGCGAAGGCTGTGGGCCTGGTTGTGACGGCCTCGGGGAAGCCATACTTCGCGCGCGAGCACGGAGAGCTGATCGCCAAGGCCGTCAAGGCGTTCGGGTTCAATACAACGCTTGCACCAGTGGTCGACCTGGCGTTGCCCGAGTCGATCGAGGTGCTGGGATCGCGGCCCCCGGGAGCCAATGCGGCCGAAGTAATCGCATATGCACGTGCGTATCTGGAGGGATTGGCAGCGAATGGCGTGACCGCATGCGGCAAGCACTTTCCGGGACTCGGAGGAGCAAGCGGCGACACGCACTTTGTGACGCCGGAGATCGAGCGCACCGAGAAGCAGATCTGGAACGAGGATCTGGTTCCCTATCGCGAGCTGCACAAAGCGATGCCGATGATCATGATGAATCACGCGGCGTATCCGCACGCACCGAGCAAGAACAGGCCGGCGAGTGCGTCGGACTTCTGGATCACGACAGTGCTGCGCAAACGCATCGGCTATCGCGGCATCGTTCTTTCCGACGACCTCGAGATGGGTGGGATTCTCAAGTTTCTGCCTGTCGATGAGGCGGCGGTTGCGGCGGTGCGGGCGGGGTCCGATCTGCTGGAGATCTGCCACAGCGCTGAGCTCATTTTGCGCAGCTATGAGGCACTGATTGCCGAGGCGGAGAGATCGGCGGCGTTTCGGACGCTGCTGCTGGCGAGAGCCCGCGAAGTGGGCCGCAAGCAGGCGCGGTTGTACAAGATGGGTGTTGCCAAGCCGCTGACACCGAAACAACTGACTGCGCTGCGAGCGAAAATTATGCGGTTCGGCGAGCAAATTGCAGCTCATGCCAAGGACGACGCGATTGCACCGCGAGCCATCGCCCCGGCGGAAGTCTCATGAAGAAATCGATGATTGTCGCTGGCGTGATGAGCGGGACGTCGGCGGATGGGATCGACGTAGCGGTGGTGCGAATGACCCAGGACAAGCTCGGGGCCCCAAAGATCAAGCTGCTAGCGCACGAGGCGTTTCCCTACCCTGCCGTGCTGCGGCATAAGGTGCTGGCCGCGATGAATGCGGAGGCGATCGCGACGGCAGAGCTGGCACGGCTGAACTGGCGGCTGGGAATGGCATACGCGGAAGCGGTGCAATCAACAGCGAAGAAGCATCGCGCGAAGTTGGACCTTGTCGGATGCCACGGACAAACGTTGTATCACCAGGCAAGACCGGAGAAGTACGCAGCGTTGAATTTTGGGTGCACCTGGCAACTGGGCGAGGTTGCGGCGATTACGGCAGCAGTCGGTGCACCGGTCGTATCGAACTTTCGTCCCGCCGATATGTTTGCCGGTGGGCAGGGCGCGCCGCTGGTTCCAATGCTCGACTATGTGTTATTTGGAGATTCCAAGCGCGGGCGCGTCCTCCAGAATATCGGCGGCATCGCGAATCTGACAGCGATTCCAGCTGGTGGCTGGGGCAAGCAGATCATCGCTTTCGACACGGGTCCCGGCAACATGGTGATCGATGCGCTAATGGCCGAATTGTTCGGAAAGAAGTTTGACCGCAACGGTACAACTGGCGCGCGTGGGGCTGTCCTGACGCAGGTGCTGGAATGGGCGCTGAAGGAGGCGTACTTCCAGGAGAAGCCGCCCCGCACGGCAGGCCGCGAGCAATATGGACGTGCGTATGCTGAGAAGTTTTTGCAGGAGTGCCGCAAGCACAGTAGCAACCCTGCGGACGCTGTGGCAACAGCGACGGGGTTAACCGCGGAGAGCATTGCGGAGAGCTACGTGCGATTTGCACGGCGGAAGATGAAGGGTGCACCCGTGGACTACATCGTCTCCGGCGGCGGCGCACGCAATGCCACGTTGATGACGATGCTCGCGCGACGACTGGAACCGCTGGGCTGCACGGTTCGAACAAGTGAGGACTTCGGCATGCCGGCCGCGGCAAAGGAGGCTGCGGCGTTTGCACTGCTGGCGTGGATGACGTGGCACGGGACGCCGGGAAATGTTCCGTCGGCCACCGGGGCGAAGCGGGCGGTCATCCTGGGGCAGGTGACACTTGCGTCGTAGTCTGATCACGATCCACATGTTTCTGGAAGCAGCTGAGCTCGCGCAGTAGAAAGCTCTAGCGGCGCTCACCAATGGCGACGAAGGCACCGAGACCGATCATGCCGATGCCCGATGCGACCCGCTGATTGCGACGGAAGCACGGATTGGAACGGAGCAAACTGCCAACCGGCGCGGCGAACGTCACGACGATCAAATCTGCCAGCGTGTTCAACATGACCGAGACGAATCCTAGTACGAGAAACTGGCCAACGACATGCCCGAGGTGCGGGCTGACGAACTGCGGCAAGAACGATAGAAAGAAGAGCGCCGTCTTCGGATTAAGCATCTCGGTCAGGACTCCCTGCCGGAAGATGTGTAGTTGGGGGACCGGAAGCGCCACGAGATGGAACGCCTGGTTCCGGGAACGAATCATGCCAATGCCAATCCAGACCAGGTAAGCTGCCCCGGCGTACTTGACGACGGAAAATGCCGTCGCCGACGCGACGAGCAAAGCGGAAAGGCCGACGGCTGCGGCAAAGACGTGAACAAGGCCACCGAGGAAGGTGCCCAAGGAAGAGAGAACTCCCTCGTGGCGACCGCCTGAGAGCGTGCGGCCTAAAACGTAGAAGATGCCGGGGCCGGGCGTGGCAGCAAGAATGAGTGCCGCGGCGAAGAAGAGAGAGAAAAGACGGGCATCCACCATGAAGCGATTGTAGTGTGTGCTCCGGTTGGGACGACGCAAGCGTTCCGATTGTTTCAGACCCCAGCAGCAGTGGAGAGTCCATTGGTGAGGCTGCTCTCAACCTTTTGGGCGGGTGGTTCGTCTACCGAAATGAAACCAATGCAGGTGGGTCCCGCAGGAAGGGACGCAGGAGAGCTGGTTCGATGAGAGGCAAGAGGTTCCGTCATGTTGGCGCGCATCTGATGCACTGGCTTTTGCTGGTCGGAGTGGCAGCGACCGCATCTCTGGCCCACGGACAAGCGCCGGCACGAATCGTCGGTACGATCACGGCGATCAACGGCGACACGCTGAGCGTGAAGCCGGATAACGGCGATGTTCGGCAGGTGCAGGTGCCATCCGGGGCGGCGCTGAGGCGCGTCGAACCGGGACAGAAGGATCTCAGCAACGCTGAGACAATCCAGCTGAGCGATCTTGCCACCGGCGATCGGGTGCTGGTGCGGCTTGATCCAAACGCAATCGGGGATATTCCGCAGGCGGCTCAGATTGTGACCATCAAGGAGGCAGATGTCGCGAAGAGGCAGCAGCAGGACCGCGAGGAGTGGGCACGGAGCGGTACCGGTGGGCTGGTCAGGAGCGTCGATGCTGCGAGCGGCGTCATTGTATTGACAAGTGGAGCGGGTCCGACGCTCAAGATCATCACCGTGCGCGTGAGCAAGACGACCGTATTGAAGCGGTATGCTTCTGCCTCGGTACGCTTCGATCTCGCGCAGCCCGGACCGATTGAAGCGATTCAGGTCGGCGATCAGTTGCGCGCGCGGGGAACAAAGAACAGCGATGGAACGGAGATCGACGCCACCGAGGTGGTGTCGGGTAGTTTTCGCAACATATCCGGGACGATCGCTTCGCTCGACGCATCGAGCACGAGTTTTTCTGTGAAGGATTTGCTGACGAAAAAGACGGTCACGATCCACATCACACCCGAAGCCCAAATGCATGCGTTGCCGGAGATGATGGCTCGGATGATCGCGGCACGGCTGAAAGGCACCAACCCGGCAACTCCTGCTGCAGGCGGCGGCCCACAGACAGCGGGCGCCTCAGCACCGAACGGCCAGCCGCGAAGCTTCGGGGGCGGGACTGGCCAGGCCGGTGGACAGTGGGCAGGTCAGGGCGGCGGCGGGAGTCGCGGCGGCGATATGCAGGCGCTGCTGAATCGTACCCCTGTCATTCATTTTTCCGATCTAAAGAAGGGCGATGCAGTCATGCTGGTGGCGACCTCGGGAACCTCGGAGGTTACGGCCATCACGTTGCTCACCGGCGTGGAACCCCTGCTGGAGGCGCCGGAGGCTAGCCGCAACCTGCTCTCAAACTGGAGCATGGGCTCGGGCGGCGGGGGCGAGGCAGAAGCACAGTAGAGACCGTAGCAATCGAAGCAAAGAAATCTAGTTTCTGGGGGAGTAGTGTCCTTTCGACTTCATTGTGTGATTCATAGTTTGGTGGCACTCCTCGTGTGGGCCGCTGCAGCGGCGGCCGCGAGTGCGCAAACATCGGCAGCGGCCGATCCAGCGGCTCAGAGCGCCGCGCCGGCGGCAACGGCTCCAGCCACAACAGCGAGCCTGCATGGTCATGTAGCCGATCCAACCGGAGCTTTGATTCCAGGAGCGCGGGTGACCGTCGCCAATCGCGACGGCGTTCCCGTGAAGACTCTGGCGGCCGACGCGAGCGGCACTTACGATGTGCACGGACTTGCGGCCGGCTCCTACTACGTGCAGGTCACTGCGACCGGCTTCGCAGCGTTTCAATCGCAGCTGATTGTGGTAGGAGCTGGGCAAATCAAGCGCGTTGACGTCACCCTGGCAATCCAGACGGAACAGCAGAATGTTGTGGTGACGGACGAGTCGCCTGCGGTGAGCGTCGAAGCGGGAGCCAATGCAAGCTCGGTCGTCATCAAGGGCAAGGATCTCGACGCTCTCTCCGACGATCCCGATGAACTGTCGAACGAGCTCCAGGCTCTGGCCGGGCCTTCCGCCGGGCCCAATGGCGGGCAGATTTACATTGACGGCTTCACCGGCGGGCAGTTGCCGCCAAAGTCGGCGATTCGCGAGATTCGCATCAACCAGAACCCATTTTCCGCGGAGTTCGACCGACTCGGGTATGGACGCATCGAGATCCTGACGAAGCCGGGGACGGACAAGCTGCACGGGCAGGTGTTCGCGATGGGCAATTACAGCGGCTTCAACACTGGCAACCCCTTCGTGAAGAATGTTCCACCCTACAACCGTTTCCAGTACAACGGCACGGTCAGCGGCGCGTTGAGCAAGAAGGCGTCGTTCTTTTTCAGCCTGGAACAGCGGGACAATCACGACGAGCAAGTGTACGACTTTGCACCGGCGTTTGCGGGGGCCTGCGACTTTGGGTACGGTGTGTATTCATCGGCAGGATGCTCGGGAACAGAGGCCAATCCGCACAACCATATCACGGTTTCGCCGCGCGCGGATTTACAGCTGACCGACCGGAACACGCTCACGGTGCGGTACCAGTTTTATTACGATGCGGAATCCGGCGATATCAGCAACACGCAGTTACCTTCGCAATCGATCTCAAGCGCCACAACAGAGCACGCACTACAGCTGAGCGATTCGCAGATTATCAACGACCGTATGGTCAACGAGACGCGCTTCGAATACCGGCGTGCGAACGAGACCGATACTCCGGTAAGCACCTTGCCTACGATTCGAGTGGCCGGCAACTTTACGGGAGGCGGGGCGTCGAGCCAATTGTCGAACGATCACCAGGAGCACTTCGAGCTGCAGAACTTTACGACTATGAGCGTCGGCAAACAAGCCATCAAGTTTGGAGCGTGGCTGCGCGACAATCGCGATGCCAACACATCGACCGCGAATCGCAATGGAACTCTCATCTTCAGCCCGAACGGGTACGTGGACGCCCTGAACAAGCTAGCCGCAGGGCAGAACCTGAACTCGGTGGGCAGCGATCTCGTGACTTTGAGCGTGGGGGCGGGACGGACAAGCTACGTGGCGAACGTTTTCGACGGGGCGCTGTTTGTGCAGGACGACTGGAAGTTCGATCCCCGGCTGACCCTGTCGGGCGGTTTGCGGTGGGAGACGCAGAACCACATTGCCGATCACAACGACTGGGCGCCGCGCGTCGCTTTGGCCTACGCTCTCGATGCGAAGGGCAACAAGCCAGCTAAGACGGTGCTCCGCGCCGGCTATGGAGTTTTTTATGATCGCGTACAGATTGCAAATGTGCTGGCAGCGACGCAGCAGAGCGTCAACTCGGGCCAGGCGGTGGTCACGGCGACATCGCCCGCGTGCCTGAATGCGACGAGCCTGACCAGCATCGACTTTTCCGGGTGCCTCCCTGCGGCTCCGTATGCGGCCACGCCCAACAGCACGATTGTCGACATTGCGCCGCACTTTCATGCGCCGTACACGCATCAGTTTGGCGGGAGCCTGGAGCGGCAGGTAACCAAGACGACCACGGCAACCTTGACGTATCTGCATTCGTTCGGCGTGCACCAGGTGGTGACGCGTGACTCGAATGCCTACGAACCGCTGGCAGGAACGACCTACTACAACAGCACGACCGGGCCCCGGCCGAGTCCATCGTTGGGAATTGTGCAGCAGTATTTTCCGGAGGCGGTGTACAAGCAGGAGCAGTTGATTGTGAACATCAACGCGCGCCTATCGCCGAAGTTCAGCCTGTTTGGTTTCTACAATCTTTCATTCGCGAATACAGACGGGGCGGGCGGAGAGGTTTCGAACTCCTATAACCTTGGCCAGGACTACGGACGTGCGGCTTTTGTTTCACGCCACCAGGTGTTCCTGATGGGTAACTACACGGCGCCATGGAACCTGCGTTTCAATCCGTTTATCGTGGCGCGGACGGGCCGGCCGTACAACATTGTGACCAGCTCCGATCTGACCGGAGACAACTTCATCAACGACCGGCCCGGTTTGGTGGATAGCTCGCTCTGCGGCCCCAGTTCGCCGCAGTATGTGACCACTTCGTTCGGATGCCTGGATGTCACGCCAGGACCGGGAGAGAATCTGGTGGGAATGAATCTGGGGAACAGCCCGGCGTCGGTAGCCGTGAACCTGCGGTTGAGCCGCGCGTTCGGGATTGGTCCTAAGGTTGAAGCGAGCGCCGCGGGCGGTCCGCCTCCTGGAGGCCCCCCGGGTGGGCCTCCGGGAGGTGGACGCGGAGGCGGCCCCGGTGGAGGATTCGGTCCGGGCGGATTTGGCGGTGGCGGCGGTGGGCCGCGCGGCATGTTCGGACCCCAGGGGAGTGGCCGCAAGTACAGCTTGACCTTCAGCGCCCAGGCTTTGAACCTGTTCAACGACGTGAACTATGGAACGCCCACGGGAACGATCAGTGCTTCGCCGATTCTGGATTCCACTGGCGACGTGACGGGATACGGGCCGGGAGGCAACTTCGGCAAGTCGCGCGGGCTGGCTGGCCAAATGTTCTCGCAGGGCGCGGCATCGCGACGTATCTTCTTGCAGGCGGTATTCGCGTTCTGAGAGTCGTGGGCCGTATTTGATGATCTTGCGCAACTAATGATGAGGAAATGAAGGGCCGAAGCGATTGGTTCAGCCCTCTTGTTCAGCGTTAGCGAGTGGCGGATACTGCCGCAGGTGCGGCGGCGCCGAAGGCATCGCTGAGCGAGACGACGTGCAACTGCGCCTTCAGTTCGTCGAGAGATGCAGTGCTGCTGACACCGATCTCCGCAGTCTCACCTGGGAGCAGATCGAAGTAGTTGTCCAGGACCTTCACATCGAGGTCGCCAAAAGAGAGATAAACATCTCGAGCGAGAACAGGCGACGTGATGCGTACATTGTACTTACCGTTGGCTCCAGCGGCGTCAACGGTGAGATGCGCAGCAAGCAGGTGGACTTCCTTCGTCGGTGCGAGGTAGGTGAGGTTGCGCGAAATTTGCGCGCCGCCGGCGCTAAGCTCGGCGACAACGAAGACGTGCGACGTGTCAGCTGCACCAGCCTGTGTCAACTTCGCCAGAGGCCAATCGAGGTAGACCTGGCTTGAAAGCGGATCGATGTTGACGTCTTGTTTGTCTTCAAGCAGAACCTTGCCGTCGAAGTCCATCAGACGCACGCGAAGTGCTGCGGGCTGGGCTGCGACTTTGTCGGAAACAATGTAGACCTTGACTGCACCGTTCTCGAGATGAGGCGAGACCAGTATCGGCGCGTAGAAGCGGCGAGCGTAGTACTGCAGCGCCTTCCAACGCCCGTAGTAGTCGATGCTGGACCACGAGGCAACCGGCCAGCAATCGTTCAGCTGCCAGAAGATGGAACCCATGGTCTCGGGGCGATTGCGGCGGAAATGCTCCGCGCCGATTTTGATTCCCTCGGCCTGCAGAACCTGGCTCGCATAGAGGAAGCTCGGAAAGTCCCTGGGCTCGGGATAGTCCTTGAGCAGATAGTCGTGAATGATCGAATTGCCTTCGTTGTTCTTCTGATGCGCCAGCATCACTGGGGTGAAGATACCGGTACGATCTTCAGGCTGCGTGAACGACTCGATGGTCCGCATCTCGGGGAACGACTGGAAGCCGTATTCGGTGACGAAGCGCGGATGGTGCGTCTCGTAGGTGGAGAATGGGACGCGGCCGTGCCACACATCCCACACATGCGCGTCGCCGCTTTGGTACGTGTCGCTGAGCTCTTCATAATCGGAGCTGGGCGAGCTGGGCCAGTAAGTCGTCTCGGCATCGAGACGTTCCACGACGCGATTCAAGATGCCGCTGAACTCGGTGAGATAGTCCTGCCACATTTGGAACTTCACTTCGGGCGGCAGTTTGTCTCTTCCCTTCCAGCTCAGGGCCTCTTCCGTTTCGTTGTTGCCGCTCCAGACGACGATGCTGGGATGATTGCGCAGACGGCGTACCTGGTCTTCAGCCTCGGCCTCCATGGTGAGCTTGAAGCCGTAGGTGCCGGGCTGCCAGTCGTTGCCGTACATGAAATCCTGCCAGACCATGATGCCGAGTTCGTCGCAGATCTGGTAGAACTCATCGGTCTCGTAGTAGCCGCCGCCCCAGTGGCGAACGATATTCATGTTGGCGTCGCGCGCGGATTCGAGGATGCGGCGATAGTCGGCAGTGGTGACGCGGTTCGCGAAACTGTCGAAGGGGATGACGTCGGCGCCCTTGGCGAACACCGGAATTCCATTGACGACAAGCTGAAAGCTGCGGCCCCATTGGTCGGGATGACGATCGAGCGCGATGGAGCGCAGACCTGTCTTGGTCGTGCGTGTGTCTGCCTGCTGGCCAGCGATGGATACGCGAGCGGAGAACTCGTAGAGCGGCTGATCGCCATAGCCAGCGGGATACCAGAGTTTGGGCTGACGAATCTCAACCGCAAGATCGAAGACGTTGCGACCCGCATGAAGGGTGACCGCGCGATTCAGCGGAACGGGTGCCGCAGTGCCCGGAGCAGCATACTGAACAACGATCTGCGCGACGCCGTCCGAGGCGGCTTCCATTTCTACTTCGACATCGATGTGGGCGACGGATTTGGTGATATCGCGCTGACGAATGGCGAAGTCGGCAACGCGCACCTTGTCCCAGGCATCGAGGTGGACCGGATGCCAGATGCCGCTGGTGACGAAACGCGGGCCCCAATCCCATCCGTACTCATAGGCAGGCTTTCGGATGTAGGTCTTGGGCTCGGTCTTAGTGCGCGGTTGCCAAGGATCCGTCGCGGCAACCTTCTCTGCGGCGGCGATCGGCGAGGGAAAGACAATGTAGAGCGAGTTATTGCCGGGATGCAGATACTTCTTCGCCGGGATTCGCCAGATTCGGAATGCATCGTCCGAGCTGAGTATCTGGGTACCGTTCAGGAGAACCTGGGCCGCGGAATCGAGACCATCGAAGACAAGATCGATATTGGTGCGGGCAAGCAACGCCGGGGTAACCTCGAAGGTTTCGCGATACTCCCAGCTCGCATTCTCAATCCATTGCAACTTCGATTCGTTGTCACGATAGAAGGGGTCTTCGATCTTTTTGTTGGCGAGCAGGTCGAGATGCACGTCGCCGGGAACGCTCGCGGGCAGCCATCCTGCTTCTGCATCCTGAGGAGTCGTGGTGATTTGGCGAAACTGCCAGCCGTGATCCAGCACAAGAGTAGCGTTTTGTGCGCGTGACGGTTGCGCGTTGGAGAGAGGGGCAAAGCTAAGGGTAGTCGCGGCCAAGGCAAGGCACACGATGGTGCTGTGGACGATTCGACGCATGCGCGCTATCTCCGATGCCTTCCGCAAAAAAGGAACCAAGGCGCGGAGGGCGAGCAAATTTCGGGATAAGGGTATCACGCGGAAAGTCGCGCTCCGTGGCGGGGCTTTCGTGAGCAGCTGGTGCGTTCCAAGAGTCGCGAAGAATGCCTGCAGTCGCATTGGTGGCGTATCATGCGGATGCGACTCGCGCGGACCGATCCGAACGAGCAGGAGAGCGTAGTTTTGCTGCCGGAGCTGGACGCGATTCATCCCTACGTGCTGGTCGCTTTCAGAAGGCCTGCTCGTTCACTTGTTCTGCGGAGCGAGCCAACGCTTGAATAGTGTGTCGACCGCAACCCAACCGGGACCGAGAATCAGAATCAGCAGAGCGGCAAACCAGTACGTGTAGGGCGATGCGCCGTAGAAGTCGTCTGGCTTCGAGAGAATGTGCGAGAAGTTGACGCGATCGTCGGGCACGCTGAGATAGGCCATCGTCATGTTGACCCAGAGCACCAGCGATGTGAGCCGCGAGAGCAGACCGAGGGCGAAGAAGATGCCGCCGCCGAACTCGATCAACGCCACGCAGAGGGCGGTCATGTGCGGAGCCGGAAGCGCGAGACTGGTAAAGAAGTCAGTCACCTTGTCTAGGTGCGTCAGTTTGCCCCAGCCATCCTGTACGAACTGAAAGCCCCAGTAGAGGCGTATGGCGAGGAGCAATGCGCACTGCAAGCGACCGAAGAGACCGGAGATGCGCAGATAAGAATCGACGAGCGTTTGCATAGGAATCCGTTCTGAGGAAGGGACGATTAGGGCCGGACCAGCGATTCGAGGTCGGGAGCGCAGATCCAGCCCAACTCCGCCCACGATCCAAACCACCTTTGGATGCATCCCGCGCGCTTAGACTGCGGAATGCGCGAGCCGATAAAGCCCGTCTCAAGGGCATCGGCGAACGACAGGCCCTGGCGAATGGCGGAGAGTGTGAGGAACTCCTCTCGCTTGAGCCGCAGATAGTAAACCGAGTTGTCGACGCGATGCGCGGCAACCCAGGTGGGCCGGCGGTGCAGCCTGGACAACTTTACGGGGGCTTCGTCGCCGTCTTCGTGGCTCACTCCGGCCTCGCTGGCCTGGCGTTTGTCGCGCTTGTGCAGGCCAAGCACAAGGTTGTCGGCGGGATAGTCGAGCGCGAGCAGGACCAGGTGCGGCTGCAGGGCGAGGCGTGAGATGGCGTCGAGGGTCGCGATCTGCTCGATGGTCAGCGGCGCATATTCGGCGTTGTCGAATGCCTCGATGAAGGCCCATTCGATGCGCACCACATCGATTGCGAGACGATGACGGCGTCCTGCGAACCGCGGATTAGCACCCAGCCAGTCGGTGAGCTTCGACCCGAGATTGCGCAGCGTGAACGAACGGCTAGGATGGGCTCTGAGATAAGCAACCGAGAGGGCTTCGAATGCACGGGCGCCCACGACCGCGCGCAGTGCAGGAAAGTCTTCGGCGAGCGCACCGAGCACACGATACCAATACTGTCGGTTGTAGATCTCAAGGCGCTCGAAGGAACTGAGCTTGCTGTTCGGTGCGATGAACGATGCGGCCAACGCATGCATGTCGCGGCCATCGGATGAAACTGCTTGCATGTCCTCGTCCGCACTGAGCGGCTGCATGACGGCAGCGGCCATCTCGCGCTGGAGTTTGGCAAGTGACATCAGCTCTGGACTCATCGCGTCGCCTCCGCAGTTATCGAATCCCAAGTCTCAGACGAGAGACCTTGGGCACCCGGCTCTTTGGCGCTCGGATCGGCATGCGCGTGCAGGAACTTCTCGGCCTTCTTTGCCTCACTGTGGACTTCGTCAAAGCTGGGGATGTGATCGTCCCACTCGAGAAGCGTGGGTGTCGGTCCGCTGCGTTCGATGGCACGCGCATAGAGCTGCCACACCGGATCAATGACCGGGTGATCGTGCGTATCGAGGATGTACTTCTCGTAGCGCGAATGGCCGGCGATGTGAATCTGTGCAACGCGATGCGCGGGCACTGCATTGACATAGTCAATTGGGTTGAACTCGTGATTCACGGAGGAGACGTAGATGTTGTTCACGTCGAGCAGAATCCCGCAGTCGGCGCGCTCCACTACTTCGGTAAGGAAGTCCCACTCGGTCATCTGCGAGCCGGAAAAAGCCGCGTAGGAGCTGACGTTTTCGACCGCGACAGGGATCTCGAGATAGTCCTGAACTTTTCGGATTCGCTCAACTGTGCGCTCGACCGCCTCCCATGTGTAGGGCAACGGCAGCAGATCGTGTGTGTAAGTTCCGTCGACGGAGCCCCAGCAGAGATGGTCGCTGAGCCAGGGAGTATTTGTCCGACGAACTAGTTGCTTCAGCCGCCGTAGGTGCTCCGGATCGGGCTCAGTCACAGAGCCGAAGTACATCGAAACGCCGTGCTGCACCACGCGATACTGCTCGAGAATCTGATCGAGGACCGCGAGCGGACGCCCGGCGTCGACCATGAAGTTCTCGGAGATGATCTCGAACCAGTCGACCACGGGCTTGCGCGAAAAGATGTGCTGGTAATGCGGAATGCGCAAGCCGATGCCTATGCCGTGATTCGAAAATGCGTTGAAACGATTGCCGGACATATCAAGACAGGGACCAAGGAACGGGGATTAAGGATCAGCTGACGGTAGTCAAAGATCGGTCGTACGTGCGGTAAGAGAAACGGAGAAACTTGAGGCCGCAGCAGGCGCACCAGAGCGAAAGAACGATTCGATGTGCCTGCCGCCTGTTCCTCGTTCGAACTAGACCAGCTTCGGCATCTTGGAGCCGTCGGTGGCGCAGCCGCCCTTGCCCTTGCAGCTGTTCTTGCCTTTGCAGCCGTTGTCGCTGGACTTGCAGCCGCCCTGTCCTTTGCAGTCGTTCTTGCCTTTACAGGAGTGCTTGGTGGTGTCCTGGCTGGTGTAGCGGAGGCCGGCCTTGGCCGCTGTGGCCGAGGTGCCCTTCGCCGTTGTTCCTGTGGTCGCCGCATGTGCCGCGACGGTTCCGCCCATCAGGCCGGTGAGCGCTGCTGAGAGCAGAAAAGCATTCAATTGGTTCTTCATGGAGATTGACCTCGCTTGGGGTTGGGGCGGAAGGGCTCCGCCGGTTGGGGCGAGCAGGTCGAAAAAGTTCGATCCCGCACGTTCCGTGGCACGCACACTAGGAGTGGCTGCACGGGCGAAAGGTTACAGCGAAAGGCATTCGGCTGGATATGAAATTCTTCGCTCCGGCCCTTTCGCTGGATGAACGGGCTGGGGCGGCATTTGGATTGGCTGGAGCGGCACCATGCTTTAACCTGTTGAAGCTGAACGGCGAGCTTTTTCGGATTCCTTTGATCCAGGGTTCAGCCGAGGGTGACAACGGGAGGTCGTATTTGGTCACAAGACGATGGACCGCTGTTGGCGGCGCCAGCCTGATTGTCGCAATTGCGCAGAGCCTTTGCACGGCCGTGTTGACGATCAGCGGGATTCGCGTGGCGATCGGCCTCTCTGCGCTGGCCGCCGCCAGTGGTATTTATGCGCCCGCAAAAGGTTTTCATCAGGACGCAATCCGGATTCCGATGCTGATTCTGGCTACGGTCGGCGCGGTGGTGAATCTGGCCGTCGTGTTCTGGATTCGGCATCTGCGTGCCAGGCCCTCGGCCCAGTGGCGCAGGCGCGGGATGAGCCCTAGGGAAAAGCGCTCCGAGAAACTGCAGATCGCGATGGCGATCCTCACCATCGTCCTGGTCGGACTGGAGACGTGGACCCATCCGATGGTGCACCGTACGGGGACCCCACCGCCGAAGGTACAGCAATCGAATTAGACGGCATCAGGAGCGCGATCTAATCTCGCTCGCCACTTATAAAGCGCTGGCTTGCTCTTAGTACTGCCAATTCACATTCACCGAGCCTGTGCCGCTCGTGGGCACGGTGTAGCTATGATTCGCGCCGTTCTCCCAAACCACGTTGCCGCTGGACTGAATGTCGATAAACTTGAACTGAACGGTTTGTCCCGCCGGCAACGACACATTCAGGAACCAGTTGGGATAGTTGGGGTCGAGCATAGGACCGACTGCGGCTTGAAACGTCGTGCCCCAGTTGCCGAGTTCGACCGTGCTCCCGGTGACGAAGATATAGTCTCCGGGATTCGTTGGCGCGGCATTGTTCACGGTGAAGGTCACGGGAATGAGTTTTCCCGTGAGTACCGTGAAGGCAATGGGATTGGCGGCGTTTCCGCTACTCGACTTCAGCTCCACGTTGTCGGCGCCTCCGGGGATGTTGGGTACAGCGAATGTAACCGACGTGTTGGACCATGACAGGATGTTCGCAGCCGTCGAGTCAAAGAGAACGGAGCCGGTCGTGGCCCCGAAGCCGTCGCCGGCGATGGTGACGGTCATGCCCGGTTGACCAACATGAGGGCCGATCGAGCCTACCTCAGGAGACGATGCCGCCACCTGAACCTGCCAAACCGAAACACTGTGCGGAGCGATAGTAAAGCTGCCCGCAGGATTGTTACCGCCGCTGCCCGCGCTCACGGCGAGGCTATTACCGCCTTCCAGACCGCCTAAGTAGTCGGAGTAAGTACCCGCAGGCAGCGCGGTATTGAGGCCGGAGATGGGATAGGATGTCGAGTCGTTTTTGTTGATCGCGACAAGCACCACATCGCTGAAAAACTGGCGTTCGTAGATGTAGACATCGTTGTTGATCCAGCGCTGCTTCCAACTCCCATAGCCGACGGCGTCGTTGGATTGCCGTAACGCGGCGAGTTTGGCGATGAGCTGATAGGCATTCGTCGTGGTGTTGAATGATGACATCCAGACGCGGTTGTAGGGATCGTTTCCGCCATTGGTGTTGTTGACTAGATATTGCTCATCGCCGTAAAGGATGATCGGAATTCCCCGTGCCGTGAGGATGAAGGCCATGGCCTCTTGCAGACGGTTCTGATTGCCGTTGTTCAAGGTAAGCAGGCGGGCTTCATCGTGGCTGTCAACGAACGTTATGAGATCGTTGGGGAAGGCGAAATTCGCGTTCTCGGCGCTGATGGCTGAATCGATCTCAGAGAAGTTGCTGGTGCCGCCGAAGACGTCTCGTAGTGCCGTGTTGAGTGGGAAATCGAGCAGGTTGATGCCGCTCGCGTTCGAGAACTTATAGGAGTCCGGATAGAGCGGGTCGCCGGTGTTGGTCTGCATCCACTCCCCAAACAGAAAGCTGGGCGCATTGTTGAAGACTGTGTTCGCGTAGGAGTACTCCCAACCCCAGGTGACGTGCTTGATCGCATCGAGTCGGAACGCGTCGACGTGATGGCTCTGTAACTGCACCGCGGCGCTCTTGAGATAGGCGTCGATGGTGGAGTTTTCCTGATTGAGGTCGGTTAGGTCATCGAGGGTGTAGTACTGCAGCTGGTAGCGGTCGTTGTAATTCGAGATGTCGGGGTTGTGGTGGAAGTATCCGTTGGGATCGTTATTGGCGGCAGCCATGAATGTGCCGTTGTTATAGAGCGACCCCATCTCGCCGCAGTTGTCGGGATTCGAGTGGTTGTTGGCTTCGTCGACGATGATCTTCATTCCGTTGTTGTGGAGCGCGGTGACAAGGCTATCGAAGGCAGCAAAGGTGTTCGAGTTATCGCCGAAGTGTTCCTCGACGTTCATGAAGTCGCGTGTCCAGTAGCTGTGATAGGGCGCAGAGACGCCGCTGGTCGCGCAGTTGAGATTCTCGTTGTTGACCACCGGGGAGACCCAGATCGCTGTGGTTCCCATGCCCTTGATGTACGCGAGTTGCTGCTGAATGCCCGCATGATCGCCGCCCCAGTAAGCCTGCCAGTTGGTTTTTGTGGCGTCGAAGAGGCCGGGGCTCTCTGCAGGGTTGTCATTGGTCGTGTCGCCGTCATAGAAGCGATCGGTAACGATCTGGTAGATGACCTGCTTCTTGAAGTCCTGTGCGGACAGAAGCGAAGCAGCGAGGACAAGCCCAATGGCTGGAAGAATCGAAGTACGTTTCATGGGCAGCTCCTTGAGCTGGGGGAGGAGGGCTGACCTGTGATTGAAGTGTGAGTGGCGAAGTGACAAGCCGGAAAGACACTATGGGCTCAGACTTGCGAGAAGTCAAGAGCTGGAACATCAACGAGATGGGGATCGAATCCACCGCGTATTTATAAAGTATTAACTGGCGGGCTCCAGTTCCTTATCGATGCGCGCATGCAAACGCTCGCTGAATCCGATGGGAAGCTCGAAGACTCGATCGTCGGCCATGAGGATCACGACATTGCGGGTGGAGTCCAGGACGGCCGAGCAGATCTCGCACGTCTCAAGGTGACGATCGATCTCTGCGCGCAAGACGGCGTCGACGTCGCCCTCGATGTACGCCGAGATGTACTGCCAGACGTGTTTGCAGTCTATCCTCATGCGCGCCCCCCAAAAAAGCCCTTGCGTTTGGGTGCAAACGCTTTCAGTTTTGGGGCAAGCTCCCGTTGCAACAATCCCCGAGCCCGGTGCAACCGGACCTTGACTGCGCCCTCACTAATGCCCAGAACGGCTGCCGTCTCGCGGATATCCATTTCTTCGATGTCTCGAAGGATGACAATGTTACGGTAAATCTCCGGCAGACCCTCGATTGCCTGGCGAAGGAGCGCTCCCAACTCCTTCTGTTCCAGAGCGTCACTCGGCACTTCCCGCCAGCTGGTCAGAATGGCGGGGGTATAGTCGCCGGTTTGGTCGTCGGCGGCAGCATCCAGAGACTCCTCGCGGCGGGTTGCTATCCTGCGAAGGCGGCCGAGCCCCTCGTTGCGGGCGATCGACAGCACCCAGGTGCGGAACTGCGCCTCGCCTCGGAACAGATGCAGATTCCGGTAGACCTTGATGACGGTATCCTGGGCCGCATCTTCGGCATCGGTTTCGTTTTTCAGCAGGGAGAACAGCAACAGAAAAATCGATCGTTCGCAGGGCCGGATGAGCTCGTGGAAGAGGTGTTTTTCGCCGCCTAGGATGCGACGGATACATTCGGTTTCCACTTGAGTGTTGGTCGCGGCCATGTTGTTATCGGAGTTAACTCGGCGCCTGTGCAGCTACCTGAGAACTATAGCGCGATCGGCCGTGAAGCTTGTCACTGCGGCCTGGGGTCCAGGTTGAGGACCAGCCTAAGTTTTACAAACGACACAGAATCCTTATGTATTTTTGCGCAAATGAGGGTTACAATCTCGGCACGAGGAACCCCATGCCAGGAGATATCCAACTCACGTGCAGCGATTGCGGGCAGGACTTTACCTTCACCGCTGCAGACCAGGCGTTCTTTCAGGAACGCGGTTATTCGACACCAAAGCGGTGCAAGCCGTGCCGCGCCGCAAAGAAAAACGATCAAGGGGGGGGTTCCGGTTTCCGTTCGGCTCCTGCGCAAGGTACTCCAGTGATCTGCTCCGGTTGCGGACAGCCGACCACCGTACCTTTTGAGCCACGGGGCGACCGTCCGGTGTTTTGCCGCGATTGCTACCAGGCTCGCAAAGGGAGCGGCGGTGGCGGCGGAGCAGCGCGCGGCCGCGGACGATACTGAGCTTCCCCCTCAGGATCAAACAATTCGAGTTCACTTCAATCGGGCGGATACGCGAGCTCTCGCAGACCTGTGTCTACATGAAGGTGAAGATCTTCTCGCAGTCACCTTGAATCGGCAGTGATGACGAGCAGACTAGGTGAAGTGCTTCTCTCTTTACTGGCGCTGAGCACGCCGCAAGCGTTCTCAGCTTCGCTCGCTGAGTCGGCTCCGGAGTGTGCGCTGCGCGTCCACGTCGATGGGATGCGCAACGCGCAGGGAGTCGTAGGGATACTGCTTTTTCGTTCGCCCGACGGCTGGCCGGAAGATGTGACCAAGTCGGTCCGCCATGAAGCCTCGCCTATCGCGGACGGGCAACGGCAGGCAACGATTCTGATCGACCCAGTGGCCCCCGGCGACTACGGCATCGTCGCTCTTCACGACGAGAACAAGAATATGAAGCTCGACCGGAACATCCTCGGCTTCCCCAGGGAAGGCTTCGGCTTTGCCAACAATCCTCATGTGGGGCTGCGACCGCCGGCGTTCCGAGCTGCCGTGCTGCACGTTACGTGTCCCGTGACGGAGACGGAGATTCACATTGTGTACAAGTAGAAACAATTGCTCGATAGAAACTCGGCCGTCGAAGCGCTGCGCCGCGTTCACAGTGAGTTCCCTACACAAGCTGCCGATCCAAACTTACTGCTTCTCGCCCGCGGAAAATGTAGTCCATGGACCAGCCTTCATGTCCTTGAGAATCGGCTTGAGATAGCTGTACTCAGGATGGGCCGCGAAGAACGGCGCTGCGAGGAAGTCCTCGCCGCACGGATGTCCTGCACGCGCGATAAGTGACAGATGTTCGGCCAGATCTGAATCCGTCACTTTACCGGTTACGGCACCACCAGGGTAGTAGGGTCCCCACTCCCATTCGGGTGTACCGCGCTTCACCAAGTCGACGTGGCCGCAGAGTGTGCGCTCGTCGGGGCTGACTTTGCCCGTATAGCTGTCTTCGTGGCTGGCAAGAAACTTCTCTGCCAGGTCAACGTCGATGCGGCCCTTGTATTCGGCCATCTTCTTTTCCCAGGTCACGCGCCGCGCGTTGGGCGAGCTGGAAAGGTTGGCAGTATTGAAGCCGGGAGTCTCGGTTTTGAGCAGCTGCGGATCGCGGGGAAAGTTGGAACTGATGAAGTAGCCGTCTTTGGAGCGCCACAACGGCGTGTTCTTCAGGCCCAGCTCCAGATAGCCGATCTCCCCCGTTTTGCGATCGCCAATGAGCCAATCGTTTGCGTACCCGCCGTTGTCGCCTTCCTTGAGGATGGCTGCGTATTCGTCGATGGAACCGGCGTACTGCAAGGCCTTGCGCGAGCGGACAAACTCCGGAATGCCATCGGGATTCCAGCCCTCGAACTGGGTGATTGTTGTTTCGGTGATCATCAGGCCCGCGTCGTTCTCGCCGAAGTCGTCCTGGCTGGTGATCACGCCGGGCTCTCCATCCATAACCGTGTGGTGGCCGTGCTCGGGCTGAATATCGAAGATGATCGTCCAGCGCTCGCCCTCCGCGTAGCTGGACCAGTTGTTGTGCGCGATAACGATCTTGCCGCCTTTGGTGTAGCCACCCGTGGCAATGAAAGCAGAGCAGCGGCCCTGCGGCAGGATGTGCGGCGCGTTCGCGGCCTTCAGATTCTTGTTCAGCCACGGAACGTAGTACTCGGGTAGCTCGATGCTGCCGTTCAGGGCGACGATATCCCACACGTCGAGCTTGATGCCCTGAGATTGCACTCCCCTGGCGATGCCTTCGAGCTCCTGCTGATACTCGGCCTCGATGTGGGGCCAGAACATCTTCCTGCCGGCTTCGCGGTAGAACTCCCAATCGCGATGCGTCGAGTGCAGGGTTTCGAGTTTGCTGACGCGTACAAGGTCGGCGATCTCAGGAGCCAACAGGCTGCCGTGCTCGAAGCCAATCTGAGAAGGTGTGCCCTCGAGGTGCACGTAGGTCCAACCGCCGCGCTCGAAGCGATAGCCGGGTTCAGCGCCGGTGTGCGCAGGGTGTTCTCGCAGTTTGTCGACGGCGTGAATCGAATTGCATACGAAGACGGCTAAGACGAGCACTGCGAGACTTAAGGCGCGGCGGCGCAAACCTGTCATTCAGGACCCTCCGGATTTTCCTGAACATATCATGCGACGTTGGGGCCAGCGTAAAGAAGTCGAGGCGCCTGATTAGAGGAAGTAGCAGGTCCTACCGTGCTGCCCTCATCGCTTCTTGGCAGATTTCTTGGCTGCGGGCTTCGCCGGTTTTGGCGCAGGCTTCTTTTTTGCAGGCGCAGGCTTCGGTGCTGATGTGCCCTTCGCCTTTGCCGGAGCCTTGGCTGCCGGTTTCGCGGCTGCCTTCTTGGAAGCGGGTGCAGCCTTGGCTGCTTTTTTGACCGGAGGAGCAGGCCTAGCCTTCTTGGCTACCGGGGCCGGTGCTGGTTTTGTCTTCGTCACTACAGGAGCCGACTTGGCAGCGGGCGCCGTTGCTTTTGCGGGCGCTGTCTTGACTGCCGGCACTGGTTTGGGCGTTGGCGCAGCGGCTTTGGCCGGTGTGCCCTTGGTGTGCGGTGCTGGCTTGGATGCGGGCGCAGCTTTCGCTGGCTCTTTGGCCTTGGCCGGAGCAGCAGGAGCCTTCACGCCCTTGGGAACTTCGGCGGCCTTCTTTCCCTTTTTCGGCACCGGCTCTTCGTCTTCTTCGTCCTCTCCCGCTTCCTCGCCTTCTATGTCGCTTTCCCCTTCCTCATCGCCGAGGTCTGCCTTCGGCAGGCCCAGGTCGCCGTCCTCTTCGTCGCCGCCAATATCATCGAGATCGGGCTCTTCCTCATCGGCTGCCTCATCCTCATCCTCGAAGGAGCGTTCCTTGATCTTGGGTTCCGCGCCACGCTTTGCGCGCGAGCGCTTGATGGTGATCTGCGGCGGCGGTGCAGGCGGCGAGAACGGTCCGAGGAAAGCACGTGCCTCCTCTGGAGTCGCGAGTCGTTCGTCAATCAGTTCGAGGAAGATCTTCTCGATGATCTCTTTGTACGTGGCGAGTTCAGGAGTAATGCGCATCTCCTGCATCAGCGCGTACGGGATGCGCTGGCGCGCCTCCGGCCAGACCTTCAGGAAGCGTTCGTAGCGATCCTTCACTGCCTGCGATGCTGCAGTAAATCCAAGCCAGAGGACTGCTTTTGGATCGTAGCTGGTGAACAGCTTGTAAGTTGCCGATGGGGTCAACGGCGGCTTGGTGATCAGCACCTTGGAGAATCCTGCGGCCAAGGCATCCAGGCTATTCCATTCCTCCACGAAGCCTGGACGGACAAGATGCTTCTTGAGTGCAGACAGATCTTTTGGCTGCAGCTTAGTGGTCAGCAACTGCATCTGCGCTGCCGACATGTCGGGGTGCACGCCCTGGATCTGCAGCTCGGCGGCTAGGTCGTGCAGCGCCTTCAGTTTGTTCTCATCGGCTTTGCCGACCGCCCAGGCCGGGAAGAGCGCCTTCATCCATCCCTCAGCCTCGAAGGCGGCGAGCACCTTGAGCCCGTCGTCTTCGTGCCCGATTTGCTCTAGTTCATAGCTGCGGGCGTGGGCAGAGAGATGCTCGATCAGGCCCTCAGCCTTCGCGTTCTCGTAGCGGGATTGGGTGCGTGGATCAAGTTCCCAGCCAAGCCGGGTGCGATAACGCGTCGCTTTGATCAGAAGGGCCGGCTCTTCGAGGAAGCCGTAGTTCGAAACGAGCCGGAGGGTACGGGCCTCGATGTCGGCCGCACCGTTGAGCGGATCCATCAACAGCCCATACGAACCCTCGTTGAGCGAGATGGCCATCGAGTTGACCGTGAAGTCACGGCGGCGCAGGTCTTCCTGAATCGAAGTCCAGTGGTAGACCGGCTTGCCAGGCTTGGGGTATTCCGCGCGATGGGTGCTGACGAGATCGACGCGCACCGAGCCAGGGAAACAAAGGTAGAGGGTGCGGGACGGCTCATCTTCGCCCCAGATCTTGCCGCCAGCTTTCTCAATTGGTTTCTTCAGCTTGAGTGCATTCCCATGCACTGCGACTTCAAGATCGCGCACTGCATGGCCGCTGGTCAGGTCGCGGACTGCATCCCCGGTGAGAAAAAGGATGATCCCCGCATCGCGAGCGACGTCGCGCAGCTTCTGGAGGGCATGCCTCTGGTTGGCTGACAACCGGTTTTCCAAAAGGTAAATGAAGTCGGGCATCCCGTCCTTTTCCATCCCTTGCCCGAACCACCCAAGTGCCTGATGCAGTTACGCTTACAGAGCGCCCCGGCAGGGGTTGCAAACCAGTACCTTAACACAAATGACACCTGTTGGCTAGAGAGATGTGCACTGGAAACGCTGCCTTTTGCAACCTGCGGCGGGCCTCTCCGTGCGACAATCCTCTGGGATGGCGTCGCATCGTAAACCCGTGATAGTGCGCAAGTTCTCGCGCGACTGGGTCGCTGGATACGCGGGAGCTGTTTTTGCCCAGGATCAGGCCCAACTCGAGATCCTCGATCTCGGCGGAAAAGTGGTCACCTTTGGCTGGGACACGGTGAAATGGGTCTGTTACGTCCGCGACTTCCCTGCCGGTGAGCAAGTGAACCCGGAGCGGTTGCTGCAGAAGAGGTTCGCCGTCCGTCCGCGGGCTGCGGGACTGTGGCTGCGCATGACCCTGACGGACGGCGACGAGCTGGAGGGGCTGGCGGCGAACGATCGAACGCTGATCGAGGGGGCAGGCTTGATGTTGACGCCGCCGGACACGCGGTCGAACACCCAGCGCATTTACGTGCCGCGGCTGGCGATCCAGTCTCTGGAGGTGATCAGCCTGATTGGGTCGGGACGCGCGAAGCGTCCGGCTGAGGCGGCCAAGGAAGCGCAACCGGAGTTGTTCCCTGCGGAAGCGGATCGCGAGTAGAACGACTATCATCCGCGGCGTCCGATACAATCTCCACGATGAAGCTAGGCGAGTTGGCAGCGCGGCTGGGCGCGGAACTGCGCGGCGACGCAGACGTGGAAGTGACTGGCGTAAAAGGAATTGAGGAGGCAGGCCCCGCAGAGATCACGTTCGTGGCCAACCCCCGCTATGCAGGGCTGGCGCGGACCACCAAGGCTGCAGCCGTCGTTGTCGAGCCAGAGTTCCCCGAGATCGCTACTGCCACGCTGCGAATCAAGAATCCATATCACGCCTTCTCGCTGGCGCTGGGGATGTTCTATCAACCTCCGGCCTATCCCGAGGGAATTCACCCGACTGCGGTCATCGATCCGACAGCCGAGATCGGCGAGGGCGCGCACATCGGGGCCTACGTCGTAGTGGACAGCGGCGTCCACGTTGGGAAGCACGCGACGCTGCTGCCCCACGTCGTGCTTTACCCCGGCGTGAAGGTCGGCGACCACTTCTTCGCTCATGCGCACGCCGTGGTCCGCGAGGGATGCGAATTCGGCGATCACGTCACGCTGGAGAACGGAGCGATCGTCGGTGCGGACGGTTTCGGTTTCTCGAAAAACGACAAAGGCGAGTGGGAAAAGATCCCGCAGTCGGGCCCGGTGCGGCTGGGAAACCGTGTCGATGTGCAGGCCAACGCCTGCGTCGACCGCGCCACGGTCGGTGCGACGGAGATTGGCGATGGCAGCAAGATCGACAACCTGGTTCAGGTGGGACACGGATCGAAGGTGGGGCAGAACACACTGATCTGCGCGCAGACAGGATTGGCAGGCTCGTCGGTGATCGGGAACAACGTAATTCTCGCCGGGCAAACGGGGATTGCCGGCCATTGCAGCGTGGGCGATGGCGTGATCCTGACGGCCCAATCGGCAGTGAGCCACGACGTCCCGGCGGGCAAGATGATCTCCGGCTCGCCCGGGTTCGACAATCGGGTATGGCTGCGCGCGGTCACAATCTTCCAGAGGCTGCCTGAGCTGCTGAAACGCCTTGACCGGCTAGAGAAGAAGGTCGCGGCGCGGGACAGTTCAAACGGAGAGTCCGCGTGAGATTCAGCACTCGCTTGATCGAAAGACTCTTTCTACCAGCTCCTCTTCTGCTGGCTGGATGCCATTCGTATCGGATCGATGCCGTTGTCGAGAACCGGACAGGTGCAGCGATTGAACTCCTGGAAGTCGACTATCCCAGTGCTAGCTTTGGTGCAGACAAACTCGACTCCGGCGCCGACTATCGGTATCGACTCAGCGTGCGCGGCAGTGGGGCGGTGAAGGTGCAATATACCGAGAGTGCAAGCCAGAAAGTTCGCCAGACAATCGGCCCGGAGATCGTCGAGCATCAGGAGGGGCGGCTTGAGATCGTTCTCTTGCCGGAGGGAAAGGCCGAGTTTCATCCGGAACTGACCCCTCGCATCTGACTCGGGCGCATCGCAGCCTCTTTGCCCTCGATTCAACTTGGACAGCTTCTCGCCGATAACCACGAAGAGGCGAGGATGTGATCCTCCAGGATTGGCGCTTCGGCGGCGAAGAACTGGCGATCGTTCTTCCGCAAACGCCCGATGAGGGCGCTGTGGAAGTCGCCCGGCAGCTCAGTGAGCAGATCCGCCGTTGCCGCATTCCGCACCGCGACAATCCTCTCGGCTATCTCACCGTCTCGATCGGCTGCCCCACGATCGTTCCTGCTCGAGGGCAGCATCCGTCCGTCCTGATGCAACAGGCCGATGACGCGTTATACGAAGCCAAGCGAAGTGGACGCAACCAGGTAATGAATGCCTGCGATCCAAGCCGGAGAACCGCCGTGCCGAAGGTGGGCTGACCGAACAGGTCGTTCCTTCCGACGCAGGCTCCTCCAAGTTACATATCGAATCCAAATGCGACTTCGCCCATCCAGCAGATGCCGAATGGGCGAGCGCACCACGGTAGCGGCTGAGCCCGGCTAGTGTACGACGGACTGGAAAAGTGGCGACTTGAGCAAAGTGTCGAACTGAGAGTCCGTTGTTGCGAAGTGCACCTGTAGCTGGCCTGAGCTGGATGAGATGTCCGTCGCCGACAGCGCCGTCTTTTCGGCATCGGAGCCGCTCATCTTCTTGTAGAGTGCCGCAGCGTTCAGCAAGGAAGAGACCGTTGCCGCGGCGAACGTGTCGCCTGTGGTGATGGTCAGATCGAACTTCACGCCGTGTTGGAAGTCCATCGAATACCAAGAGCCGACCAGTCTCTTGCGCACAGAATCGTAATCAGCCACCGACCCCGCCTGGCCAAGCAGGTTGCGCATCAGTGCCTGCGTTCCCTTCTCGTCGAGAATGCTCCACAGGGGTTCGGACTCCACGGATTTCATCGCATCCATGATCGGTTCATTGGTGAGCATGCTTGGCGCCAGACCGTCACGCACATCCAGTGCCTGCTTCACGGCGTCGGAGCTGCCGAAGACCATGGTCGAAGGATCGACAAAGCACAGAACCATGCCCGTCTTTCCCATGGGGTAGACCCGGTTGGTGCGAATGAGACTGGGCCTCACCTTCTGCTTGCGGAACGTGGCGAGCATGTCATCCACGGGAAACTGCCCCTGGGCAATGCCCACGGTTTGCAGGTCATCGCTCGAT
This sequence comes from uncultured Occallatibacter sp., assembly GCA_964585715.1. Lineage (GTDB taxonomy): Bacteria > Acidobacteriota > Terriglobia > Terriglobales > Acidobacteriaceae > Telmatobacter. The sequence continues at coordinate 39,367 of CAZPEZ010000030.1, forward strand.
GCCGACGGCCGGTAAAGAATGAAGGCGAGGCTGTCAACGTCGTGGTTATCGTTGATTCCCGACTTCTGTACCGCGTCGTCGAACTGCCGAAGATCGGCCGGCATCACGCGATCCTTCAACTGCATCGCCGAATCGGAGTTCTGCATGGCCCGATAATCCACGACCACCAGCTGTTGCAGGTCGTGCGGAATCGCAGCGCGCGCATCGCCGGAGAGCTGAACCGCGAAAGCCGGCACACAAAGAGTCACAGCGGTGGCAGCCAGTGAAATCCGAAACAGAGTCTTCAACTCGAACATCCTCCAGGAACGCTGCCTGCGCGGAATCGACTATCGATTGCCGTCTTGCCGATCGCTCCGCTCACACCTTGCGATCTGAAGATTCAGACCTGCAAGCCACTGGATCGTGAGCAGTCACCGGTTACCCTCAGCGCGATCGGAGCGCGGAGGACGGCGTTCCATCTATGGTCATTCTACCTGTCGTTCAATTTTCAAAACACACAGCCGGCGACAGAGAAGGTTACTTTTCTCCGGGCCAGCCGAGCGGAGTTTCGAGCCGCTTTTCAAGGATCTTGGTCAAAGGATCGAACCCAACCAATAGACGCATCCACTCGCTCTCGCGCTCGCAAGCTGCCTCGGGCAAAAGGCCAATTACCTGAGTTTCCAAGGGCTCCGCCTTGTGACGAAGTGCCAGCCGAGCAACAGTCTGGAAGACCTGCGACACAGGTGTTGCATGGAAGTCGGGAATATTCAATGCGAGTTGGGCCCGGCCGTGGGCCAGGCTGCCCGTGGCTTTGATGCCCTTCAATCCCCCGGAACTGGTGCGCATCTCCCGCGCAATCGCACGGACCATCGCAACATCGGATGAATCGAAGGAGACGTTGTACTCGATGAGGAATTTGCGTGCGCCCACGGCGGAGGCTCCAGCAGTTGGATGCAGGCCGGGACCACCGAGATCGGGTCGGCGCGCTGCCTCTTTGCGAACCTGGTCGCGCAGGCCTTCGAACTGCCCCCTGCGCACGTCATCGAGGTTGGCGCGATCGGGACGCGCGGCTGCTGCCTCGTAGAAGTACACCGGGATGCCGAAGCGCTGCCAGATCTCCTGCCCCGCCTGGCGCGCCAGCATCACGCACTGCTCGAGCTTGACGCCGGAGATGGGCACGAATGGAATCACATCCGCCGCGCCAATGCGCGGATGGTCTCCCTGGTGCCGGGTGAGATCGATGAGTTCGGCAGCCTTCCCTGCTCCGCGAACTGCAGACTCGAGAACAGCCGCCGGATCGCCTGCGATCGTGACCACCGTGCGGTTGTGTTCGGCGTTCATGGACCAGTCGAGCAGACGAACTCCCGGGACGCGCATCGCGGACACGATGGCTTCGACCCGACGCGCGTCCCTGCCTTCAGAGAAATTAGGAACGCACTCGACGACTGGACCCGATCCCGTCATCTCCAGAACGTGTACCCCACTTGAAGCTGAATGCTGGCATTGACTCCAGGGTTGCGGTCTCCGAGCGATGCAGAGGAGATGTGAACTGCGTTCACACCGAAGTCGATCGACCGCTTGGAGCGTAGAAAGTAGTGCAGACCCAGGCCGCCCTGAGGCGAGAAATTCCACACCGACGTCCCTCCCGGCACGCCGTGCGGAACCAGTACATCCGGAGGGAATTTATGTGTGGTGTAGATGAGTCCTCCGGCGGCCTGAAACCACGGCTGGAAGCGCCGCGACTCCGTGCGGAAGTTCCAGCGAAAAATAACCGGCGTGAGGCTGAGTCCGGCGTACGTCCCGCCGCCAATCGGCTGCGTATAAACGACACCCTGATAGATGAAAGTCTGGTCGTGGGCCGCCGGCGTGAACGCAAGCCACAGCGGCATGAAGTTGGCGCCGTACTCGAACTGCCCGCTAAACATTCCCGCGTGCACCACAGGGGTAAGTACCTTGCCCAACTGAGCACCACCCCAGAGGAACTGAAAGTCAGCCCGGTCTCCGACTCCCTTGCCCCAGTTAACGAATGGGCCGTACTCCCAACTGCGGGCGTTGCGCACTTCGGACACGGAGTTCTGGGCGGCCTCTTTCTGCGTCGCATCGGACTCCGGCGATTCGGCAACTGCATTGAGACCGGGAACCAGCGCAATGGCAGTCAAGGTCAACAGGAACAGCTTCGCTCTCGGCAACTTCTTCCCTTCCTTAATTCTTCAATTGTCACAAGAAAGGCCGACCCTGCGGCCGGCCTCGGTTGGAACCCTGGAGCAGGTTAGCCGGCCACCTGTTCCATCTGCTCGGCATCCATATCGAAGTTCGAGTAGACGTTCTGGGTGTCGTCGAAGTCCTCGAGTGCCTCAAGCAGCCGCACCATCTGCGCTGCCGTCGCGCCTTCCAGCTTGGTGTAGGTCGAGGCCAGCATCGTCACCTCGCTCATCACCGTCGGAATATTCGCCGCCTTCACGGCTGCCAGAACCGTCTCGTACGATGCAGGCTCGGCGATGATCTCCCAAGTCTCGACTTCGTCGCGGAGGTCTTCACCACCGTGCTCGAGCACGATGTTCATCAGCTGCTCTTCGCTGGCCGCGGACTTCTCGACTGCGATAATGCCCTTTTTAGAAAACATGAAGCGCACCGAACCGGTCTCACCGAGGTTGCCGCCGTGCTTGGAAAGCATGTGGCGGATCTCGCTGACGGTCCGGTTGCGATTGTCGGTGGTGACGTCAACGATGAGAGCAACGCCGCCGGGGCCGTAGCCCTCGAAGCTGATCTCTTCGTACACGGCGCCGGGGAGTTCGCCCGTACCGCGCTGGATGGCGCGTTTGATGTTGTCGGCCGGCATATTCTCGGCTTTGGCCGCAAGGACCGCCGTTCGGAGGCGGGGGTTGCCGTCCGGGTCGCCGCCTGCACGTGCAGCGATGGCGATTTCCTTGATCAGCCGGGTGAAAATCTTGCCGCGCTTGGCATCGAGCGCGCCCTTCTTGTGCTTAATTGTGGCCCATT
>CAZPEZ010000031.1:0-42289 GCA_964585715.1 uncultured Occallatibacter sp.
CCGCCGAGCGCGTCTTCCAACTCATGACGCAGGTCAGCGGGCGCGCCGGCCGCGGAGAATTGTCTGGCCGCGTCATCGTGCAGACTTACTATCCCGACCACTATGCCATTCTGGCGGCGACAAAACACGACTACGCGAGCTTTGTCGAGCGCGAGCTGAAATATCGCCGCTGGATGCACTATCCGCCCTTCGGCGTGCTGGCCAATATGCTGATTCAATCGGAAAAGCTGGAGGAGGCGGCTCATTGGTCGGCCTTGCTAGGCAAGTGGTTCCAGTCAGCGCCTCGCGAAGGTGTGCGCGTACTTGGCCCGTGTACGGCGCCGATCGCGCGCATCAAAGGAGTCTATCGATTTCACTTGATCGTGAAATCCGCTTCGCGCAAGGCAATGAGCGCTGTCTTGCGAGCAGCTCTGGCCCATGCGGACGAAGCCGGAGTCCCACGGCGCAATCTGACGATCGATGTGGATGCGCAGCGCCTGATGTAGACACGTCGGTGAGCTTCGCTGCGCGCTCGGCGCCGAAGACAGCAGACCTAGGCGCCGGCCGGCGGCTTGTTGTTCGTTGCGCCCTCTGCCAGAGTGTGCAGTTCCTTGCCCGGCTTAAAGCGAACAGCCTTCCCCGGCGTAATGCTCACTTCAGTGCCGGTGCGAGGGTTGCGGCCGATTCCTGTCTTCCGCGCACGCACGCTGAAGACGCCGAACCCGCGCAACTCGATGCGTTCACCGGCCGCCAGGGCCTCCTTGAGTCCTTCGAAGACAGTGTCCACCGCAGCCTCTGCCTTGGTGCGGGGCAGCCCTGTGCGCTCGATCACGTGATGAACGATGTCCTGTTTAATCAAAGCGGTTACCTCGCTGCGACTGGAAAAGACTGTACCACGCCCTACTCAATCGATGGTATAGATTTTATTCCATTTAGGGAACGCCGCACCTCCTTTTGATGCGGAAAAACCGGTTCAGTTGTACTCGACCAGCCATGCATGACCTTTGGTGCTCTGTTCGTCTCCGGTCCGTTGTTATCGGCTGTAGTGTTTCGTAAGATGAGGCATTCAGGCGGCAGTTTTTTGGCTGGAAGTGGGACGGAATCTCGATTCACATGCTGGCCGGGACCGGGTGTCAGACAGTAGCCGATCTCATGGATAACGCTTCCTTAGGGCTCGCGTCTTCGGCACAATAGAACGAATTTTCAGAATGCATTCGATAAATTGCAGAAACAAAAAGAGTTGTACCGTTCAAAGCTGCATCAAGACAATATTCCGCAAGCGGCATGAGCTGATGTGCAGAGCGTTCGGTCTCCGGGAGACTCTAGATGTCCACAATGTGTGAGACAGGCGCGATTTATGTGGGCGTGGTGGCGGGTGAGCCCATCCGGCTCGAGGGGCTCACCAGCGTCTTTGAGAGGGAACCGGAGTTTGGCCAATCTCAACTGCTGCCGGTGATTGGCTCGCTGGAAGAGCTGTTGGCTGACCAGGAGCTTGAATACCTGATCGTTGACATGAACTCCGGGATGCGCGGGATCGAAACCCTCAAAGAGATCCGCCGTCAGCGGCCGTCGCTTCGATTGATCGTGATTGGTCCCGCGGGCAACGATGCCTTGGTGATGGACTCCATCATCGGCGGAGCTCGAGCCTATCTCGATCTGACTGCTGGGCCGCGCGTGGTGCGGGAAGCGATCGAAGTGGTCGTGTCCGGATCGATCTGGGCCCCGCGGCGTTTGCTCTCCCGTCTCATCGACAGGCTGCTTCTCGCAACAGAAGGCGCGACCAACCCGCTGGGCCCGCGCCTCACCGAACGAGAGCGCCAGGTGATGGATCTGATTCTTCTCGCCCGATCCAACCGCGAGATCGCCCGAGAATTGGGGATCGAAGAGCGCACGGTCAAAGCCCATGTTGGGCGCCTGATGCGCAAAACCGGCGCTGAGAACCGGATCGACCTCTCCATGAAGGCGCTCAATGGCCTGCTGCCACAGCGTGGAGCGTCGCCCAACAGCACCGCAGAACCTGGGTCTCGGCTGATTACAAGTGTGCGGTTAAGGTAGTTACTAAGATGCGGTCGACTTTGGTACTCTTGTGCGGTCAAGGTAACTAAGCGAAACTCACCAACAGAAACAACGCAGATCTGGGGAAAGGAGTTCTCAGGCCCCATGTTTTTGCATGAAGCCTGAGAACTCCTCTTTTTTGTCTCTTCAAGCTTCCTCTCCACTGCTCCTCGCATCCAACCCCCAGCGTACAATTCAGGAATCTCCGAATCGGCACAAGATGCAGTGCAAAGTCTTGATTCCACTCATCCTCTTGTCTTGCACTTCCAGCCGCAATCCGAATAGACTTTCGTCAGCCGCGTCCGGCCGTTCGGTTCCCCGGCAGAGTCCTGTTGACGATTCGGTGTCGAAGTGGGACTCAGGCAAGCAACGTGAGGGGCGTTTTGTCGTCTCTCCTCTGTGTCATGCAACCAGTCGCTGCATCCACTGCACAAAACTGCAGCCCAGGCACTGGTCTGGAGCGTGCACACAATCGAAGGTGCGAGAATCGCCTTCTGGAAACACAAACGAAGATACCGCTCGTCCCTTGAGCGCGAAGTTGAAAGGAATCCCCATGAGAAAAGCAATCTCTGCGATTTGCCTCTGCGTAATGCTCGCCGGCCCAGCTTTTGCCGCCAGTTCAAAGGAAGACCTCCAGGCGCGGGTCGAGTCCGCCAAGACCGTGATGGAGCAGATCATGTCGGCTGGAGACCGCAGCATTCCGCTCAATATCCTGCAGCAGGCAACGTGCGTAGCCGTTGTCCCCGGTTTGATTAAGGGCGCCTTCGTCTTTGGCGGCCAGTACGGACAGGGAATCGTGACCTGCCGCACGGGCCACGGCTGGAGCGGCCCGGTGTTCATTCGGATGGCGGGAGGCTCTTTTGGGCTTCAGATTGGCGGTCAATCGACCGACCTGGTTCTCGTCGCTGTCAACGACAGGGGACTCCAGGATCTGCTGAAGAACAAGTTCAAGATTGGCGGCGACGCCTCGGCAGCCGCAGGCCCCGTGGGCCGCTCCGGACAGGCGTCCACGGATTGGAAAATGAACGCCGAGCTTCTGAGCTACTCGCGCAACAAGGGTATCTTTGCCGGAATAGATCTGGACGGCACCAGTGTCAGCCAAAACAAGGAAGACACCGAGCTCTACTACGGCGCACCGGAGCACTTTGAGACCGTCCTCAAGGGCAACGTTGCAGTACCCCCGGGCTCGGTCGAATTCGTGCGTACTGTTGCCCACTACTTCATGGAAGCCAAACACAAATAGCCGCGACTCCGGCGCAGCTGAGGAAGGGCGGCCCGCATGAGCCGCCCTTCTTGCTGCCTCCTGGCCTGTAGACCTCCCCTTCGAATGACCTACACTTGATGTTTGCCTCGGATGATGCAGGAGAAGATCGAGTACTGGCTGGTGGTCGTCGTCGCACGCGCCTTGGGATGGATCCCGCGCGGTCTTGCGCGATGGATCGCCGGCGGAATCGCCTGGACCGTTTACGCGCTTTTCGGGCGCTTGCGGCGCGTCGGTGAGCGCAATCTGCAGCTGGCTTTACCGGAGCTCTCGTGCAAAGCCAGGAATGACGTCCTCCGTGGCGTCTATCGCCATCTCGGCTGGCAGCTGGTCGAGTTCTGCCGCATGCCGCGCTACAGGGCGCAAAATATTCAAGGCTGGATCCGTACCGAAGGCATCGATCACTATCTTGCTTCGCAGGCCAAAGGAAAAGGAGTGCTGATTCTCACCGGGCATCTCGGCGCCTGGGAGCTCTCCAGCTTCTATCACTCGCTCATGGGCCATCCGATGGGGATGGTGATCCGTCGTCTCGACAATCGAATTCTGGACGACTTCGTGAACGGTATTCGCTGCCTGTACGGCAACTATGTTCTGCACAAAGACGATTTCGCGCGCGGCCTCATGACGGCGATGCGAAATGGCGAAGCCGTCGGCATCCTCATGGACACAAACATGACCCCGCCCCAGGGAGTGTTTGCGCGCTTCTTCGGGATCGAGGCATGTACTGCCTCCGGATTGGCTCACGTAGCTCTAAAGACCGGAGCAGCCGTACTGCCCGGATTCCTTGTCTGGGAGGCAGCCGAGCAGAAGTACGTGCTGCACTTCGGGCCCGAACTTCAGTTCGCACAAGCCGGCCAGCCGAAAGAAGATGTTCTGGCTGCAACACAGCAGTGCAATGATGTACTGGAGTCTTGGATTCGCCGTTATCCAGACCAGTGGCTCTGGATTCACCGCCGCTGGAAGACGCGCCCGCCGGGCGAACCCCCGGTCTACTGAAGGAGCAACCCAAGATGACGCTGAGTGAACTCATCGACAGGCTGGGCGGCAAACTCGTGCAGGGTGACCCGGAGTGGATGGTGGACGGAGTGAACCTGTGCGAAGGTGCTAATCCTTTCGATATCGTCTTCGCCGATAGTTCGGCTACTGTGATCGCGGCTCTTTCCAGCAAGGCCGGTGTCGTCGTGCTGTTGCCCGGCGTCGCCGCCTCCTATCCGCGCGGCAAGAACATTGTCGAGTCGGACAGTCCGCGCCTGTGGTTTTCCAAGGCTGCCAAGTTGATGGCGCTGCCGCTTCCGCAGGCCGGCGTCCATTCCAAAGCGGTCGTGATGCCGGATTCGATCCTCGCCGTCGGCGTTACGGTGGAGGCGTGCGCCGTGGTCGAGTCGGGGGCTCGTATCGGCCCGCACACGCGTATTGAAGCCGGCGCAATCATCGGGCATGGCGTCCAGATCGGCGAGAAGTGCCGGATCTTTCCGCGTGTGGTCATCTATCCCGGAACCACGATCGGCGACCGCGTTGTAGTTCATGCAGGCACAGTGCTCGGATCGGACGGCTTCGGGTATGTGCGCGACGCCAAGTCGGGCTCCTACACCCAGTTTCCGCAACGAGGCACCTTGGTGATCGAAGACGATGTAGAGATCGGCGCCAACACGACCATCGATCGGGGAGCGCTTGCCGAAACCCGCATTCGCCGGGGAACCAAAATCGATAACCTCGTCCACATCGGCCACAACTGCGACATCGGCGAGGACGTCATTCTTGTTGCTCTCACCGGAATCTCCGGTTCCAGCAAGGTTGGCAAAGGCGCAATTCTCGCCGGTCAAGTGGGCATCGGTGATCACGCCACCGTCGGCCCCGGCGTGATGCTTGGTGGACAGGCAGGCGTGTTGAGCGGAAAGACCGTCACCAACAAAGGGCTGAAGCCCGGAACCGTCTTGTGGGGCACGCCGGCGCGGCCGCTGAAGCAGGTTCTGCGCGAACAAGTGACTCTCTCTCGCCTTGCTCGCCTTGGCCTGCGCAAATCTGCAAGCAGCGAGCCGGAACCCACCGAAGAGTAACCGCCCGCCAGGAGAATCCCGCGATGCGCACCGTCGTCGTAGGTGGAAGCGCGCGCAATGTCGGCAAGACGTCGTTGATCTGCGGGCTGATCTCCGCTATGCCGGAGTGCCCGTGGACGACGGTTAAGATCACCAGCCACTACCATGGAAAGTCCGCGGCCATTTGGGAAGAAACACAGGGCGGCCAGGGAACCGACACCGCACGCTATTTAGCTGCAGGGGCGCGACGCGCTCTGCTCGTCACGGCGTGCGACGGAATCATTCCTACTGCCGAACTCCAGGCCGCCATCGCCGACGATCGCTGGTTGATCTTCGAAACCAACCAGATCCAGTCACCGCACAGGCCCGACGTCGTTCTCGCCCTGATCGGACCAGAGGAAACCGAAGCCAAACCATCCTTCGCGGCGGTCAGCCAACACGCAGACGCCTTCGTGTGCACATCGCGCTCTGCGTGCAGCCTCGAAGCAGATCCACGCCCCACATTCGTCCTGCAGGACCTGCAGCAACCCTCGCCTGAGCTGATCCACTGGATGCGCGCGCGTCTCGGGTCTTCCGCGCAGGCTCGTTGAGAATCCCTATTTGTCGTTCGGGAATGGCTCGGTCTTGAAGGACCCATCCCGTTGCTTGATCAGTGTCTCGACCTTGCCCTCGGCCTCTTCCAGCTCTTTCTTGCAGGTCGCGGAAAGGCCGACCCCCTCTTCGAAGAGCTTGAGCGAATCTTCCAGACTCAAGTCGCCCTTCTCAAGCTTGTCCACGATGGTTTCGAGCTTCTTCAGAGACTCTTCAAAGGACGGCATTGGGGATCTCCGGAGCCGCATCGGTCTTTGGCAGGCTGCTCGCAATGACCTGGGCCGCGTCTGTGTAGTGGCCGAAGGGAGCCGTGACTTGGACGCCCTGGACCGTCGACCGCACTGCCTCGAGCATCTCCTGCGCGATCCTGATTCCTTCCTGCCGCGCGGCTTCCGGTGAATCGGCCAGCGCCATGCGCAGTAGGATCTCCTCCGGCATGGGAAGGCGCAGATCGTTCTTCATGTACTCCGCATTGCGCAGGCTGGCCAGCGGCCAAATGCCGGCAATGACTGGAATCCGAAACGGCTCGATGCGCTTCAAAAACTGTTCGAGCAAACGTGGATCGAACACCGGTTGCGTGATCGCGAACTCCGCACCCGCCTCGACCTTATAGGCGAACCGGCGCAGTTCCTGCTCCAGATCCGGCGCTCCAGGGTTGGCGCCCACTCCGATGGTGAAGTTGGTAGAGGCTCCAATCGCGTTCGACCCCACATCGAGCCCGTGATTCAGACGTCGGACCAGATTGACGAGTCCGATGGAATCCACATCAAACACCGCAGTCGCGTCGGGATAGTTGCCCAACTTTGCCGGGTCGCCCGTCAGGCAAATAATGTTGTGCAGGCCAAGCGACGATGCCCCCAAAAGATCCGACTGAATACTCAGAAGATTGCGGTCGCGGCACGTGTAATGCAGAACGGTCTCGACGCTTGTGTGTTGCTGAATCTGGATGCAAAGGCTCTGTGCGCTCATGCGAGCCGACGCCCGCGGCGAATCGGACACGATGACCGCGTGGACACCGTGTTGCGCCAGCAGGCGAGCGCCTTCGATCTCCTTACTGCAGTCGATGCCGCGCGGGGGCACGATTTCGACCAGCATCACGAATTGGCCCTGCTCCAGCAACGACCCGATTCTCGACCGCTGGCCCAACGGAACCGGCGGCGTTTCCATGGCCAGCTCGGCAACCACTCCGGCTTCGCCTACCTGCCCCTGAGTCTCAACCGCGCGCATCGCCGCACGCATGGCCCGGATGTGGTTAGGGGTTGTGCCACAGCAGCCCCCCACAAGCTGGGCTCCTGCAGCAACCGCTTTGCGTGCAAAACTTGCCATGTACTCGGGCGAGCATAGATAGATGTTGCGGCCCTCCACGGCGCGCGGCATCCCGGCATTGGGCATGGCGGCCAGAGGCAGGGAAGTGGCTCTGCGCATGGCTTCCAGCGCGGTCAGCACGCTCGATGGGCCCGTCGAGCAGTTAACGCCGATAGCTCCGGCTCCCCATTCTGTCAGCAGAGCTGCCGCATGTTCCGGCGAAGAGCCGTCGAGACAGTTGCTCTCGTCGTCGACCGTGACCATGACCAACACCGGCAAATCGGGAGCAGTTTCGAGCGCAGCCAGCAGAGCCTCGCGTGCTTCATCGAGAGCGGGCATGGTCTCAATCGAGAGAAAGTCCACACCTCCCTCAGCCAGTGCGCGAATCTGTTCGGCAAAAGCAGCGCGCGCCTCATCGAGACCGGTCTTGCCCAGCGGCTCAAGTCGCACACCGAGCGGGCCGACGGATCCGGCTACCCATGCGTTGCCTGCTTGTTTCTCTTTCAGTTGCTGGACCGCCTGCCGCGCCAACTTCACGCCTGCCGCATTCATCTCCCGAACCTTGGCCCCCAGGCCGTGCCGTCCCAGACGGAAACGGTTCGCGCCGAAAGTATTGGTCTCGAGAATCTCCGCGCCGGCCTGCAAATACTCTTCATGGATCGCGAGGATCAGACCGGGATCGGAGAGGTTCAGCTCGTCGTAGCACTTGCTGATGAGGACGCCGCGACTGTAGAGCACAGTGCCCATGGCCCCGTCGGCCAGGACAGGGCGGTTGGCGAGGATGTCAGCGAACTTCGGCATGCTGTTGTCATGCTAAAGCCCCGACTGGCAGCCGTGCCAGCGGATAGGGTTGCTTTGTTATACTTCGGGAGTCTAAACACCGGGTGAACCGATTCCGAGCGGTGCTCTTCAGAGACGTTCAAGAATCGGTAATTGCTATCGATTTCCTTGCGTTACGCCTGCGGCGCGCACCGCTTTAACCCTCGAGGTAAGGGATTTTGAAGACGAGAAGTTTTTGGTTGAGTGCCGCTGGAGCACTGGTTGTCGCGGCTGCAGTGGCTGGATGTGGTTCAACAACCTTTTTTGCAGGTCGGCAACTTCCTCCCAGCGGACTGCCCACGCGCGTTCTGATCGCAATCCAGAATCCAAGCTCTCTCACCAAGGGTGCGCTCCAGATCGTCGATGCTTTCTACGACACCCGCTTCAAATACAACAACCCGACGGTGACCTATTCGATCTCCGGCTACTCGGGCCAATTGCCCATCAGCATTCAAAACATGCCGGAAGAACAGATCGGCGCGGTCTACGGGTTCGGTGACGGCAGCTTCACTACGGTCAACTACCAAAAGGAAAGCTCCAATGGCTCGGCGAAGGGGCTGAGCGGCACCTCTTCGAGTATCTTCATCACCAGAAATCAGACCTACATATTCGCGGCACAACAGGCAGCTCACGTGCTGACGATTGTGAATCAGACCATCGGGTCCTCGATTTCCCTCGGCTTGCCTGGCATCTATCGCGTCAGCGTGAATCCCGGCGGTTCTACGGCGTTGGCATTCGTCCAGAACTCGAACTACGTGTACTACCCAAGGCAGCTGACTGCGGCGCAAACAATTGCCTACTCCGGCGGGTCAAGCACCTGGCCGAAGGCAGCCGTGGATTGCGAACCGCAGAATGGCCCGCTCTGGTGCCTCTTCCAGGCGCAGAGCCCGGATGCGACCGATGCGACCGGCAACTACTACGGTGCGCCGCTGGCATTCGATCGGCCGATCAAAGCTGTGTTCTCTGAAGATGGTGGTACGGCTTATGTTCTGAACTGTGGCCCTGAGTGCGGCGGGACGACGGCCTCGGTTTCGCTGCTACCCGTGGCGCCCACGATCTTTCTGACTGGCCAGCAATCCGGGACCCTGCCGACCACCGGCTCAATCACGACGATTGCCGTTCCCGGAGGGGCAAGCAACGCGCTGGTGACCGGCTCCACCATGTATGTGGTCGGCCAACAGCTCAGCCCGGATGGGCTCTTCACGGGCAATCTGACCATCTTGAATCTCAGCAACAATAGCGCCGGAAGCCCGACTTCGATCAGCGACGGTGCCCCGGGGGCGGTTAGTCGCATCCTTCCCGGCGACGACAATACCCTCTGGATCGCCATGACGAAGTGCAACAACGGCGAGCGCTTCGCCACCGGCCAAGCGTACGGTTGTCTGACGATGTACAACACCTCCACGAATTCGGTCACCATGCTCGAGCCCTATTTGGGAGACGCCACGGGAATCGCCAACGTCGACGGCTATCACAAGGTCTATGCGGTTGAAGGCGGCCAGGTCTACATCTTCAGCACCAAGGACGGCTCGTCGATTAATAACCAGTATGTGACCGTGACCGGCACCGCGTGGGACGTGGCCTTCATGGACTCGGCGACTGACTCCAGCAACACAGTGTATTGATTCGTATGGCCGACGCAGGCGTCTTTCCGCAAGCCGATGTGCTGGCGATTGCCGCGCACCGCGACGATGTGGAACAGACCTGCGGAGGCACGTTGCTGCGCCTGGGGGCCCGTGGGCTACGCACCGCAATTCTTGACCTGACCCGTGGAGAAGCCGGTACGCGGGGTACTGCGGAAGAACGCGCCCAGGAAGCTGCAGAAGCGGCGAAGCTGTTGGGCGTGGGCTGGCGCGATGCGCTTGATCTTCCCGACGGCAACGTCGAAAACACCTATGAGAACCGGCTCAAGATCGTACGGATCGTTCGCGCCCTTCGGCCCCGCGTGGTGATTCTTCCTTATTGGCAGGCGCGGCATCCCGACCACGCTACCGTCGGAACACTGGGCTTTGAGGCTTGCTTCCTGTCCGGGCTTGCCAAAGTTGAAACCGGCTCGGAGCCGTATAGGCCCTTCAAGATCGTGTATGCCAGCCTGTATGCTGACGTGCGCCCCAACTTCATCGTCGATATCACCCCGTTCGTCGAACAACGCCACTCTGCGTTGATGGCCTACCGTTCGCAGTATAAGAATCAGGGAGTCGGCGGCGCTCTCTTCGTCCCCGAAGAAGAGATCCGCGAACGGACGTTTGCCGAGGCGCGGCACTACGGTTTGCTGGCTGGCGTTAAGTATGGCGAGCCCTTCGTGCAGAAGGAAGTCGGCTTGGTCGACGACCTGACCCTAATTCCTGTGCAATCGATCTAGGACTGTGCGTGTAACTGACGGATGCTCTGACCGTTCTGACTGTAACAGGGCACGGCTTGAGCCGTGCCGACAAGAGACTCTCACAGGTTCGTGGGCTTTAGCCCCTGAGGGGTATTCTGCAGACCGCGCAGCTCGAATTCTGATATATCATTATTTCTTATGTAAACTAAAAATTAAATAACTTTGCCTTATAGACATCTTCAAGTGAAACTTGCTGTGGAGGCCGATGTGACACAGACCTGGGATCCCCAAACCTACGAAAAGAACGGCTCATTTGTGCCTGCACTGGCAGGCGGAGTGTTGGAATGGCTCGCCGCGCAGCCCAGCGAACGCATTCTCGACCTCGGCTGCGGCGATGGTCAGCTGACGGAACGCCTCGCAGCAGCCGGCACTCTCGTCCGCGGAGTCGATGCATCCGCGCAAATGGTGGCTGCGGCCCGCGCCCGTGGTGTGGTTGCAGAAGAGGGGAACGCCGAGGCGCTGCCCTACGCCGATGCTGAATTCGACGCCGTATTTTCCAATGCCGCACTGCACTGGGTGCGCAATCAGGATGCAATGATGCGCGAAGTGCGGCGCGTGTTGCGTTCCGGCGGACGCTTTGTTGCGGAAATGGGCGGCCACGGGAATATCGCGGCTATCCGCGTCGCACTGATCGCCGTGCTCGCGCGGCACGGTCACGCCGATCTTGAGAACGACGTGAACTACTACCCGACACCGGAGGCCTACACACGTCGGCTGGAACAGGCTGGATTTCGCGTCGAGCGCATCGCCCTGATTCCGCGCCCCACGCCGCTCGAGAAAGGCGGAATGCTGGGATGGCTGCGGACCTTCCGCAGTGGCGTGCTCGACAAACTCCCCGCCGATCTCCGCGATCTGGTCGTAGAGGAAACAACAGCGCTGCTCGCACCGGCGTTGTGCGATGAGGAAGAGAACTGGACCGCGGACTATGTGCGCCTGAGGTTCATTGCGCGCGCTTAGCTGTCGGTGAAGAACTTCTCACAAAGCTGATCCAGCCCAGGTCAGAGGCGGAATGCAGCTCGCTTGAGCGTCGACCACGGGAAATGGGCACGCACGCAATCGGAGATCTGCAGCTTCAACGCAGGTCCCCGATTGCGTTGCGAAATACGAACCTTACTCTGCTTCCAGGACTTTCGTCCGATGCAGCAGCCCCGCAACCAGACCGCCCAGGCTTGGAAACAGCAAGAAGACCCACACCTGCGCCAACGCTTTCCCGCCCACCAACAGAGCCGGCCCGAAGCTTCGTGCCGGGTTCACACTCACTCCAGTGATGCGAATGCCGAAGATGTGGATCGCGACCAGCGTGATCCCAATCGCCAGTCCAGCGAAGCCGGTGAGGGGCGAAGATTTGTGTGTCGAGCCCAGAATCACGATCACGAAGATCAGCGTCGCCACGAACTCGAAGGCAATCGCGGCGACCAGGTTGTACTCACCCTGGTAGCCGGGACCCCAGCCGTTCTGGCCCAGTCCGCTCGTGGCCAAGTTGTAGCCGCCCGCCACGCCGCCCACAATGTAAAACGAGAGCACCCAGGCAGCGAGCACAGCGCCCACAAACTGTCCAATCCAATAGCCGAGCAGGTCCTTCAAACACATGCGGCCCGCAGTCCACACACCCAGGCTCACCGCTGGATTGATGTGGCAGCCGGAGATTGGCCCGATCCCATACGCCGCGCCGATCAGCGCAAAGCCGAACGCAAATGCGATGCCGACGACTCCTACTTTGTCGCCTGCCACGACCGCCGTTCCGCATCCAAACAGCACCAGGATGAATGTCCCAACCAGTTCCGCAAGATACTTTTTCATGTTCCCTCCTAGTTTTTCGATCGCACAAGACGGGGGGAGTGCGCGCGCCCCAACCGAAGACGCCGCGACGGCGTTTCCTTCTTTGCTGGATACGCTTGGGGAGTCTTGCAGAGCATGGAGGACTGCGTCAAGCAAAAGTCGAAGCAGTGCCGGAGTGTGAGCAGGCGCGGAATCTTATTGCTCGCGGGACATCTGGATCCAACGAGAATCGTCTAATAATGTTGTAGAGCTCTTCGAGCCGCCTTCCCCGGCGCCGACGTGGAAAACGATGGTGCATAAGCTCGAACGCCGTCCCGAACTCGACGCCTTACGCGGGCTCTTCCTGGTCTGGATGACGCTCACGCACCTCCCTACGCGCTTCAGCGACTTCGTCAATCAGCCGATCGGCTTCGTCTCCTCTGCGGAGGGCTTCGTCTTTATCTCTGCGCTTCTTGTCGGGCGGCTCTACATGCGCGAGTTTGTGCAGGACCCTGCCAATGGCCGCTCCAGACTATGGAAGCGATCCTTGAAGGTCTATGGCTATCACATAGCTATGCTGGCCTTTGCCTTCACCATTGTGGCCGCCTACGCTGAGCATACCCACAAAGCTGCGCTGATCAATCTTCTTGACTTCTATCTGGCTCGGCCCAAGGCCGCGATCGTGGGCTCCTTGCTGCTCATCTATTGTCCGCCCCTGCTCGACATCCTTCCCATGTACGTCACGTTCCTGTTCCTGACGCCCGTGGTGCTCTCGGCCGCTGTGCGCTTCGGTTGGCGGATCATCCTCGGGGCGAGCGCCCTCTTCTGGATACTTGCTCAGTTCGGATTACGCGACGCCGCCCACAACTGGGTCGTACACCTGACCCACTTGCGCATTCCTCTGCAGGAAACGGGGGCATTCAACCTCTTCGCCTGGCAGGCCGTCTGGGTAGTCGGGCTTTGGATCGGCGCCCGAACAGCGATCGAATCCGAGCCCTTCCGGCAAGTCCCACGATGGTTGGCCGCATCCTCAGTCGCGGTGTGTCTCTTCTTCGTGGGAATCCGGTATGGGTGGCTTGGCCCGCACCTCGCAGCGCAGGCTCTCGCCGTTCCACTCGACAAATGGCAAATCGGTCCGCTGCGAGTCGTCAATCTGCTTGCGCTTGCCGTTTTCTTCTTCTGGCTGCGCAAATACGCGCTCCGCGTCGTGGCAATCGAGCCTTTCCCAACGCTCGGGAAGGCTTCCTTGCGGGTCTTCTGCGCACATATCTTCTTCGTCTTTGTGGGATTGGCGCTCCTCTATGGCGATTTCAATGCCGATGGTCTGGATCAACTGCACGGCCTGCCCGCGATCGCTCTGCTCGCTGTCACCTTCACCGCACTGATTCTGGTCGCGTTGGACGAGGTGCGCAAAAAGCACCGGAAGCCTGCCCGCCCGCCAGGATCGCCAGCCATGAGCAAGGACACCGGATCGGCTCACTTTCAGGCGTTCGACGAGACGGCCCCCGCCACGGCGCCCGACTAAGCCGCCGCGAGTTGATCTAACCCTCGGCCTATCAGCGCTCCAGGGTCGAATTCATCAAACGTTTGCATTCTGTTTGCCCCGCTGCATTAGTCTGTTAACGGTTCAGTGCGGCTACCGTCACTGGAATTCACAAGCCGCCGAACGAGGGCAGACCGGTTGAGCCAAACCGTATTTGTACTGGAAGACGACACAGACATTGCAAGACTGGTGCAGCACCACCTCGAAGCAGCAGGCTTTGCGGCGCGCCTTTTTCACACCCCAGCGAATCTCGTTCCCGACGCCGAACGCCAACCGCCATCGCTTTTTCTTCTGGACATCATGGTTCCAGGAGGCGACGGTTTGGATGTGTGCAGACGGCTCCGCGGTCACACCGGGCTATCGACCATCCCGATCATCTTCCTGACGGCTCGCGCCGGCGAGAATGACAGAGTCCTGGGGCTGGAACTCGGAGCCGACGACTACATCACCAAGCCGTTTGCGACCCGTGAACTGGTGGCTCGCGTCAAGGCCGTGCTGCGGCGCTTTGAACGTCCCACGACCCCCTCCGTCATCAGCTTCG
The DNA here is from genome assembly GCA_964585715.1 of uncultured Occallatibacter sp. Classification (GTDB taxonomy): domain Bacteria; phylum Acidobacteriota; class Terriglobia; order Terriglobales; family Acidobacteriaceae; genus Telmatobacter. The sequence goes on from CAZPEZ010000031.1 coordinate 14,272, forward strand.
AAGAAGTCATCATCGACGCGAATGCGATGCAGCTCAAGGTGCGCGGGGAGTTGACCACCACCACCGCCACCGAATTTCGCTTGCTTGATTATTTGGCGCGGCATCCCGGCCGCGTGTTTAGCCGAGACCATCTGCTGGACGCTGTGTGGGGCGATGCGCGCTTTGTCACGCCCCGTTCGGTGGACGTTTATGTCCGCCGCATCCGTGAGAAAATCGAGGTCGATCCAGAGAACCCGCGCTATCTGAAGACAGTGAGAGGCGCTGGGTACCGCTTCGAGATTCCCAAGGTCGACTGAAGCCGAGCCATTGCTCGCAGAGCAGGTCCCTGAGTGACTCGAAAAGTATTCATCAAGCTGATGGGACTGTTTGTCCTGCTGCTCGTCTTCCAGACGGTGGCGATGGACCTGATCCTTCGCCGCTTTGTCGAGCGCACGGCCGGGCCCCCTCTCCATTTCTTCGACCGTGAATCGCTGTGGTCGGGGCTGATTGCGTTGGCGGTGGCTCTGCCGCTGGCTGCCTGGGCTGCCAGCGGTGTCACCGGTCGCTTGCAACGTGTCGTAGCCTTTGCGCGACGCATCGCCCAGGGCGATCTGAGTGCACGACTCGAAATCTCAGGAGGAGACGAATTGGCGGCAATGGAGGGTGCTCTGAATCAGACCGCCGAGCGCCTTGGCCAGAGCTTTGCCGAGATTGAGAGCCGTCGCAATGAGTTGGCGACCATGCTCGACTCCATGCAGGAAGCGGTCGTAGCGATCACGCCCGAGGGACAGGTCCATTGGTCCAACGCCGTCATGCAGAACATCGCGGGCACCCAGATTCGCACCGGCAGGCCGCTCATCCATTCTGTCCGCGATCCGGAACTGCTGGCCTGCGTCCGTGCCGCTCTTCAGGACGGTGAGGTGTCTTCTGGTCGCGCCAGTTCCCTGGCTCCGGGAAGGATCTTCGAAATTAGCGCTGCGCCCCTGCCCTCAGGAGGCGCGATCGCGGTCCTGCACGATGTCACGCGCATCGAAGCCGCCGAGAAGTCGCGTCGGGATTTTATTGCCAATGTGAGCCATGAGCTGCGCACGCCTCTCACGTCCATCCAGGGGTACGTTGAAACGCTGGTCGAGGAAGACTCCCCCAACGTCGAAACCACCCGTGAGTTCCTCGGCATCATTCACAAGAACGCCAGTCGCATGAATCGTCTCACCGAAGATCTGCTTGCGCTGGCCAGCGTAGAGAGCCCCGACTACAAATTAGTCGTGCAGCCCATCAAGGCCAACGCCCTGGTGCGCGATGCGATCGAATCGCTCGGGGGGATCGTTGTGGACGGCGAACTCGAACTCACTTCCGCGGGCGCTCCAGACATTCCCGTCATGGCGGACCCCGATGCCATGAACCAGGTCTTTGGGAACCTGATTGAGAACGCGGTCAAGTACGGAAAGTCGGGGAAGAAAATTCTTGTGGGTGCAAAGCAGCTTGAAGAAGAGGTGGAGTTCTTCGTTCGGGATTTCGGGCCCGGCATCGCTTCGGAACACCTCGATCGCATCTTCGAGCGCTTCTACCGGGTAGACAAGGCCCGATCGCGCGAGTCGGGTGGTACCGGCCTTGGACTAGCCATCGTGAAGCACATTGTGGAAGCCCAAGGTGGGCGCGTATGGGCCGAGAGTGAGCTCGGTTCAGGCTCAGTCTTTCATTTCACCCTGCCTCTGGCGCACCGCCCGCAAACTGCAGGGGAGACAACCGAGCTGGCGGCTGCCACGGCACCGGTTGTGAGTCAACGCGAGGCCGCCGCTGCAAATCTCGACTGAAGTCCGCAAGCCCCGGCCGAACACCCTGCCCGAGGGCCTGCCATTGATGCCTGTATTCAACTCATTCATGCAGAAGCGTTAGGCCCGGAAACCTCAAATGCTGCTTCCTATTCAAACCCCCGTAACATTTCCGGTAGAGAATCGGTTGCGGAAGTAATTCCGCAAGGGAGCGATCAGTGAAAAAGATTTTCTTCATCGTTGGATTGTTGGGGTTGGCCTTGAGCTCAGCTCAGGCGCAGAAACTCACCGGGGCAGGTGCGACATTCCCCTACCCCATCTACTCGAAGTGGTTCAGTGAGTACAGCGCCGCGCATCCTGGCGTCGAAGTCAACTACCAATCCATCGGTTCAGGCGGTGGTATTCGCCAGGTCACAAGCGGCTTGGTCGATTTTGGCGCGTCCGACATGCCCATGACCGACGACATGCTGTCGTCCTCCAAGGTCAAGCTGATTCATCTTCCCACCGTGCTTGGCGCTGTCGTGCCAGTCTACAACGTCCCGGGCGCGACCGACCTGCGCTTCAGCGGCGATGTGCTCGCTGACATTTATCTGGGCAAGATTTCCAACTGGAACGACCCTCGCATTGCCAAGGACAACCCCAGCGCAAAGCTGCCCGATCAGAAAATCATCGTGGTACACCGCTCCGACGGCTCCGGCACAAGCTTCATTTTCACCGACTACCTGAGCAAAGTCAGCTCTGAGTGGGAAGGCGGACCTGGCAAAGGGACCTCCCCGAGCTGGCCTGCGGGCGTCGGCGGCAAAGGCAACGAAGGTGTTGCCGGCCTGGTGCGCCAGATGCCCGGCGCCATCGGCTACGTCGAGCTGATCTATGCGCTCCAGAATCACATCGCCTTTGGTTCTGTAAAGAATGCGTCGGGCAACTGGGTGAAGGCGTCCATCGATGGCGTGACAGAGGCGGCTGCCAGCGTGAAGTCGATGCCGGCGGACTATCGCATCTCGATCACCAACGCGCCGGGAGCCAATTCCTATCCGATCTCCAGTTTCACTTATCTGCTCATTCCGACCTCCGGAACAAATGATGCCAACAGGAAAATCCTGAAGGATATGCTGAGCTGGATTGTGAAAAATGGTGAAGGCGAAGTTGCGGCGCTGTCCTATGCCCCGCTCCCTGAGGCTTTGGCGCAGAAAGAACTCAACACGATCTATGCGCTGAAGTAGATCTTCCATTCCAAGATCGCGGGTCCGGTGAACGCCGGGCCCGCACTTGTGTTTTGGGGGGATACCGACTTTCGAACGGCAAAGGTTCAGTGCAGCTGGACCGATTCAGGTCTGCAGGTGCTCGCCGACCAGCCGATCGACCAGCGGCTTGAGTAGCTCACCGGTGCGCGGCAGCACGAAGGCCTGTACCTTCCCATCCCAATCCAGCTTAAAACTCGTCGACAACGCCGAAATCCAGATCTGGCGAACAGGCGTATTCGGAGTGATGACGAACTTCGCCGGCGGTTCCTCAAATACCACGTTGAGAACCCCACTCTGCTCCTCGACCTCGAAGCCGGCTTCTCCTTCGTCTTCGCGCGCAATCAGGTGTTTCTTCAGCGCATCGAGCGCCTCATCCGCGGCGCGCCGGAACTCCAGTTCGTCCTGCATGGCCCCAGTGTAGCAAGGTGGCCGATCGGCTCACTTGTTGCACAAATTGGTTCGTTTTTTCGGGGGCTCAGGACGAGAAACTCCGATTTTCTTCCCTTTTTCATCCGTCGACAGTGAACCCTTCATCGGTGTATCGTCATACTTCCCTCAAGGTTCACATCCTGCTGTTCCGGAGACGAGATGATGCGTGTGCAATGGATCATCCCCATGATGCTGATTTGCGCGCCGTTGGCCATCCACGCCCAGTTGCAGGGGCCTGAGTCGCCTGGCCAACTCGTGCGCGAAGTCGTCTACAACGAACTCCACGACCATCAGCGCCACGGCTACTGGCGCTACTGGATCGAGAAGCAGGCGCAGCAACAAACCAAGACGGTCGAGCAAATCGAGACCGCAGACGGGCCCATTACCATGCTGGTTTCTGCCGATGGGCGTCCACTGAGCATCTCCGATCAGCAAGAGGAACAGGAGCGCCTCAACCATCTGCTCCACTCGGCCTCCGAGCAGGCGCGCCATCGCCAGGACTACGCCGACGACGAAAAGCGCATCGGCCGCATCCTCGCTCTTCTGCCTGAGGCATTCCTCTATGACGACGCCGGCATGCAGGACGGCTGCTATCGTCTACGCTTCCGGCCCAATCCTGACTATCCGCCCCACTCCATCGAAGCCCGTATCTTTCACGCCATGAGCGGCGATCTCTGGATCGATGCTCGGTACAAGCACCTCGCAGGGCTCGATGGCCATCTGGAGGAGAATGTCGATTTCGGCTACGGCATCCTGGGACGTCTCTACAAAGGCGGATGGTTCAGCCTACAGCGGACACAAGTAAACAGCACCGACTGGAAAACCGAGCGGCTCGAAATCCACATGAATGGCCGCGCACTCTTCCTCAAGACGATCTCCCGCGAAACCAGCGAACTGCGCGGCGGATTTGCCCCTGTCCCTTCCGGGCTCACGCTGGAGCAGGGAATGAAGCTCCTGGTGCCCACGCAGACCACCGCTATGGTGCGGCCCGCGTCGTTCGCTTCACCCCACTGACGCTGCACCTCGCATCGAGACTCACACGGTTGCGGGGTAGGGCGACGTCAGGCGCGCGGCATTCAGTGCGGCAGCCCACCAGCGCAGCCGCGAGAGCATTCGGCTCATCGACCTTTCCGCACGCTCCGGCTCAACCAGCGCTCCGGTGTCGTCGAACTGCTCCCACGCCCCCGCAAAGCTCACGCTGTCGCGAATCGTGACCGCGTGCAACTCGGCAAAGACCAGACGCAACTGTTCCACAGCGCGCAGACCTCCCGAGACGCCTCCGTAAGAGACGAACGCCACCGGCTTTGCCTGCCACTCCGCGCCCACGGAATCGATCAGCGCTTTCAACGGTGCGGGGTAGCCGTGGTTGTACTCGGGCGTAACCACGACGAAGGCATCGCATGTGCCAATGCGCCGTTGCAATTCGTGTTTGCGGCCCTCTTCGGCCGGATCGATCGCGTCGACCTCGAAGCCATCGCGAGCCGCCATTTGACCCGCCCACTGTGCTACCCGGTCGCAGAACCGCCCTGCTCTCGTCGATCCATATATCAATCCAATTCTGATTAATGCACTCATCGTTGATTGCTCTCCCTTTCACGACTTCTGGGTTTAGGTTAGAACCTCAAGTAAACTTGAGGTCAAGAGGCGGTCGCATGAAACCTCAAAATCACGATTCGTTCCCGGCCCAACTCACAGTCGGCCAGGTCGCGCAGCGCAGCGGCGTCGCCGTCTCCGCGTTGCACTTCTACGAGGCACAGGGACTCATCCAAAGCTGGCGCAATCGCGGCAACCAGCGCCTCTATGCCCGTGAAGTACTGCGCCGCATCGCCATCATCAAAGTCGCGCAGCGCACTGGAATTCCCCTGTCCGAGATCCGCGAGGCACTGGCGACGCTGCCTGATGAGCGCACCCCAACGGCCGCCGACTGGAAGCGACTCTCCGCCCGCTGGCGAGCCGATCTCGACGATCGCATTCAACGGCTCACCCGGCTCCGCGATCAGCTAGACGGGTGCATCGGCTGCGGTTGCCTCTCGCTGGGAGTCTGCCCACTGCGTAATCCGTGGGACAAACTCGGTGCCCAGGGACCGGGCCCGCAGCTCCTCGATCCCGGTAGCGGGGTATCGTCCCAGAGTCCGAAGGCAAGAAGAAACCTTGGCAAATCCTGATGTTTTTGGGAAAGTTGCCGATAGAAGGACTGTGAGGCCCCTCCAGGCCGAACAATCGCGGCTGCGCATCCTCCAGACCGCAGAGGTGCATAAACAGCCGAAGGCGCGACGAGGAGTCAACATGGACCTCGGGCCAATTGCCGGAATCCGCTCCGTCTCCTTGCTCAACGCCCAGAGAGCAAAAAGGGAAGGCACGCCGAGCTTCGAGATCGATTCGTCTGCTCGCGCGGACGACCAGCACACGTCAAGCCAGGAGCCTCCAGACAAGCGCCGCCCGGAAGACGATCAGCTGCCCGAGCCCGAACAGGCCGCTGCCGAAAACCAGCAGCCCGAGGCCATCGAAGACGCAGAAGGGCAGCACAACTGGTTCGTCTAAACCTGCAGCAAATACAACCGTCAGGTTACGTACTGCAAACGCCATTCCCATTGAGCCACAACGCGCGCGTACTTCTGCATGAGTTTTGCTTTTCGAAAAGGCGGGGCGACCTTGTCATTCATAATCTCCGCTCTGTGTCGCGATATACTGCGCCCCATGACCCGAAAGAGAGTGAACAAGTTCGCACAACTGCAAACGGCCGTGTGGATAACGATCGTGCTTGTCGCGCTAGGCCCCACCGCGACCTCTGGTCAGGGAACCGCTCTGGTTTCTCCCGAAGTGCATAAGGACGGCACCGTGACTTTTCGCCTGCAAGGACCAGGCGCGCACGACGTGGAGGTGCCCTTGGCCGGCCTGGAGACTCCCCTGAAAATGACGCAGGGGCAGGGCGGCATTTGGTCCGTGACCAGCGCTCCGCTGGTCTCGGGGACCTACTGGTACTCGTACCTGGCGACAGCAAAGCGGAACTCGATCCATTGAATGCCGACGTTGTTCCCAATTACTCCTACCTGAATAGCGTCGTGCGCGTTCCGGGGACGAGCCGTGAACCCTGGGAGCGAGCCGATGTTCCCCATGGCGAGGTCCATCACCACTTCTATGAATCGAAGATCGCAAAGGGGCTGCCCGACGGCCGCAGCTAGTACTACGTCTACACGCCGCCGGGATATGAAGAGCATGCGTCGACGACGTACCCGACGTTGTACCTCTTTCACGGCCTGAGCCAGGGGGCAGTTGACTGGGCAGCGATGGGTGGAGCGGATTTCGTGCTCGACAACCTAATTGCCCAGGGCAAGGCGAAGCCAATGGTGGTGGTGATGCCCCTCGGCTACGGCGATATGGCTGTGGCCAGCAAGCAGCCTTCGGACGCTGACTTTTGCCGGCTGTTTTCGGCGAGTAACGCTCTGTTGCAGAGGTCCTCCTGAAAGTGATTGTTCCGCGCGTGGAGGCGGAGTACAGGGTTGTGAAAACGCGCGACGGAAAAGCAATCGCGGGACTTTCCATGGGCGGGTCCCAGAGCCTCGAGATTGGATTGGACCGCGCCGGCAAAGAGGGCATGGGTGAGTTTTTGCCTGGATTGGCGGATTCAGCGCCGCGGCTCAGTTTGTGCAACGGCCAGCGGTTAGCGGCCAAACAAGCCAACTGCGTCTCCTGTGCATTTCGTGCGGGACCGGCGATCCGCTCCTGGAGACGAACCGAAAACTGATCCAGGAATTGCAGGCAAAGGGCTACCACGTGAAAGCAGTGGAGACGCCAGGCGCACATATCTGGCCGGTATGGCAACGCAACTTGGTCGACTTCGCGCAACTCCTCTTCTGAGCAAAGCCTAACCGCAGCGCTTCATCGGCTCCTGTCCCCCCAATCCCCCCAATTCTTCCCTCGCAGGTGATTGATTTTAAATCTGGATAGGTGAAGATCTCCAAAGAGCTTGCATCTTCTGTGATTCAGCGCTATTTTACTAACTAGTTAGTTTAACTAACCAGTTAGACAAAAATGACCGCTGCCTCCACACATCCCGTCTCCGAGCGCGCCACCGATACCCGCTCCCGCATCCTACACGCCGCTTTGTCCGAATTCGCATCCCACGGTTTGGCTGGTGCCCGCACCGACCGCATTGCCCAAGCCGCCGGCGTCAACAAGGCCCTCCTCTACTACTACTTCGAAAGCAAGGAGAATCTCTACCTCGCCGCCCTCGAGATGATCTCCGCCAAGATCCGCGACCGCACGATGGCTGTCTTCCTCCGCGAATGTTCGCCGGGGGAACGCATGCTTCGCTCCGCCCTGGAGCACTTCGATCGCATCCTGACCCAGCACGAGTTCCAGGGCCTCATGCAGCAGGAGATGATTCGCCTGCACAAAGGCGAGTCGAGCGCATTGGAGGTCTTGGTCAGGCGCATCTTCGCGCCCGCCATGACCATGTACCAATCCATGGCGCGTGAGGGCATCGAGTCCGGCGAGCTAATTCAAGCCGACTGGCTGCAGATTCATCTCGCCTCTCTCGGAGCCAACGTCTTCTATTTTCTGAGTGCGCCCGTGTGGCGAATTCTCAACTCGACCGAGCCCTTTGCGCCCGACGCACTGGCGCAGCGCCGGACGGCCCTGGTCGAGTTTTTGGGGCAGGCGATCTTTACCGATCGGGAGCGTGGAGCGGCGTTGGCCGCGCAGGTACTCGCTGAGACGCCTATGCCTGAAGTGAATGCCGATCGCCTGATGTTTGGGAGAAATGACAATGAACGCACGAAATAGAGTCTTCATGATTCTGGGCCTGCTCACGCTGGGCTCGCTCATCTGGTATCTGCTGACAGCGCGAGCGCCGAGCGATCTCAAGCTCATCGGGACTGTCGACGCCAATGAAGTGCTGGTCGGCGCCAAGATTCCCGGACGCGTGCAGATGCTCACGATCGAAGAAGGCCAGCAAGTCAAAGCCGGCCAGCTCATCGCGGAAATCGAGAGCGAGGACCTCGCCGCCGCGCGGAAAGCCGCCGAAGCGACGGTCGCCAGCAACCAGTCGAAGCTGAGTGAGACGATGGAGACTGAGCAGCAGAACCAGGGCGAAGTCTCCAGCGCCACCGTCAACGCAGAAGCCCAGCTGCGCGCCTCTGAAGCTGCTCTGGCCCAGGCAAACGCCAATCTCGCCCATCAGCAGGCGGACACTCTGCGCACTGTTGCGCTTGCCAAGCAGGGAATTGCGAGTGACCAGGCGAAAGATGAGGCAGTGACCAGCCTGCAGGCCGCGCAGGCCGCAGTTCAAACCGCAAGTGAGAACGTCTCTGCTGCGCAGGCTGCGGTCAAACAGGCCAAGGCGCACGAGCGGCTCGCACTCGTCTCCGCCAAAACCGTAGCTTCAACCCGGGGACAAGTGCAAAACGCGCAAGCTCTCGCCGATCAAGCCAGCGTCGAACTCGGCTATGCCCAGGTCGTCGCTCCGGTCAGCGGCCGAGTCAACGTACTCGCGGCACGGCAGGGAGAAGTTCTCTCCGCGGGTGGAACCATCGCCACCGTCATGGACCTGACCCAAACCTGGGTCTACGCGCCGCTACCCGAGACCCAGGCCGACGCAGTCCAACTCGGCGACAGCCTCAGGGTCGTTATGCCCAGCGGCTCCAGCGTGCAAGGCAAAGTCATCGCCAAATCCTCACTCGCCGATTTTGCCACCCAGCGTGACATCAATGGCGGTCGCAAGCGCGACATCAAGACCGTACAAATCAAGCTGCTGATCCCCAATCCCGACGAGCGCTACGTCCCCGGCATGACCGCCGAGGTCTACATCCCGAAAGCGAAGCTGGTGAAATGATGATGTCAGCCGCAAAGCCCGTCCAAAACACAAAACCGCTCACGGCGCCGGCGATCAACGGCAACGGGAAGAACGGCGTGCCCGTGGCGATTGCCGTAGAAAACATCGTCAAGCGCTACGGCGATTTTGAGGCCGTGAAAGGTGTCAGCTTTCAGGTCGCCGAGGGAGAGATCTTCGGTCTGCTCGGTCCCAACGGTGCAGGGAAGAGCACGCTCATCCGTATGATGACGACACTCATCCCCGTCACCAGCGGCAAGGCGATTGTCGGCGGCCACGATGTGTCCAAAGACTCCGACGACGTTCGCCGCATGATCGGCGTCATCCCCCAGGCCCTCACCAGCGATCCCGACCTCACCGTCGAAGAAAACCTCAGCATCTATGCCAAGCTCTACAGTGTCCCGCGCGCGCAGCGCGCCAAGAACATCACCGAAGTCCTCGAAGCTGTAGATCTGATCAAGTGGCGCGACGCGCAGACCAAGACTCTCTCCGGCGGTATGCGGCGTCGCCTCGAAATCGCTCGCGGTCTGGTCCACGACCCGCGTATCTTCTTCCTCGATGAGCCGACCACAGGCCTCGATCCCGTCTCCCGCATCGCGGTGTGGGAGATGCTGAACAACTTGAAGAAGACGCGCCACCTCACGATGCTGCTCACCACCCACTATATGGAAGAGGCCGACAGACTCTGCGACCGCATCGCCATCGTCGATCACGGCAATCTCGTCGCACTCGGCACGCCGGTTGAACTCAAGCAAAGCGTCCCAGGATCGAACGTCGTCGAGGTACAGTTCAACCGAGAAGACCCTGAATGGCAGTCACGCCTCCAAGCCCTCCCCAACGTGACTGAGGTGCAGTCCCAGTCCGCCGGTGTCTATCGCGTCCTTACCTCGAACGGATCGCAGACCACCACGCAGCTTGTCGAGATGGCCGCGTCGCTTGGCGAACAGCTTACTTCGTTGAGCGTGCAGAACACCTCGCTCGACGACGTCTTCGTTCACTACACTGGCCGCCAGCTGCGCGATGAGCAGGTCAAGTCGGTCTTCATGATGCCCCCCCGGCCAGGAGCGCAACCATGAACAGAATGTTCGCCATCATCGAGCGCGAGATGCGCAAGTTCTTTCGCTCGCCCGTGCTCATGATCATGTCCATGATGTTGCCGCTCGTTCAGCTCATCATTCTTGGCAACGCCTTCGGTGGCAAAATCCGTAACGCGCGCGTCGCCGTCGTGGACTACGATCACGGGCCGCAGGCCGTCAAGGTCCAGGAAGCCTTCGATGCCGTCGCCGCCAACATCGCCACCTTCAAGACCGTTTCCTACGACGATGAGACCACTGCGCGCGAAGATGTGCGCACCGGAAAAGTCGATGCGGCGGTCATTATTCCCGCCCAGTACTCGCGACGTGTGTATGCGCAGGACGCCCCAAGCATCGGCTTCGTCGTCGATAACTCCGACCAGTTCATGAGTTCCTCGCTCGAAGGCGAAATGCAATCGCTGGTCGACGCGCTCAATCAGCCCGTGATCCAGACGCGCGTCGTCAAGAATATCGCCCTCGAAACCGTCGAGCTCTATCCCTACATCGAGTACATGAAGTTCCTGCTCTCCGGCTCGATCGCTCTGGCCATGTACATTTCGGTCATGATCGGCGGCGGCATGTTGTACATCGACGACAAAGCCCGCGGTGTACACGAGGGCTACCTCGTTACCCCCATCAGCAAACTGGAGCTGGTAATGGGGCTGAACGTCGCGGGAGCGATCAAGGCTGTTCTCGCTGGGATTTCGTTGACCGTGATTGGCTCCCTGATGGCGGGCCTCGGCACGATCTTCAACCCCGTCGCCGACCTCCAGCTGCTGCTGCTCGTCCTGGGCACATCGATCGCCTTCAACGGCATGATGTTTCTCATGATGGTGCGGGTCGACGATCCACTCGTGCCGCGCGCCATGTTCGGCGTCCTCAACACGCTGCTCTTCTTCCCCTCGGGCGCCATCTATCCCATCTCTGCGTTTCCACCTTGGCTCCGCGCCATCGCCATTGTCGATCCATTTACCTACGCGATCCACGGCTTCCAGGCCGTTCTCCTTAAAGATGGCGGCTTCACGGCCATCCGTTACGACCTGCTGTTTCTCTTCACCTTCGGCATTGGAACGCTGCTGATCGCGACGCCGCTGTTCAAACGCACTCTGTGAAGTTTTGGCAGTTGGGGTTCGCATGACTGTCCGACTGGTTTTTGGAGTTCTTTGCTTTTTCATATCAATGGTTGGCGTGGCACTCGGAAACTTCGCGATCTACGCCATGGTCGATCACATCAACCGCGCGCTTCCAGAAGCGGAACAGATCTCGCGTTTTGGATGGTGGACAGGAAAGACGCTCCATATCCTTGAAAAATAAAGAGAACTCTTTCCGACAGGCAATTTGTTTCTCTACTACTGGGCTGCTGGGCGCGTTCTTGTGTTTTTTCGTCAGATTTCGATGAGCGAGTACCTGGGTCTGTGTGATTGACTTTCCGGCGGCGGTGCCAAGACCGGAATGCAAAGAGGCGGTCCACTCTTGTGGGAGGGTGGGCCGCCTCGGCGCGTTTGCCTCCGATCGTCGCTCGCTTCGTGCTTTTCCTCTTTGACTGGTGCCCCATCCAAGCTCTGCTTGGGTGGGAGACCGTGGGTCTCGCTCGGGCCTTCGTTCACACTCGAACAGCCCTTCCTCTTTGCACCCCGCACCGTCCATCCCTCATCCTAAGAAACAAGGAGATTTTCAGCATGACCACGCAGACTCTCTCGGCCGCGGCCGCGGGCACGATCCAACTCGGCGATCTCACCGTGAACCGTCTCGGCTACGGCGCCATGCGCATCACAGGCAAAGGCATCTGGGGACCGCCCGAGGACAAAGCTGCTGCGCTCGCCACGCTGCGCCGCACCGTGGAGCTTGGAGTCAACTTCATTGACACCGCCGACTCCTACGGCCCTAACGTCTCCGAGGAGTTGATTGCCGAAGCACTCGCTCCCTATCCCGCCGGCCTCGTCATCGCCACCAAAGGTGGATGGCAACGCATCGGTCCCGGCCAGTGGATTCATAACGCCAGCCCCAAGCATCTCGAAGAGGCGGTCGAAGGCAGTCTGAAGCACCTGCGTCTCGATCGCATCGACGTCTACCAGCTCCACATCCCCGACCCCGCGGTCTCCTTCGACGCTTCGATGGAAACACTCGCCCGCCTGCGGCAGCAGGGAAAGATCCGCCACATCGCTCTTTCCAACGTCACTCTCGAACACGTCGAGCGCGCACGCAAGATCGTCCCCATCGTGTCCGTGCAAAACCGCTACAGCTTCGCCGATCGCGAGTGGGATTTCCTGCTCGACCACTGCACGAAGCACGGGATCGCCTTCATCCCCTGGGCCCCGCTTGGACAGAATCGATTAGCCAAAGATGTGCTCGAGCGCGTCGCCAAACAGCTCGGCGCAACACCGCTCCAGGTGGCACTGGCCTGGCTGCTCCAGCGCTCCCGCGTCACGCTCCCGATTCCCGGCACATCCTCGGTCGCGCACCTCGAAGAGAACATCCAGTCCGCCGCGCTCCGTCTTCCCGACGCCGTTTTCAAAGAACTCTCAGCCGTGACTTCGCCTCACGCCAGCCTGCGCTAGCCAATCACGCCCGCGCGCTCTGTGCCGAACCGCACCGGGACGCGCCGGTGTATGCTGATCTCCGTCATGAAGACACCTCTCGCGCACGCCCTCAAACTTGCTTTGCTCTTAGCTGCCGTTCTTCCCCTTGCCGCCCAAGACAAACCCAAGCCCGAAGACACCGAGACCTGGCAGCCCGAGCCAAAGATCGTCACCCCCGGCGCCATCGATGCGGCTGCGCCCTCCGACGCCATCGTCCTCTTCGACGGCAAAAATCAGGATGAGTGGGTCTCCGCGCAGGATCACAGCCCAGCACGTTGGGTCGTCCACGATGGCATCCTCACCGTCAGCAAAGAACATGGCGTAGGCAACATCGAGACCAAACGCTTGTTCAAGAACTACCAGCTCCACATCGAGTGGCGCGTCCCCGAGAACATCACCGGCAGCGGCCAGGCGCGCGGCAATAGTGGGGTCTTCCTTGCCTCCACTGGACCCGGAGACGATGGCTATGAGCTGCAGGTGCTCGACTCCTACAACAACAAGACTTACGTCAACGGCATGGCCGGCAGTCTCTACAAGCAGAGCATCCCTCTCGCAAACCCCATGCGCAAACCGGGCGAGTGGAACGTCTACGATGTTGTCTGGACTGCACCCTCCTTCAACGACGACGGAACGGTCAAAACGCCCGCCTACGCCACAGCCTTCCTCAACGGCGTCCTCGTCGACTATCACTTCGAGTTGAAAGGCCAGACCCTTTACATCGGCCAGCCCTTCTACAAGAAGTACGACCGCGCGCCCATCAAGCTGCAGGCCCACGGTGACAAGAGCGAGCCTCTCAGCTTCCGCAATATCTGGGTCCGCGAGCTGCCCTGAGCAGTCGACCGGCCCCTTCGGTGGGAGTGACCTTGGTGGGCCAACGCAGCGTGAGATCCCTCTCGCGTCGGCTCATCCCCCATTGCGAACCCCTACAATAGAAGATGACAACTCCATCCACGAGGAACTCCATGCCGCTGTCTGGTGAAGCGATCCGCTTGATGAACTATATCGATGATGTCTCTGTGACCCTGCGCCGCATCCTGGCCTTTGCGCCAACGCTCTCCGACCAAGAACGCGCCCGCGTTGCCGAACATCTCGTCCAGTCGAAGCCCAGCGCCGACGACGTCCTACAAGCCCTCAAGGCCAAGTAAGACATTCCTTGCTCACCGTTGCAATCATAGGAGCAGGTCCACTCGGTCGGTGGCTTGCCCTCGCATCGGCGCGCGCCGGCTATCGCGTCTTGCTTGAGGATGTGATGCCTGCCAATCTGCACCATGCGCTCGAAGCCCTGCGCCTTGAGCTCAGCCCCGAAGCCTTGCCCGCCGTAGCCTTCGTCTCCACCATCGAAGATGCCGTGCGCGACGCCGATCTCGCCATCGATTGCGTGCCCGACGAGCTCGAGTCCAAGCTCGAGATTTTTTGTCTCCTCGATCGCATGGCCCCGCCGCGCACCGTGCTCGCCACACCCACCACGCAGCTCTCCATCGGCGATCTCGCCTCCTGCACCTATCGCGCCGACAAGTGCATCGCCATCGTCGCCCGGCCTCAGGATCTGATGCCCCAGGATCGAGAAGACCGCATCCAGGAAGAGTCAGCCGTTATCCACCTCGTCTCGAACCGCGAGCTTCCTCTGCGCATCACCCCGCAGACCGCGCCCGAAACCGTTGCCCTCGTCACTGAGTTCTGGCAGCGTGTCGGCCTCAAGCCTCGCATCGAAACCGAACCCACACCCTAGTCCCCGGCCTCTGAAGTTCGTCTGATGAAAGATGCGGTGTCATCCTGAGAACCCGCGCGTCTGGGGCCCCGTGAAGGACGCAGTCGTATATGGGGTAAGCGGGGCGAAGGATCTGCTTTTGGGCACTCTCACTTCGTAGAACGAACTGTCGGAGACGCCGTCCCCGCCCCCGCCAGCACCTGCTCGTAATACTTCACGTACTGAGGCAGCACCAGCGTCGCGCAGAACCGTGATCGTGCCGTCTTCCGCGCCTCGTCGCGCATCACTTCCAGCCGATCCCGATCCTTCAGCAATCCCAGCGCGCCCGCCGCCATGCTCTCCACGTCGCCTACCTCGAACAGCAGCCCGGTCACGCCATGGTCGATCAGCTCCGGCACGCCGCCCACGCGCGTCGCAATC
Organism: uncultured Occallatibacter sp.; assembly: GCA_964585715.1. Lineage (GTDB taxonomy): Bacteria > Acidobacteriota > Terriglobia > Terriglobales > Acidobacteriaceae > Telmatobacter. The sequence goes on from CAZPEZ010000031.1 coordinate 29,303, forward strand.
GTGGGAACCTTGCATGCCATCGCCTCCAGTGCTGCCAGCCCAAACGACTCCAATTGGCTCGGCATCAGCATCAGGTCCGCCACCGGCAGCAGCTCATTCACTCGTTCCTGCTTGCCCAGAAAGTGAATCTTGTCGTTGATCCCCAAATCGTGCGCCAGCCACTCAGCGGCCGAGCGATCCGGCCCATCGCCCACCAGAATCAGCCGCGCCGGCACCTCACGCGCCACCTCCGCAAACACCTTCACTGCATCCACCACGCGCTTCACCGGCCTGAAGTTCGACAGGTGAATCAGGATCGCTTCGCCGGGCTGCGCATACCGCTTCCGCGCCTCCGCCCGAATCCCTTCATCCGTGTACGGCGTGTAGACATCGCAGTTCACAAAGTTGGGAATCACCTCGATCGGCCGCGCGATCTCGAAGTCTTCAACCGTCTTCGTCTTCAAGTACTGCGAGATGCTCGTGACCCCGTCGCTTTCCTGAATGGAATAGCGCGTGATCGGCAGATAGCTCCGGTCCAGCCCCACCAGCGTGATGTCCGTCCCATGCAGCGTCGTTACAAACGGTAGCCGCCGTCCCTTTGCCGCCAGCATCTGCCGCGCCAGCAGCGCGCTCACCGAGTGCGGAATCGCATAGTGCACATGCAGCAGATCGAGATGATTGAACTCCGCTACCTCCGCCATCCGCGAGGCCAGCGCCAAATCGTACGGCGGAAACTCAAACAGCGGATAACTCGACACCGGAACCTCGTGGTAGAAGATCCCGTTGTCGCGCCCCGTCAGCCGGAACGGCTGCGAATACGAGATGAAGTGCACTTCATGGCCCGTCGCCGCCAGCTCGATCCCCAGCTCGGTCGCCACCACACCGGAGCCGCCATACGTGGGATAACACGTGATTCCAATCCGCATGTGCGTCCTTCAGCTCCGTGTGGTTTTTTTGTTTGGAATGCCTTCCGTTTGGACGAACCGGCCGGCGGGGAAGATGCAAATCTCCGATAAATAACACCTACACCATCGTCCCCGCCCGCAGCCCCGCAAACGAAATCAACTCGATCCCCTCAAACTCCGCAATCGCCCCCAGCGCCTCGCGTTCGATCTCACGCGAAGCCCGCAGCCGCGTCCGCACCTTATCCAGATCCGCATCGTTGTAGCCGGGATGAGTCACCAGCTCCCACGTCCCCTGCGGCAGCTTCGCGAGCAGCGCCCGCACCGTGTCGGCGTTCACCACGCCCGTCGCCGCCACCGCAATTGTGCCGTCCGTCGAAACAAATCCTTCTTCCCGCAATACCCGCCGAAAATACGGCCCGAACCGCTGCAGCGCCGCCACCTCCGCACTGCGCACCAGCCCCGCGCGCGGCGTTGCCCGTATCGCCCACTCCGGCTCAAACGGATTGCGCACCGCACCAATCCCCGCCGCCCGCGCCGCCCGCAGCACTGGCCGCAGCACCGGCGGAAACATGTGTGTATGTTTGTGCGTGTCGATGTGCGTCAGCCGAATTCCTCGATCCCGCAGCCGCGCCATCTGCGCCGCCGCTTCGGCCTCAATCTCCGCCGTCCGGATGCGACCCGTAAACAGCCTCCGCAGGAATGTCGTCAGCTTCGGCGGAAACCGCCCCGTGTCTTTTTCTATGAGGCTCGGCACCTGCTCCGCGGGCAGCACCGGCTCGCCATCCACAAGGACCACGTGGCAGCCCACCCCGAGCCCCGGGTTCGCCCGCGCCAGCCCAATCGCCTCATCTGTAGCAGAGGCCGTCGCCATCAGCGTTGTACTGGTCAGCACGCCGGCTTGGTGCAGCTCGACGATCGCCCGGTTCACTCCCGAAGTCAATCCGAAATCGTCCGCATTCACAATCAGCCGGGCCACCGGCCAAGTGTATCAACGCGCGTCGCCGGCCCCGCCGCGCGCGAGAAGCCAAACCAAGGGACTGGTATCATGACAGAGGACCGTTCTGGTTCGCCTACCAACCCATGGGGGCGGTTAGCTCAGTTGGTTAGAGCGCCTGCCTTACAAGCAGGATGTCGGGGGTTCGAGTCCCTCACTGCCCACCACCTACCGTTCGGAGACGTTCACAGACATTCAGCGAAGCGAAGAAACCCCAGTAAATACTGGGGGTTTTGTTCATCTACGTTCGCATAGGTATTCTGCTAGCCGGAGATTTTTGGTGGTATTCTTGGTGCATCGCGGTGTATGGGGTGGTGGTATTTGATGAAAATACCTCTCATGCCCAATATCCATGGGTGTTTTGTTGATTTGCGCCGTGGTGGTATCTCGATCCGAAAATCTGGAGGTGTAGCTTGCTGACGGACACGGAGATCCGCAAATCCAAAGCAATCCTGAACCTGACCTTCGAGCAGTTGGAAAGCTCCCGCCCGTAGTGCTAAGGGATCCGCCCGGAAGTGGCCCAAAAACAAGCTTACTTCCGGATGGGCCACAATTCATCCGGAACCTCAATTTTTCTGGGGACCACTTCGGAGACTCATGCAAGCGCTCGGCATTATCTATGACCGGGCAGTAAAACTCCCCTTGGGCTGTGACGCTCACCGAGGCAAAGAGCACTCCTCAATCCTGCAATGACAGTTGGGAATCACGCAGGTGGGGTAATGTCGTTGTTTCCGTTCTTCGTGGCATTCATTTCAGTGCCAGTCGTTCGGACTACTCCTGGGCTGAATCATGTGCGCTTTCTTCTTCCAGGCTCTTCGAGCCGATAGCGCGCGTTGCATCAGAGTCTTTCTGAAGAGATTGTTGCAGGCTTGCTGTAAGAAGACGCGCACCGCTTGGGGTGAGGTGGTTATCGTCCTTATAGATCGAAACACCGTCGATCGCAGAGAGACACTGTCGCCCCTGGCAAAGAACCTCTCTCGGATCGAAGATCTCCGCACCCGCATTCTGCGCGACTGATATAACTTGCTCTCGAAGAGACGGAGGACTCATCTCCCTTGCGTCGACTGACAGTCCATATCTGCCGAACACCGCTTTGTTGATCTCGACTTCGGGAACTCTCCTGTCGAATGAAGGGAAGGGCAGGCAGACGATCACGCGCTTTCCCTGAACCCGAAGTTCTCGAATCTCCTCGGACAGATCTGCAAGAAAGCGATTGCTCGCATCATCGCTCGTGAGCAATAGGTTTTGACATTTCCCATCTGTGGCAGTGCAGAAGTACTTATCGTACCGATTAACCCACCAGGTGCTGAATCCAATGAAGACTGTATCGATATCTTCTTGCTTCGCTCTCATCATTGCGAACCGGGCAAACGAATCGCAGTGATACCCGTGACCTGTATTGTTCACGTGCTCATCCGGCAGGCACCCATTTTCAACCGCCAGAGTGACTCCGCGGTCATGCAGGGCTCCTTCAGCAAAGACCTGTTTGAGAGCTGGGTACAGTTGCTCGATGTGGGAGTCTCCCCAGAACATGACCTTATGCGGCAACTGCTTTCCCAAAACACAAAACCCTATATCCGAGACCTTATCGATCTCCTTCCCCCAGTTGGAGCACGATTCGTCGAAGTCCTCCATCCGATCCAGATTGCTGACCACAAGTTGCCTCGTCTTCGGGTCGTAGCGTTCCAACAGGCCGTGAGAGATGTAGGCTGCTGTCCCAAAGCTTGCGGTCAATCCACTGGCGACGGCTCCAAATGCAAAGATCTGGCGCCGACTAAACGGCGAAGTGCTTCCGCGAAATGGGCGCTCAACATATTCAAACGAGAGGAACGCCAGGATGATCGAAGCGACCACAACAATTGCGGTGTCCGTCCGATCTGAGAAGTGGAACGGGAGGTGCCGGCTGAAGACGATGATCGGCCAATGCCACAAATAGAGCGAATACGAGATCGTCCCAACAAAGACAAGTGGACGGACGCTTAACACAGTCTTCGCCAGTGAAGGACCTTCTTCCCCTGCATAGATGGCAAGCCACGTCCCCACGCAAGGGATCAGCACGATATAGCCCGGAAACGCCCAATGATAGATCGGAAGGAACAGAGAGCTCACAATCAGTGTGAGTCCCAAAGCACCCGCTGCTTCCCGGATCGCTCGATTGCGCAGCGGAGGCACGACTTTGACAGCCAACAGCGCGCCGATCAACAGCTCCCAGGCCCGCGGTGTGAACCAGTAGAACGCGAGCACCGACTTATGCTGAGTTGCCCAGAGGTTCAAGGCGAAAGATACGGCCGTCAGAACCAATAGCGAAATACGGACCCGTGTCCGAGCCCAGCGAAAGAGTAGAAACAACAACATTGGAAAGATGACATAGAACTGCTCTTCGACGGAAAGCGACCAGGTGTGCAGGAGCGGTTTTGAATTGACCTCGGTATCGAAGTAGCCGAGCGGGTGTGCTGTCTGCCAGAAATAGAAATTGCTGACAAAGAAGGTTGTCGCGAGCAACGTCTGCCCGAAAGCAGTCATCTCCTTCGGATTAAACAGAATGGAAGTTGCCAGAATGCAGGAGAGTGATCGGTCCGATGCCGGGAATTGCTACCAGGCGCCTGCAGGGTTCAAGTTCGCCGGCGATGCGCGTACTGAAGCTGAAGACATGGGCAACGCAGCCTGCGGGGGCTTTGCCCCCGCACCCCCAGGATTTAGCGCTTTGATGCCTCTCCCGATCGGGGGGAGTTTGTACAAGCACACAGCGAAAAGGGGATGCCGTGGCATCCCCTCTGGATCGGTCGAGGCCACTGAGGCGGCGCTCGGGTTGCTTCCCAGCATGGCCCTATCCTCCGCTCAGTTCAAGACTGATTCTACTGCGGAAGAGAGCTGCATCTTTGCGATGGGGTTTTTAGAAGTATCACACTTAACCTTGAGGGAAAGTGGTCCGGCTGAAGAATCACCTTCCCCCCAAGGAGGTACCCAGCATGCTGAGTAGCAATGTCAGTATATCGGCCTGGATGTTCACAAAGAAGCGATTTCGATTGCGGTTCTGAATGCCGCGGGCAAATTGGTGATCGAATCGATCATCGAAACCAAAGCCAGCACTTTGCTCGATTTTCTGCATGGGCTGCGCGGAGAGCTACATGTGACGTTGGAAGAAGGGACTTGGGCGGCCTGGCTGTACGACGTGCTCAAGCCGCACGTACAGGAGATTATGGTCTGCAACCCACGTCGCAATGCTTTATTGAAAGAGGGCAGCAAGAGCGACAAGATCGATGCGCGGAAGCTGGCCGAGTTGCTACGCGCCGGACTGCTGCGAGCGGTTTACCACGGAGAGCATGGACTGCGGACGCTGCAGGAGTTGGCGCGCAGCTATCAAGCGGTCAGCAAAGACTTGAAGCGGGTAATGAGCCGGCTCAAGGCGTTGTATCGCAGCTGGGGCATTCCCTGTATAGGCACGCAGGTCTATAGCCGGCGCCATCGCGAGCAGTGGCTGCAAAAGATTAACCAGGCCGGGGTACACCGCCGCGCAGAACTGCTCTACCAGGAGCTGGATGGATTGCAGCTCTTGCGGCGCACAGTTCGAGGAGAACTGTTAGCCGAGAGCCACAGACATCAGGCTGTGAAAGTTTTGCGTCAGATTCCTTTCATCGGCCCGCTTCGAGCCGCGCAACTGGTCGCCCTTATGCAGACCCCGCACCGGTTCCGGAGCAAACGGCAACTGTGGACCTACAGTGGTCTGGCAGTCGAGACACATGACAGCGCGCAATATCGTTACGTGGACGGACAACTGCAACGGTCGAAGAAGCCACAGCAAGTTCGCGGACTTAATCAGAATCACAACCACGCCATGAAGGAGATCTTCAAGAGTGCGGCCCTGAGTGCCACTCTTCGTGCAGGACCCTTCCAGGATTTTTATGCAGGTTTGCTGGCCAAAGGAATGAAGCCAGAGTTGGCCCGCCTTACACTGGCGCGCAAGATCGCAGCCATAACCTTAACGCTTTGGAAGAGAGGAGAGTGTTTCGACGCAGAACATGTGAAGCCACAAGCAGCTTGAGCGTCAAGTGAGAATCAAGGCTATTGCTCCAGGTTTTCCTGACCGATGGTAGCCTTTCGGTTTTCGCGACGCTCGGGGTCGAGGGAGAGTATCTGTTAGCAAGTTAGGCGTCTCCGTGTGCTGCCAGTTCAGTACCGAAGTCTCCATTTCTATCCTATGCCCCCTCGCACAACCCAATAAAGCTGTAGGCCTCGAGTCTCACATAGGATCATGGTTGGCATGTTACCTCGAGCCAACACTCCTGCTTGCGCAGCTTCACGAACCGAGAGCGCCGAACCACCATCGAGACAATGAAACCGAGGAGCCAAGACTCGCAACTGGCTGGGTCACGCTCAAGGAATATGCAGCTAGCCCACAGCATAGGGCTGGATGCAAGGCGAACAGCTTCCCCTCACAGGGGAGCAAGGGAGAGTTTTTCTCTTGACATCCCCTCTCATAGGACTTGCTAACAGGCCACAACCTGACCGGAACCCGAAATCTGCCCGGATTGACAACTCCCAATCGAGAGACTACGTTCGCAGATGAGGCGTATAGAAACAGTCACCTCATTCAGGTCCCCTGAATATAAGTTAAGGCCATCTGAAGTTCCCCCCACTTATATACGAGACAACCTTTAGGAGGTTGATTTTGTACGCACGCAATGTAACTTTTCGCCTTAAAGCCAACATGCAGCACGATTACACCCACACCTTCGAAAACCAGATTCTTCCTTTGCTGAAGAAGCAGAAGGGCTTCAAGGAAGAAATCACTCTATGCAACCCCTCCTCGCAGGACGCGGTTTCAATCAGTCTGTGGGAGCACAAGAGCAATGCGGACGATTACAACACCCGCACCTACCCGGAAGTGTTGAAGACCCTGGGGAACGTGATCGATGGAACGCCGCGAATTCAGACGTTTGAGACGGTCGTCTCGACCTTCCACAACGTCCACGCAGCCGTGTAAGAACTATGAACATGTCGTCCCGGGAAGGCGGCTCAGGCCGCCTTTCTCGGCGATGTGCAAGCTCTCGGTAAGCGCGATGCGAAGGACCCGAGCGACGAAGGCGACATGGACCGCGATCACGCAATCTGCGCGGTCGTCCAGCAATGCTTACCGTCCATCACTACTGAAGCAACAAATGCTGCGCTCGTTGCCGCAATGACACTGAAGGGCTGGTCATTGAATGTTTAGCCACCATCCATCCTGAGGGCGAAATCAGCGGCCCGAAGCCCGAAATTCAAAAGTCAAGAAAGAACTGGCCGATACAGTTGCCGCTCATCCTGCTTCTCACAGATTGTACGCAGGCAACGTGGTAAGGCGTCTGTCCTCGACTGGGCCACCCACAGTGAAATGGTAGAAGCTCTGCCAATCGCGCGAAGAGATGCCGAACACCTCGTGAACCGGATCATCGAAGTAGCAGCCGATCCCAGTCGCACGAATCCCCGCCTCTTCCGCCTCGAGATACAGCACCTGGCCCACGAGGCCGGCCTCCCAGAAGAGATTTCGATAGAAACTGGCACCATAGACAACCAGACTGCCCATGTATTCGGCGATCATCCCAAGGCTGAAGGCCCCGTCCCCCGCGATGTCCTGACCGCAGGAGATAGTCGTGGCCAGAGTGCGACAGTCTCCCTCCTTCAGAAGGTATAGGGGAAGGCCAGGCGGACACGACGGAGGGCGTTGCCACAGGAACTCAGGCCGCGTCCCCTGCCGGAGTGTCTCGACCTTCTCCGGATCCCGAGCAAGCATGTAGAGACCGGGGAGCAAGTCGTTCACCCGATGTACAAAGAGGCCCAGGTGGATGCGTGGGCGCCAAGGTAGCGCATCCCACGGTATCGATCGGCCGTCCCGGGTGGGTACGAGGCGAGCCAACATCCGGAAGAAGGACGCCGCAGGAATCGCTGTGGCCCCGTCCATGCTCACAGCGCTTCTGCGACCCAGGATCACCCTTTCCGCAGTGAAGGTTCCGGACCGAACAGGCACTGCGAACAGCTCTTCCTCCGAAGGGAACCTGGATAACTCTTCATCGGGCGTAATCCTCGGATTCGAAGTGGCGGCAGCCACTTGGTCGATCACTGGCCAAGCGACGCTGTGCTCGGGACTCAGCGCGTTGGGCGTGCCGTACCAATGTGAAGAGGCTATCTGAGATACCAATTCTCTGTGCTGGCAGAGGCCCCGGTCGCTCGCCCATTTCTCCCTGACCACAAGCGCCACCAGTTCGGGATGCTCCCGCTCTGCGCCTTTGTAGTCGGACTCGCGGTTGAGTCCTAGCAGCTGTGATATGCCCGCGCTATCCGCACGGTCGAGGAGGAGGAGTCTCCACCCGAGGGCAGCCGCCGCGAATCGTATCGTTCCCAGCGCATGGCCGACATCGTGTTGACAGTACCGGAACGCACGCTCGCCATACTTCCAGGCCTCCCGCCAGAGAATGGATGACAGCCCGACGAGAAATGAGCCCTCATGAAACGCTGCCGTCAATGCCGCCCAGACCGAAGAGTCAAAGTCCGCTCGAAGCTCCAGACCGTGCGCTTTCGATGCATAGTGGTAGAGGCCGGGACGATCGTGGATAGCATCCAACGACGGCAAGAGGAGGTATCCCTCCGTCGGGTGTAGGTTACCGCTCGACGGATTGGAACGCAGAGACCATGTGGTTCCCTCGAACTGTTTCCAGGCTGTTAGCGAAAATGCATAACGCAAGAAAAGTGAGATGGAGTCGATCGAAAGCGGCGCTGGCACCATGCTGTCCGCAACGTAGAGCTGCCAGTACGGAAGCGCTCGCCCCATGTCAGGCAAAGGAAGGCGAACCAGCGGCGCTCCGTCGTAACGACGGAACGGATCCGGTTGTTTAGCCCAATCCAGGTATCCAACCGACGCGGCATAGCGGTGGTAGTGGTGCTTCGTTCTCTCGTGGTAAGCCACCACGACTTGCTCGGCCGTAAAGGCGAGGTCGTCCCTGTCCGTCTTCAGCGCAGAATCCGGCGAAGTATTGGTTTCCATGCCTATCGTTGCCTTCCCACCCCGTTGCGATTCTTGATCGCTCCGTATTCCCATTACGATTCTTTACTGACGTAGGAACAGATTAAGGGGGCTAACTCCGCCGCAGTGCAGATTCAGCCGCTAGACGAAGCCGCCAGGCGGTGTAGCTGAGGATCTCGTGCGCAATGCGCTCGGCTTCTGCGGCGCCGCCTCCGATGGAGACGCGTGTCCGAGGTGAAGTGCGTACATTAAGGCCATCAGCGGCACAGATTTCATGTATTCGAAACAGGTGGGTGCCGTCGCTGACGACGACCAGGCTGCGCAGATTGTTGGCTCGGGCGATGACGGCAATTCGGTGGGCCTGTTCTTCGGTATTTCGGCTTTCGGTTTCGGCAATAATGGCGCTCTCCGGGATGCCCAGGCTGATCAGGTAGTCTCGGCCCACCGCACCCTCGGAGTACTCATCTTTGTTGGTACCGCCCAGAGTGATAATCAGCGGTGCGATGCCGCGATCGTAAAGTTCGCGCGCGTGGTCGAGACGTGCGCGGAAAACCGGGGAAGGCTTTCCATCGTACTCTGCTGCGCCCAGAACGCCGATGGCGTCCGACGGTGCGGTCTGGTCCAAACCGGCATAGTTCTCAATTTGCACGTAGACCCAGCAGGACCATCCCAGAAGCCCCACAATCAAAGCAAGAGATAGCACAACAGTGGCGCGAAAAGTCCAGTTGCGAAGTCTCGACATGGGTCGGCCATTCATGTGCGTCACCATAGGCTGCCGACCATGAGCATTTCTTGGGTCGGAATAGCGCCTTCGCGCAGAATCTCCTCGCCTCCGGGAACAAGGGAGAGAGCGACGATGGTGAAGGCTGCGCGCTGCCGAGGCGAGACCCATCGGAGATTGATGCAGGTTCGGAAGCCGATAGAGTTCCGAGGGAATTGTCGGCCATTCGAGAGAATCAAACAGGTCAGAATTGCTCAAACGAGGCCTCGTACATAAAGGTTCGGGTTGGAAACGGAATCCGAGTCCTTCGACCTTGCGGTTGGTCATTGGATATGAATGGCACCGACAATACCAAGAGCATGGGATTCCTATATTCGGCAAGCAACTCGTGATAGATGCGCAGGGAAAGTCTCACTATGCTCTGGGAGGCGGTCCCAAGTCTTTGGTCGGCGTGTTCGATTCGAAGTGCGCTCCGCTGTTTGCTGAGTATCGGGCTCCCGATGCAATGAGCCCCCCCAGTAATAGTTCCGATGATCTGCAGCGGCTATTGCTCGTTGCAACCGATTTCTGCGGCGCAGAAAAAAGACTTGGCCCAACGGTCGCGTGCATGCAGAAAGCACCCGTAAACTGTGTCCCAGCGCTTACACGTGTCCTTCGGTCGTGTCCATAACGGCTTCAGATCGGATGGAGTGCAAAAGGGAGCATACTTCTCGCGCAAGGCGGATTTACACTTTCTTCCAAATAGGGAGAGATTCATGAGCGGCAGCGAAGCCAACCGTCAGCGGGTGCTCAGCCTTCTTAACACCGAACGTGAGCAGATGCTCGAACAGTACAGATACATAGATATAGAGAGCACCATGGTGAGGCAAGGCAAACCCCCAATGTCTGAGACTAGGCAAATTCCATTTTGCGATCGTCACAATAGGATTCAATTGAACGACTTTCGATTTCGGTCGCTTTGATCCCTATTGTCACTCGCTTTTCCACTAAGAACCGAAGATGGGGTAAATGGCCGCCGCCATCGACCACCTAATGGCTTGCCGGATCTTTTGTGCCCAGCAGATTGTTAGTGCAGCGCGGCAGCTAAGATAGACGCTCACTTCGTGTGCGAGAAGTCCTGGGTGACCTTGTAGTGGCCTGGCCCACCGGTGACTGCAACGGGGATCACTGCGCCCGCATTTCGCTTCTTTAGGAAGGGATCCAGCGGCTTCAAGAGTACTGACTTGAAGCCGGTAACGGCGTGAGAAATGTCGGACTGCATAGCGAAATTGCCTGTCAGATGCACACTCAGATTGTGAAGATTGAAAGTGCCACTGAGAGTCGCCTGAGCGCCGGCTATCTGAAATGTGAGATGGGTTGAGGAAACGATGCCATCGCGGATTTGTGCGGCACCTTTCAGCGAGGACAAGGCATCGGCGGATGCATTCGGCGGTGGGTCGTTTTTCTGCGATCCTGCTTTGTTGCTCTGCGCACGCTGGCTAAACTCCGAGAGGTTTTTCTCCGTCGCGCGATCGGTAGCCAGTTCGGCCGGCACAGCAAAAGCACCATTCACCACAAGGCGTTGCAAGAACCCGACTCCTTCCCGCGCGGGCCCCACATACGCATGACTATGAAGCCACAGTGGACCTGTGATGGGCACGTCGCGTCGAATAAACGGTCGCAAGACGTCCTGCGTACGTCCATTGTTCACGACGATTTCTAGATTTGTGACTTTGGGCGAGCCTGCGATTGCGCCGCTGGCAACGGCCGTCGTCGTACCGCTCTTCACGGCAACGTCATGGATGATAACCTCGCCGGTCAGCCCATTCACCTTGCAGCGAATACCTCCATTCACCAGTGTGGGTTTTCCGTCGCCAACGGCGAAGTCCGGCGTGAGAGAGTCCCCTGTGGCCTCAATTGCTGCGAGAGAACCGCTGAATTGTCCGGACGAGGAGAGTGTGCCGCGGATGTTCCCGATGTCGCGCAACTTGACCGAGGAGAACGAGTAGGTGCCGGAGACCGGCGTTGTACCGAGATCTCGTGCGATTAACGGACCGAACCTGCCTGTGGACTGGATGCGGCCCCACGGTTTGGCATTCTGCATATCCACCCAATACGCGTTCGCGCGCCCTTTCTGAAAATTGCGAAGATCCAATTCCATGATAGAAAACGAAAAGCGCCTTCCATTGCTGCGCATCACGTCGAGCAGGCCATTGTGAATATTCAGTTCCTCGATCAGGGCGTCTGGTCCGGCGAAATCCGAGGCGCTTCCGGGAGGGAAGTCTTCTTGGTTGGCGCGACTGCCGACTGCAGGCACGACAATGTGCAAAGCCGTTATATCCACAAGCTGTACACGCTCGCGAAGGAATAACAAGTCAATCCACCTGCCTTGAACCACCATTTGTCCTGCAGAGCCGAGCGGCGGAAGATCGGGTGCGGACTTGCGCCGCAGTGTGAGCCCGGTCGCGACAAATCCTGGGTGCGGGAAGTAGGTGCGGTGATAGCGCGCGATCTCAAGCTGACTGCCAAGAACGCTCTCGAGCATGGGTTTGACAATTCGGTAGCGATAAGGCCAATGTGCGTTCGCGAAGTAGACGCCCGCCGCCAGCAATGCAACAACAGCAATCGCTAGCCCGATGGTCCAGAGCCTGGCGTTGTGCCGTTGTATCTGGCGGCCGGATTGAGCAGCTGGGCGTGCTTCGGAAGTCGCGGGTAAGGTTGTCATAAGGATGCGTTCCCGACCCTTCGTCGAATTCAGGTCAATGTGGGTTGGCCATGGAGTTGGCCATTGCTTCCGACGTTCCTGCCGTAGTCGCTGTGCTTGCTGACGCCCGGCGGTGCAAGGTTCGTCCGCACACCGATGGCGCATTCGCCATCTGCTTCAAAAAGGTGTCATAGCCTGGCCGCCCGGGCCGCAAGGTCGACCAGTAGCTCGACGCCGATAGCAGCGGCTTTCGCTGATCGATCAACTGGTTGGTGAGGATCTTCACTCCGCACAGCAGGTTGTTCTTGGGCTGCAAGATCGTCTTTTGCGGATCGTGCTCCGCGAGCGTCCTGTCCCCGGCCCAATCGAAGTCGCAGCCATAACGGTCTGCGTCTTCGAAAGTCAACTGAAGAAGTCCCTCGCTGCGCACCATGCGATGGCTCACGCGATCCACAACCGCGGTCTCAGGTTCGGTGTGACGCACGTCAGCCGTTGCTCTTAGACCAGCTTCCGCCCCAGCGAGCGCCTGAAAGAAGTAGGCCCAGTAGGCACGCTTATCCGCAACTCCCAGCACATTGAATCGCGGACAGAATGTCTTAACGTCCTTCGCGACCGTTGGCGAAAGCAGATCCGGCGGCAGTGCGTCCTCGATGATTTTGTCCCAATCCGGCTTCCAGGTCTGGTCATCGCCCAGCTCGGCTTTTTCTT